>NZ_CP046606.1:1800000-2100000 GCF_030408355.1 Corynebacterium afermentans subsp. afermentans
CCCGTATCGATGTACATCTGTTGTTCGGCGGCGGGTTGCAGGGAGACGTCGCCAAGCACCATGCCTGGGATGAGCCCGCGCGCACCTTCGCCCACCTGCGCCTCCACCGCCGCTGCGAAGGTGGAACGCACGTGGTGCGCGAACGCCGCCAAACCTTCAGGCGGGCCGAGGACCTCGACGTGTCCGTCGAGCAAGAAAGGGTTCACACCCGGCACGCCGGATTCCTTGGACACGCCGCGGCTCACTACCTGCGCGCCGGCGACCGCTCCGTCGGGCAGCTCGTCGGCGAACACCGGCGTGGTCGACGGCTTGCCTGGTACTCGCACACGCACCAGGTAGGCGCCCGTATCCGTCTGCTTCGGGGTGCCGCTGATCGTGCCCACAACCTCGGAGGCGGGGGCGCTTGCGCGGGTGCGCACCGCAGCCGTGAGCGCCCCCGCCGCGCCGAGGCCTGCGGTGAGCACAGCCTGGCCCGGCTCGCGCGCGGCCAGACAACATACGGCGAGGACCCCGGCGACGAGAAGCGCCGCCCAGACCCCGAAGAGGATGCAGCACGCCGCCGCGGCCCACACCGCCAGCGCCGCCGGCACCAGCCGCAGCTCCGACACCGCTTACAGCCCCACCATGTCGCGCATGGCCTCGAACTTCGCAGGCCCGATGCCGCGGACATCCGTGAGCTGCTCCACCGCGGTAAACGGCCCGTTGGTCTCCCGGTGGGCCACGATCGCCGCCGCGGTCGCCTCCCCCACCCCGGGAAGCGCGGTCAGCTCGGAGGCGGAGGCGGAGTTCAGCGACACGGTGCCGGACTCTGCAGGCGCCGCTCCTTCTGCACCGCCGGCCTGGGATGCGCCGCCGGCCGGGGGTGTGGCGCCGATGGCTTGGACGTGGATCTGCTGGCCGTCCACAAGCAGTTGCGCCTGGTTGTGCGCCAACAAATCGGCGTGTGGCAGCGGCTGCGCGATCTGGAGGGCATCGGCGATGCGGGAGCCCTCGTTCAGCGTCATCAGGCCCGGGTTGGCCACCTCCCCCACCACCGCCACGACAACCACCTCGCTGACCTCGGTCGGCGACGCCACCTGCTCCCACGAAACTTCATCACCCTCCCCGCCCCCGCCGCGCAGCGCCGCCCATGCCCCCACCGCAACGAGCAGCGCGACCACCGCCGCGGCGGCCGGCTTCACCGGCACGGACACCCGCGGCGCGGGATAGCGCACGGCAAGCAGGTCCTCTTCCCCGGTGGGCCGGGTGAGCTCCTGGAGACGGTCAATGGCGTTCATGCCCGGCACGCTAAGCCCGGCAGCCACGCACCGGAAGCCCCCATCGAAAAACCTGTGGATAACGTTGTTGCAACGTCACCGATTAGGGCGGGTTATCCACACCTACTGGGCGGATTCCGGAGAAGAAAAGACAACCGACAGGCCGATGGCGCCGGGTCCGGTGTGGACCGCGATGACGTCGACAAGCGGCTCGCACATCACCCGCGAGCCTTCCGGCAGCTGGGCCTCAAGCGATGACGCCAGCTGGTCAGCGGCCTCCTCGGCGTCAGCGTGCTGGATCGCCGCGAACACCGGCTGGCCGCCGGCGCGCTCCACCACCAGCTCCGTGAGCTTGGCAAACGCCTTCGACTGGGTGCGGGTTTTGCCGGCGAGTTCCAGCTTGCCGTCGTGGATGCGCAAAATCGGCTTGTTGGCCAGAAGCGCCGCGGAAAGCACGGCGGTGCCGGTGGGCAGGCGGCCGGACTTGCGCAGGTCGTCGAGCTGGTGCAGGTACACCCACGTCTCGGAGCGGGCGAGTGTGGATTTCGCCATCTCCTCACACGCGGCCAGATCCCCACCCTCCTGCGCCACGGTGGCGGCGGCCATGGCGGCCGCGCCGATAGTCATCCCGGCGGCGTCCGTCTCCACCACTTTCACCGTGCCGGGAAACACCGCAGACGCGGCCACCGCCGCCGACCACGTGGACGACAGCGACTTAGACAGGTGCAGGGCGATCACGCCGTCATCGCCGCCGCGCTCCAACTGGCGCGCGTAGCAAGCCGCAAGCTCCAGCGAGGACACCCCAGAGGTGCCCTTGTCCTCACCGCTGCCGATGACGTGCATGTCGGCGACGGTGATGTCCAGCTCACGGACGACCTCAGCGGGCAGCCCCGCCGAAGAATCCACCACGACGCGCACCGCCATCTAGTTCAGCCCCCGGTTCCAAGCTTCGAGGTACCAGCGGGTCTGCGTCGGCTCGTCCAGGCGCGGCATTGCCACGAGCCGCGCCGTGTTCGCGTTGCCCAAGCCCTTGATCGCCGGGTACTGCGCCACCACGAAGCCCAGCAGCGACGCGGTCAGCGCGGCGATGGTGCCGCCGTGGGAAACCAGCAGCACAGCGGAGTTGTCCCACTCGTCGTAGTCGCTCATCAGCTCGTCCACCACGGCCTGCGCGCGCGCAGCGACCTCGAGGCGGCTTTCACCGCGCGGGGGCGCCCATGTCGCGTCCGTGCGCCACACCGCACGTGCACCTTCGTGCTCGGTGTCCACTTCGGTGTGGGTTTTGCCTTGCCAGTCGCCCAGGTGCGTCTCGCGCAGACGCTTATCGACGTCTACAGCCAACCCCAAATCCGCCGCCACCACGTCAGCAGTGTTTTTCGCGCGCACAAGGTCGGAAGAGATGATCTTCGAGATGCCCAGGTCGCGCAGCTCTTGGGCCGCGGCGTGCGCCTGGCTGACGCCGCGCTCGGACAGGGTCGTGTCCAGCTGCCCCTGCATGCGAGAGGTGGCGTTGTAGTCCGTTTCGCCGTGGCGCAGCAGGATTAAACGACGTTGCATGGCCTAGAACTCGTCGTCGGCGGCTGCCGGGCCCTCGCCCGCCAGCGGCAGATCCTCGATGTTCTGTGCCTCGCGCATCTCGGCTTCGTTGCCGAAGGTGGCGGGGCGTTCGTAGGGCTCCAGGCCCTCGACCTCGATGGCTGGGCAGTCCGCGTACAGGCGGTCCAGGCCGTAGAACTCGCGCTCGGCGTCGCGCTGGATGTGCACGACGAAGTTGCCGTAGTCCAAAAGCACCCAGCGGTTTTCGCGGTTGCCCTCGCGGCGCTTCGGCTCCACGCCTGCGTCCGTCAGGTCGCCTTCGACCTCTTGGACGATGGCGGCGACCTGGCGCTCGTTGTCGGCGGAGACGATCACGAACACGTCCGTGATGGCCATAACGTTGGACACGTCGATGACAGCGATGTTCTTGCCAAGTTTCTCGTCGGCGGCCTTCGCGGCAATCTTGGCCCGGTCGATGGAGATCTGCGGAGCGGTCAAGTGGGAACCCTTCGTTGGTTGGACAGACGCCGCCATTGTCCCACGACACGGCCTAAGAGTGCTACTTAGGCGTACAGGGCGTTTTTTGCGATGTACTGCACCACCCCGTCCGGCACCAGGTACCAGACGGGCCGCCCCTCGGCGGCACGCGCGCGGCAGTCTGTGGACGAGATGGCCATCGCCGGAATTTCCACCAGGTGCACGCGCTTTTGGATGTCCGTCGGCAGCATGTCTTCGCGCAGGTCGTAGCCCGGGCGGGTCACGCCGACGAACTCGGCGAGCTGGAACATCTCCTCCCAGTCGTGCCAGGACATGATGGAGGCCAGCGCGTCGGCGCCGGTGATGAAGTACAACGCTTCGTCCGGGAACTGTTGGCGCAGATCCCGCAGGGTGTCGATGGTGTAAGTCGGACCGTCTCGGTCAATGTCCACCCTGGAGACGGAAAAGCGCGGGTTGGAGGCGGTGGCGATCACCGTCATCAGGTAGCGGTCCTCCGCCGGGCTGATGGTCTTACCCGCCTTCTGCCAGGGCTGGCCGGTGGGCACGAAGATGACTTCGTCCAGGTTGAACCGGTCCGCCACCTCGCTCGCGGCAACTAGGTGGCCATGGTGGATGGGGTCGAACGTGCCGCCCATCACCCCGATGCGCCGCGCCTCATCCAGGGAGGCTGCAAAGTGTTCTGCCATGTGCCGCTACCTCGCCGGAGGCAGCATGGTGATGTCCACGGACTCGATGAACAGCAAACCGCCGCCGAGCACCAGCGCGAGCAGCGCGCCAACTACGCCGACGATGGCGCCGATGCGCAGCTCATCAGTGGTGTCGTCCGCCCACTTACTGGCGCTGCTGCTGGAGCCGCCGGCGACCTTCTTCTCCTCGCACACCTGTTTTCCGTCCTTGTCGGTGACGGGAATCGGGTTGCCGTCTGCGTCGATGATCGGGTTGCCCTTCTCATCCACCTTCATCTTGCAGGTTTTTTCTACCGTCACGCGCTCCTCGGTGTCGCGCGTGATGGTTTCCGCGCCCGCCGGCACGGCGGTAAGCGCAACGGCGCAGGCGGTCGCGGCGGCAGCGGAACGGATACGACGTCTCATTAGCCGTACCGTACCTGATCCACGAACCGGCCGAACGAGTCGGAGACCTGATTGTCCCAGCGGGAGTGCCAGCGGAAGTAGCGGGCGTGATTGCCGCCGGTGGGGCGCGAGGCTTCCAGGGTCTGGCGCGACAGGTCGCACACGGCGTCCAGCGGCAGGCAGTAGTTCACGCGGTTACGGGTCGCGGCCGCGGTCTTGGTGTTAAACGGCAGCGCGCCGAGGATGCCGCCTGCGCCGCCGCCGCGCACGCCCACGGTGGACCAGTCGCCTCGGGCAGTGTTCGGGTTGCCGAAGTAGACAACGCCGGCGAGCTGGCCGCGGCGGGCCAGTTCACGCTCGTGCTCGAGCAGGATCATCGCGCCCTGCGAGTAGCCGGACAGGATGTACTTCGGGCGGCAGCCGGTGGTGCGCTCGTAATCGTTGACCATCTGCATCACACCACCGCGGCCGATCTTCACCGAGTCCAGGAACTGGTTCGCGGCGGTGCGCGCCATCATGAACATCGGGCTGGCCCACTGGAAGGCGAGACCGAGCGCCTGCAAAAACGTCGACGGCACGGCGACCTCGGGCACGTCGTACTCCGGGAATGTTGCCGGGTAGTAGCGCGGCTCCAGGCCGATGACTTCGACGTCCTTCATCAGGGAATTACCGCCGTGGGTGGCCACGTAGCGGCGCTCCGCATGCTGCAGGAAGGCACGGATGGTCTCCGCCTCCCAGCCGTTGGAGGTCCAGGCCGCCCCGCCCGAGTAGCGCGTGGGGTAGATCTGGTTGTTTTGGCCGGAGCCGCGGGCGGCGATGACCGCGACGGCCGGGCAGCGGGTTTGCGCGTCGGCCTCCGGAACGGGCGCGACGGGGGAAACGGTGGCTGTCACGGCGGTGGCGACAGCGGTGGCGAACAGGCCGATACGGGCCCGCCAGGAGGAACGGGATTTTTTCACGCGGATAGACTAGCGCACCTGGCCTGCACCTTCCAGGATCCATTTGGTGGTGGTCAGCTCCGGCAGCGCCATCGGCCCGCGGGCGTGCAGTTTCTGGGTGGAGATGCCGATTTCGGCCCCCATGCCGTACTGCTCCCCGTCCGTAAAGGCGGTCGATGCGTTGAGTACGACTGCTGCGGCGTCGACGGCGTCAGCGAATCGTCGTAAAGCATTGGCGTCTTGGGCCGCAATTGCCTCGGTGTGGCCGCTGGAGTAGCGCGCGATGTGGGCGATCGCACCTTCGACGCCGTCCACGACGGCGCTTGCGATGTCCATGCTGAGGTACTCCTCGGCGAAATCAGCCTCCGTTGCAGGCACAACATCCGCACTGAACGTTCGCGAGCACCTCCTCGCGCTCGGCCTGTCTTTGCTGGTCAGTCTGCATGCTAGTACCCCGCGTCGACGTCCACTTCAGTGGCCATCTTCTCGCCCGCGGTAAACAGCTCCCAGTTCTTCGCGGCCAGCCCGCCGATGCGGCGCTCCATAAACCGCGGGATGTTGGCTACGTGTGGGGTGATCACGCAGTTGTCCAGGCCCCACAGATCGTGGTCGGCGGGCAGCGGCTCGGGCTCGGTGACATCCAGGCCGGCGCCGCGCAGGTGGCCGTCGGCAAGTGCCTGCGTGAGCGCCTGCGTATCGACGAGCGGCCCGCGCCCCACATTGACCACCACCGCGCTATCAGGCATTTTCCCGATGGTCTCCGCGTTGACCATGTGGCGGGTTTCCTCGGTGAGCGGGGCGATGAGGACGAAGTAGTCGTGGTTGTCCCAGACATCGTCGGAAAGCGTCACGGTATGGTCTGCGCCCTCGACGGGGTTGCCGGAGCGGTTCACCGCAGTGATCTCCATGCCGAAGGGCTCCAGGAAGCGGATCAGCGTTTTGCCGATGCCGCCTGCACCGATGATCGCGAGCTTCTTGTTGTCGAAGAGGTACTGCTTCTCCTTGAACAGCTGCGTATTGTTCCACTCGCGGTCCACGGCCTTCATGCGGTGCTCCACCGCGAGCAGCAGCGCGAGGGTGGACTCGGCGACGGTGTCGTCGTACAGCCCGCCGGCGTTGGCGAAACGCACGCCGTTTGCCGCGTGCTTGGCAAAGACATCCTGCAGGTTCTCCACGCCCGCGTACTGGATCTGCACGACCTTGACGGAATCGGGCAGCTGGTCCGGGAAGTCGCCCGGGCCGCCGCCGAAGAGGATCATGTCCGGGTTGTCCTCGAGGGCCACATGCTGGTGGCCCTCCGCCTCCAGCGCGGCAATCGGCTCGTCTTTGGGCTTGGGCAAAAACGTGAACTTCATGCCCGCCCAGACTAGTTACTACAGGCGCGAGGCGTAGTTGGACAGGTAATCCGCGTGCACCACGGCCCTGCGCTGGTGGGTGGGCAGCTCGTCGGAGTGGCGACCACACATCGCGGCAGGCTCCGCGGCGTCGTAGGCGACCTCGCCGCGGCCCACGGCTTCAGAATCCGGGCCCAGGATTTCCACGATGTCGCCGGCGTGGAATTCGCCCTCGATGCCGGTAATCCCCACCGCGAGCAGGCTCGTGCCGCCGCGGGTCACGGCCTCGACGGCGCCCTTGTCCAAGCGCAGCACGCCCTCGGCGTCCGCTGCGTAGAGAGCCCAGAACTTCCATGCCGAAAGTTTCCGGCCTGGGCGCGTGTGGAACACAGTGCCCACCTGTCCGTGATCGAGCGCGGCGTCGATGTTTTCCGTGGCGGTCAGCAGCACCGGCACGCCGCCGCGGGTGGCCAGGCGCGCGGCCGAGACCTTCGCCGCCATGCCGCCGGTGCCGAAGACGCCCCCGTCGCCGGCTTCGACGTCGGTGAGGTCGTTGCCGGAACGGACTTCGTCGAGAAGCTTGGCGCTCGGGTCTGATGGATTTTTGTCGTAGAGTCCATCCACGTCCGACAGCAGTACCAGCGCGTCCGCGGACACGAGGGTGGCCACGATGGCGGAGAGGCGGTCGTTGTCGCCGAAGCGCATCTCGGAGGTGGCTACCGTGTCGTTCTCGTTGACGATCGGCACCGCGCCCATCTGACGCAGCCTATCGATCGTGCGCTGCGCGTTGCGGGCGCGCTCTCGGGACCCGGCGTCGCTCTGCGTGAGCAGCACCTGGCCAACCGTCCTGCCATAGCGCGCAAAGGAGGCGCCCCACACCTGCGCGAGGTGGATCTGCCCCACCGACGCGGCCGCCTGTTTGGTGGCCAGATCGCGCGGGCGCGCCTTTAACCCCAGCGGCCCCATGCCCGCCGCGATCGCACCCGAGGAAACCACGACCACTTCGGAACCGCGCGCGATGCGGTGCTCGATAGCGTCCACGATGCCGTCGATCTTCGCCGGATCCAGCTCGCCTGAGGCGTTTACCAGGGAACTTGTGCCCAGCTTGACCACAATGCGGCGGGCGGCGGCGATCTGGTTGCGAAGCGTTGTCATGCGTGTGAAGTCTACGCCTGTGAATAACCCGCCCAGCGTTATCCACAGATTTCGGAAGGGTCTTGCGCGTTCCGTTTTTACGGATAGTTTTCGACACGTGAACGAATTTGACACAACAGCGCTCGAGTTCCTGGAGCACTTCGACCGCCAACAACTAATCGACGCCGGCCACAGCCCGCGCGCGGGTACCTCGTGGCTAACCCGCACGGGCACCACGGCGCGATGGACCTGCTGTTAGGCAAGCGCAGGCCCTGAAACTTTCATCAATTGCACAGTAGATTGACAGGGAATGCGCTATAGCTATATCCATGAAACGCCTTCTAGCACCCGTTGCCATTTCCGCATGCCTCCTTCTCACCGGTTGCGGTGAGAAAGAACCCACCTTCACCGAACTGCAGGCATTTCCAGGGGTAGAGTTACCCGAGTTCACGGAATCCCAGATCGTGAACTATCAGGCCGACGAAACCGGCCAGCTAACCACTGTCTACTACCCCGACACAGATCCACAGGAGATTACGGAGTATCTCGAGTCCGACTTTCCCGGTGTCGGATACAAAGGTGTCAAATTCCGCTCGACGATTCCGGGCTCCACCAAGATGATCCAGCTCGGCGACACCAACGTTCAACACCTCGGGACGCAGTGCTACGCCACCGACCGAGTGAATATGCGCGCCGATCGCATGCTTACGATCACCCCTATGGCCGACACAAATGGCGGCACCTACCTCGAACTGCTCGAGGGCACAAACACGTGGGGCTGCCGCGACAAGGAATACCAGGACAATAAGTTTGCCTTCGAGGCAACCATGTGGGCCGATAAGAAACTCAAGCAGTTTGAGCAGTGGATCGTTAGCGGCAAGTGGAAGGGCACCGCCTGCGCCGCAGCCATGGGCGGGCTCGGCGCCGACTTCGATGACGTGATGGAGGTGTGCAGCGGCTTCTAGCCCTGCCAGCGCTCGCGGTCGGCTTCTTCGCCGGTGCCGTAGTCGTACTCGTCGATCAGGCCGCGGCGGGCCTGGGACGCACGCTTGCGCTCGGCGGCGGACGTGCGGTCCGTGCCGCCCAGGCGCGCGTCCTGGCCGCGGCCGGCCAGCGTCGGGTCGCCCCCGATGGTCGGCTCCCAGTCGAACGAGATCTCGCCGATGGTGACCGTGTCGCCCTCGTGGGCGCCGGCCTTGCGGAGCATGTCTTCCACGCCTGCCTTGTTTAGGCGGTCCGACAGGTAGCCGACGGCCTCGTCGTTTTCGAAGTCCGTCTGGCGCACCCAGCGCTCCACCTTTTCGCCGGTGACCAGCCAGCCTTCCGGGTACATGGGGTCGCGCACGACCTCCACGCCGCCGTCGTCGCCGCGTCGGCTGAGGGCTTTGGGGCGGATGACCTGTGGTTCGTCGATAGGCGTGGTGCGACGCTTTTTGCGGGTGCGCTTGACGATGTCCCACATTGCCCACTTCAGCTCGTCCAGCCCCTCACGGGTGGCGGTGGAGATCATGTACACCGGCCAGCCGAACTTCTCCTCGATGTCCGCGCGCAAAAACTCAGCGAGCTCCTTGGCCTCCGGGATGTCCATCTTGTTCAGCACCACGAGGCGCGGGCGCTCGCGCAGGTCACCCAGGCCGGAGTCCATGTCGAGGGCGTCGGCGTAGGTGTCCAGCTCGTGTTCGAGGGCCTCGATGTCGGAGAGCGGGTCGCGGCCCGGTTCCATCGTGGCCACGTCCACGAGGTGCGCCAGCACCGCGGTGCGCTCAATGTGTCGCAAAAAGTCCAGGCCGAGTCCCTTGCCCTCGCTTGCGCCCGGGATCAGGCCGGGCACGTCCGCGATGGTGAAGGTGTCGTGGCCGACGTTGACCACACCCAGGTTCGGCGCGAGCGTGGTAAACGGGTAGTCCGCGATCTTCGGCTTTGCGGCGGACAGCACAGAAATAAGCGAGGATTTGCCTGCCGACGGAAACCCGACCAGGCCCACATCCGCCATCGACTTCAGCTCCAGGATCAGGTCGTGCGCCTCGCCTGGTTCGCCTTTCAGCGAGAAACCGGGGGCTTTGCGCTTCGCCGTCGCCAAGGCTGCGTTGCCCAAACCTCCGAAGCCGCCCTCCGCGGCGATGAAGCGGGTGCCCGGCACGGTCAAGTCCGCGAGCACGTCGCCGTCCTCGCTGCGCACCACCGTGCCCACCGGCACCTGCAGCACGAGGTCCTCGCCGCGCGCGCCGTTGCGACAATCGCCCGCGCCGTTCGCGCCGCGTTGCGCCTTGATGTGCGGGCGGTACTGGAAATCCAGCAGCGTGTGCACCTGGGTGGATACCTCGAGGATGATGTCGCCGCCGTGGCCGCCGTTGCCTCCGTCCGGACCGCCGAGCGGCTTGAACTTTTCGCGGTGGACGGACGTGCAGCCGTGGCCGCCGTCGCCTGCTTGCAGGTGCAGGGTTGCGCGATCAACGAATTGGGCCATGGTGGTTTGCCGCCTTTCTTTAGGACACGGACGATGATAAGCAAAAAGCGCCGTCGGCCCGAATGGACCGGCGGCGCCTACGCTTCGCGGTTACGCGGTGGCGGTTGCCTCGTCGGCGGTGCCTTCGTCGACAACGCCTGCTGCCTCAGCCTGCTCGAGGACCTCGGAAGCAACACCCTGGCCGTCGGCCGGGACGATGTTGACGATGCGGCGCTTGCGCTTGATGCCGAACTGGACGGAGCCTGCGGTCAGTGCGAACAGCGTGTCGTCGCCGCCGCGGCCGACGTTGTCGCCCGGGTGGAACTTGGTGCCGCGCTGGCGGACGAGGATCTCGCCGGCCTTGACCTGCTGGCCACCGAAGCGCTTCACACCGAGGCGCTTGGACTCAGAGTCACGACCGTTCGAGGAGCTGGATGCACCCTTCTTGGTTGCCATTGTTCAATTTCTCCTAGTGGTTACTTAATGCCGGTGATCTTGACGGTGGTCTGCGGCTGGCGGTGGCCCTGGCGGACCTTGTAGCCGGTCTTGTTCTTGTACTTCAGAATGTTGATCTTCTTGCCCTTGCCGTGCTCGACGATCTCTGCGGTCACGTTGACCTTGGACAGTGCGTCGGCACCGGAGGTGACGTCTGCGCCATCTACGAGAAGGATCGGGGTGAGTTCGACCTTGTCGCCTGCTTCACCCTCAAGCTTCTCGACCTTGACGAGGTCGCCCTCGGCAACCTTGTACTGCTTGCCGCCGGTCTTGACGATCGCGTACATAGAGGGTTACCCCTTATCTCTACTCGCCCGCCCCCTGCATGCTCGGGGGCGGAAATGGAACAGTTTGAGCGCTTCGGGGCCTATTGTGGCCTGCCGTGCCCGCATGCGTAGGCAACGAGGCGGCACGCCCCGAAACAGCGACTCGGCAAGACTACACCGGCACCATGCGCTTTACCAAACCGCGTTAGCTGCTGCGGCGGGTGGCGCGCCTGCGTCCGCGCCGCGGGGAAGCCTTTGCTTCTCGACGACGCTCCGCCTCCCGACGCTTCTCCTTCTCCCCAGATCCAGCGTCGCGCTGCGCGGCTGCTGCGTTTGTTGTGGCGTTGGCTGTGGCGTTGGACTTGCGCACGGCGCGACGGCGGCCCCTGCGGCCCGCCGCCGGCTTCGCCTTCGCTACCGGTTCATCCTTCTCGGCGTCCGGGGCAGCTTCTGCGGCGGTGTCCTGGTAGTCCTGGCGGCGTGGGCGGACGTCGGAGCGGGAATTGCCGCGGGTGCGGCGCTTGCGGCGCGGCGAGTTGTCGAACTCCTCCACCGCTTCCTCGAAGCTCTGCTGCGGGACGTCCTTGTCGCTTTCCGGGCGCTTGTCGCTTTCCGGGCGTTCTTCCTGCTTGCCCTGGGTGTCTGTCTGGGGCCCGCGGCCGCGGTTGCCCCCGCGGCGGCCCCGGCGGCGCGAGGAACGGCGGCGCCCCTCGGAAGCGTCGCTGTCGCTGCCGTCGCTGCCATCCCTGTCGTCGCCGTCGTTGCTGTCATCGCTGAAGATCGAGTTGAGCAAGTTGTCCATCTCGTCTTCGTTGAGCTGCTTGCGCTTGGAGCGGCGTGGCCGGCGCGCGGTCTCGGCGTCTGAGTCGGCGGACTTGTTCCGGCCGCGGGAGGAGCGGTGCTCGTCGTCACGCGAACGGCGCTTGGAGCGCTCGTCGCGGCCACGCTCGGAGTACGGGTCGTGCTCGACGGGGTCGTCGGTGACGATGATGCCGCGGCCGCCGCAGCACTCGCACTCGGTGGAAAACGTCTCCAGCAGGCCGTTGCCCAGGCGCTTGCGGGTCATCTGCACCAGGCCCAGGGAGGTGACCTCGGAGACCTGGTGGCGGGTGCGGTCGCGGCCGAGTGCCTCGTTGAGGCGGCGCAGTACGAGATCCTGGTTTTCGGGGAGGATCATGTCGATGAAGTCGATGATGATCATGCCGCCGATGTCGCGCAGGCGGACCTGGCGCACGATCTCCTCGGCGGCCTCCAGGTTGTTGGAGGTGACCGTCTCTTCCAGCGAGCCGCCGGAGCCGGTGAACTTGCCGGTGTTGACGTCGATGACGGTCATGGCCTCGGTGCGGTCGATGACCAGGGTGCCACCCGACGGCAGCCACACGGTGCGCGACAGCGCCTTTTGCAGCTGCTCGTCGATGCGGTGGACCTCGAAGGCGTCCTTGCCGTCGTGGCTGGAGCGGTCAAACTTCTCCAGGCGATCCAGAAGGTCCGGGGCGACGGACTGCACGTAGGCGTGGACGGTGTTCCACGGCTTGCGGCCGTCCACGATGAGCGAGGTGAAGTCCTCGTTGAACAGGTCGCGCACAACCTTGACCAGGATGTTCGGCTCCTCATACAAGGTCACCGGCTTCGCGCCCTTGGAGTTTTTCTCCTTTTCCGCCTGCTCCTGGATCGCGGTCCACTGGTTGTGCAGCCGGTTCACGTCGGCCGCGATGGCTTCTTCCGGCACGTTTTCGGCGGCGGTGCGGATGATCGCCCCGCCCTTGCCGGGCACGACGTGGTTCAGGATTTCCTTCAGGCGCTTGCGCTCCGGCGCCGGCAGCTTGCGGGAAATGCCCGCGCTGCGGCCGCCCGGCACATACACCAGGTAGCGTCCAGCCAGCGAGATCTGGGTGGTCAGGCGCGCACCTTTGTGGCCGACGGGGTCCTTAGTCACCTGTACCAGCACCTGGTCGCCGGATTTGAGGGCCTGCTCAATGCGGCGCGAGCGCCCGCCCAAACCGGCGGCCTTCCAGTCCACCTCGGAGGCGTAGAGCACGCCGTTGCGGCCCTGCCCGATGTCGATGAACGCGGCTTCCATGCTGGACAGCACGTTTTGCACGCGTCCCAGGTAGATGTTGCCGATCATGGAGGACTGGCTTTCGGCGGTGACGAAGTGCTCCACCAGAAGCCCGTCCTCGAGCACGCCGACCTGGGTGATCTTGCCGTGGCCGTCGCGGCGGTCGCGCTCGCGCACCACCATGTGGCGCTCGACGGACTCGCGGCGCGCCAAAAACTCGGCCTGGCTGACAATGCGGGAGCGTTTGCGATGCTCTTCGCGCTTTTCTGTGCGGCGGCGGCGCTGCGCTTCCAAGCGGGATGAGCCCTTGATCGCCTTCGGCTCTTCGATCACTTCGGGCTCTTGCTTATCCGCGTCCTCCGGCGAAACCTCGTCGATAGGCTCGGGCTCCTTCTCCTCGCTCGGCGCCGCGGCGCGGGTGGCGCGGCGGCGCTTGCGCTCCGGGGCCTTGAAGACGGGGGCGCGGTTGGCGGTCTCCTCCGGCACGGGGGTGATCTCCGGCTCGACGTCGGTGAGCGGGCCCTCGCGCAGGTCCGCCTCGACCTTATCCTCGATTTGGTGGATCTCGTTTTCCACGTCCTTGCGCACGCGCTGGCGGATCTTCTCGTCCGCGGCGTCGTCTGCAGTCTCCTCGTCGTCGGTGGTGGCGGCGGTGTTCGCGAGTGCGTCGAGAAGCTGCTCGCTTTCAGCGCGCGTCAGCGTCGACTGCGCAACTTTGACCACGCCGAGCTCCGACAGCGCGACCACGAGCTCCTTCGACGGCACGCCCAGCGCTTTAGCCAGCGTGAACACGCGGGTTTTCTCCGCCAGCTGGGAACGGTCGAACGCGGCGTAAATATTCTCTTCGGATGCCTTGTGACCAGCCAATGTGCGTCACTCTCCAATTTTGCTCAGCCGCAACCCGCCGGGGTGGGCCGGGCGCTGGCAAAACGTTGCCGAAGCGGCCGCACGGCGAACCCCACGGTGCGGTACATGTGAAAGTTTCCTAGCGTCGCGTCGCGGCGCTTGCGCTTACCATTGTGGCACAGCGATCCCTGGGGTGCGGGGCAAGGATTACTTCTCGGCCAGTCGCAGAAGGTCGGCCACCGCCGCAACGGGGGCGTTCTCGTGGCGTTCAGTCAGCGCCGTGCCGACCACGATCTGCAGCACTCGCGCGGAGTTGAAATCCACACCGGCGCGTTGCAAAAGCTCCGCGATGAGATCTTTGAGCTCGTCGGTGGATTGGCGGACGTAGTCGCCGACTTTGCCTGTTTCGCGCTGGGCCTCGATGAACGCGGCGACCACCGCACTCGCGCGCGTCGTCTGCCCGCACGCCACAACGTCCACGACCGACTCGGCCAACTGCACCGGGTCTGAAAGCTCGACCCCTGCGCCCTTCGCGCGCTCCATCGCTTCCAGGCGGACCTGCACCAGTTGCTCGAAGCAGGTGGCCACCAGCTTGTCGCGTGTGGAGTAGTAGTACCCGATGGATCCCACCGGCACCGATGCGGCCGCCGCGACCTGCCGGTGCGTCAGCCCCTTGAGCCCCTCCGCAAGCAACAGGTCAATCGCCGCATCCAGGATCGCAGAGCGCTTCTCCACCGCCCGTACCTGCTCGCTGCGAGATGCCACCACGGTTCACCTTTCTCACTATGCGGATCACATGCGACTCTATTTATACAACAATTAGCCCGTCGCGACTGAAATTCCCCCGCCCTAGACGTGAAAAACACCGCAGCCGTGGCGGCTGCGGTGTCTGACTACGTGCGCTTAGAGGTTCGGGAACCAGATGCCGATCTCACGCTCAGCGGACTCCGGCGAGTCGGAGCCGTGGACCACGTTTTCCGCCACGGACAGAGCGAAGTCGCCGCGGATGGTGCCCGGGGTGGCCTTGGCAACCGGGTCGGTGCCGCCGGCCAGCTGGCGCCACGCCTCGATGGCGCGCTCGCCCTCGACGATGCCGGCGACCAGCGGTGCGGAGGTGATGAAGTCCACCAGTTCACCGAAGAACGGCTTGTCCTTGTGCTCGGCGTAGTGTTTCTCAGCGGTTTCGCGGTCTGCGGTGCGCAGGTCCAGCTCCACAAGCTTCAGGCCCTTGCGCTCGATGCGGGAGATGATGTCGCCGACGTGGCCGTTTGCAACACCGTCGGGCTTGATCAGGATCAGAGTACGTTCAGTCATAGCCCAAAATCTTACCCCAAAGTCGTATTTATGCCTCCCGTACGATGCGCGCTGCGTCCTCTGCGGTGGTGCCCCGGAACCACAGCTGCACCTGCTGCACCGCAAGCTGGAAGTTGCCCTCGGCTTTCATGCGCTGGACGGTGGCGCGTTGTTCGTCGTCAAGCTCGGGCGCGATGTCTTCCCGGCGCTTGTACTGCTCGTAGAACCCGAGCACCAAAAACAGCCCGGCGGCGACGATCGCCACGGTGCCCACCCACCCGGGCAGGGTTGTGTACACGGCCACCACAGCGACGATGGAAAACACGGCGGCTAGGGCGAAACTCACGATGCGCATGGGCCATACCGTAGCCTTGTTGCCCATGGTGCACAGCTCTCCCCTGCCGGATGTCGCGCTGCCGAACACTGCGCTCGACCGCCTGGTCCCGCGCGGGGAGCTGCCCGCCATCACGGAGTACGACACAGGCCGCACCGTCACCTACGACGAGCTGTGGGCGGTAGCGGACGCGGCCGCCACCCGCCTGCGAAACCGCGGCGTGGATCCGGGCAGCGTGGTTGAGCTGCGGCTGCCCAACTCCATCGACTTCGTGGCCGCACTACTCGCCGTCTCGCGCACGGGTGCGACGACGTGCCTGATCGGGCATTCGCTTATCGACGCCGAAGCGTCGCGTCTTTCCGCCCTCGCCGGCGTCACCCACCGAATCGAGCCGGGCGATCTCGCCCCCGGCCCCGCCGACGCTTTTGCTCCGGCGGACCCCGGTTCGGTGGCGGTCATCCCGTTTTCCTCCGGCACCACCGGGCTACCCAAGGGCGTGGAGTTGACCCACCGCTCGATTACAGCCAACGCGGTGCAGTTCAACGCGGCGCTAGCCGCCAGCGGCATCGGCGAGGGCACCCGCGTGGCCGCTCCCCTGCCGTTTTCCCACATCTACGGCTTGAACACGCTGCTGCTGTCGTCGCTTGCCGCGGGCCGGCACGTGTTCACCGCCGCGCGCTTCGACCTCGCCGAGTTCGCGCGCGCCCACCGCGCGCACTCCATCGAGCTGAGCTTCATCGCCCCGCCGATCGCGCTGGCGCTGGCGAACTCCCCCGCCATCAACCCGGCCGATTTCGCCGCCTGCGCCCACATGGTCTGCGGCGCCGCACCCTTGGACGAGGCGCTGGCTCGCCGCGTCGAGGACCGCCTGGGCATTGTCATGCTGCAGGGCTACGGCACCACCGAGTCCTCGCCTGTGACGCACGTCGGCATCGCCGGCCGGTCAAATCCGGGCACCATCGGGTACGCCATCCCAAACACCGAATTCCGCGTGGTGGACTCAGATACCGGCGCGGAACTGCCCGACGGCGCCGACGGCGAGCTGCAAGTCCGCGGCCCCCAGATCATGCGCGGCTACCTGGGGAACCCCAAGGCCACCCGCGGTGCCATCGTGGACGGCTGGCTGCGCAGCGGCGACATCGCGCGGGTCAACCCGGACGAGACAGTCACGGTCGTCGACCGCGCAAAGGACGTGTTCAAGTACCACGGGTTCCAGATCGCCCCGGCCGAACTCGAAGCACTGCTGCTGACGCACCCGCAGATCAGCGACGTGGCTGTTGCCGAGCGCGGCGGGGTGCCGAAGGCTTTCGTCGTCAAGCATGGGCCCCTAGACGAGGCCCAAGTGATGGAATGGGTGGCGGCGCGCGTGACCGCCTACAAAAAGGTGCGCGCCGTGGCGTTCGTGGACGCGATCCCCCGCAATGCCGCCGGCAAGATCCTGCGCAAGGACCTCTAAGTGCCCCTCTAAGTGCCCAGGTGCTGGGTGGTGAGGTAGCCGCCACGCATACGCTGGACGATCTCCGAGCGCATGCGGATGACGAAGTACCACACGATGCCGAAGATGATGCCCACCGCCGTGACCGACCAGTGGATGAAGAAGCCGAAGATCAGCGGAATCTGCAGCGCAATGTCGATCCAGAGCGCGGCCGGCTTCTTCTGGAAGAACGCCATGACCACGTGCGCCAGGCCGATCACGGTGATGTAGACCCAGTTGAAGGTGGTCCAGTGTTCGCCGCCGTCGACTTTGAGGATGACGGTGAGGATAAGCAGAACCGTGATGGCCTCCATGATCAGCGTGCCGGAGAGCACGCCGGTCAGCCCCGACATCGGGTCTTTAACCGGTTCCTTGCCGGGGCCGAGCGGGCCCATCTGCTGGTTGCTGCGTGTCATTGCGGGTCCTTTCCAAACATCGCGCGGGCCTCGCCGGCGGTGACCACCGAGCCGGTGATGAGCACGCCGGAGCCGGACTGCACGCCCACCTCGGCGAGCGCCTCCTCCGCCAGCTCCACGGCGAGCTCGTAGGCGGATGGCAAGTGCTCCTCGACGTGCACGCGCTCGTCGCCGAACACCTCGCGGGCGGTTTCCGCCAGCTCGTAGGCGTCCGTGGCGCGCGGGGACGTGTTCTGCGTGATCACGACCTCGGTGAGCACCG
This sequence comes from Corynebacterium afermentans subsp. afermentans, assembly GCF_030408355.1. NCBI lineage: Bacteria > Bacillati > Actinomycetota > Actinomycetes > Mycobacteriales > Corynebacteriaceae > Corynebacterium > Corynebacterium afermentans. The sequence continues at coordinate 1,817,658 of NZ_CP046606.1, forward strand.
GCTCAAGCGCCTCCATGATGCCCCGGGCGTCCTTGTCGCCCAAAATGCCGAGCACGCCGATCAGGCGCGTGAAATCGAAATCGCGCTCCAGCGCCGCCGCGAGCGCCTGCGCGCCGTGCGGGTTGTGGGTGGCGTCGATGAACGTCGTGGGGGTGGCGCGCACGCGCTCCAACCGGCCCGGCGAGGTGGTGGCGGCGAACCCCTCGCGCACCGTGTTCGCGTCGAGCGTGCGCTCGGCGGATGCGCCGAGGAACGCCTCCACCGCCGCCAGCGCCACCGATGCGTTGTGCGCCTGGTGCGGCCCGGACAACGGGATAAACACGTCCGCATACTCGCCCGACAGCCCCTTGAGTGTGAGCGTCTGCCCGCCCACGGCCACCTCGCTGGCTGCCACACCGAACTCCTGGGCGAAGCGTGCTACCGGCGCGCCGACCTCCACGGTGCGCTCCAAGATCACGCGCATTGCGTCCGGGTCCTGCTGGCCGATCACGGCCACGGCGTCCGCGCTGCGGATAATTCCGGCCTTTTCGCCTGCGATCTCGGCGAGGGTGTCGCCCAAGTAGTCGGTGTGGTCCAGGCCGACAGGCGCGATCACGTCCACGTCCGCGTCGACCACGTTGGTGGCGTCCCAGCGCCCGCCCATGCCGACTTCGACCACGGCGACGTCGACAGGCGCATCCGCAAAAGCCGCGAACGCGATGCCGACCATGACCTCGAAGTAGCTCATGGGTACACCGGTGCGCTCGTCCACCATCTGGATGTACGGCTCGATCTCGCGGTAGATGCGCACGAAGTCCGCCGGGTGGATCGGCTCGCCGTCGATGCCGATGCGCTCGGTGACGGACTGCAGGTGCGGACTCGTCGTGCGGCCCACACGGTTGCCAAACGAGCGCAGCAGCGACTCCACCATCCGCACGGTGGACGTCTTGCCGTTGGTGCCGGCGACGTGGATGACCTTGAAGGACTTCTGCGGCTCGCCGAGGAAATCCATGAGCAGCGCGATGCGCTCCAGCGACGGGTCAATGTCCGTCTCCGGCCAGCGGGCGGTGAGCTCGGCTTCCACCTGCGCGAGCGCGGCTAGATCTTCCTCGCTCACGCCGCGCGGGGCGAGCTGATCGCTCTCGTTGCTCTCCCCCGGCGCGCCGAGGTTAAGCGTCAGGCCGGCGTCGGTCTGCTGGATGTCGTACTGCTCCGGAAGTTCGGGCAGTTCAAACTCTTCGCTAGCCACTTAGGCCTCCGGCAGCTGGTCCAGGCGTGCGGTGACGCGCTCGAACTCTTCCTGCGCGACCTGCTGGCGGACCTTGATCTTTTCCACCACGGCCTCCGGCGCGTTGGCCAAAAACTGCTCATTGGCCAGCTTCGCGCCGGTGGTGTCCAGCTCCTTTTGCGCCGCGGCGAGCTCCTTTTCCAGGCGCTTGCGCTCGGCGGCGACGTCGACGGTGCCGGAGGTGTCCAGGGCGACGTCGAGGTTCGCCTTGCTCAGGCGCATCTCAATGCTTGCCGACGCGCTAAAGCCCTCCCCCGGCTTTTCCACCCTGGCAATCTGGCGGACCACGTCCTCCAGCTCCGCCAGGTCCGCGGACGCGAAGTCCACGCGGGCCGGCACCTTCTGTGAGGGCTTGACACCCTGGTCGGAGCGGAAGCGGCGCAGCTCGGTGATGAGTTTGATGGCGTCCTCGACGCGGGTGCGCGCCTGGGTGTCAGTCTCAGCGCCGCCGTTGGTGTCGTCCGCGGTCGGCCACGGCGCGGTGGTGACGGTGTCATTGCCGGTGAGCGCCTTCCACAGCACCTCGGTGACAAACGGCATGGTCGGGTGCAGCAGGCGCAGCATGACGTCGAGCACGCGGCCGAGGACGATCTTGGTGTTTTCGCCCTGCTCGGTCTCGCCCTCTTTGGGGATCTGTGTCTTGGCGATCTCCAGGTACCAGTCGCACAGCTCGTCCCACGCGAAGTGGTAGAGCGCCTCGTTGGCCTTGGCAAACTGGTAGTCGTCCAGGTAGGCGTCCACCTTGGCGCGCACTTCCTCGGCGCGGTCCAGGATCCAGCGGTCCGCGTCCGTGAGCGCCTCGCGGGCCGGCAGCTTATCCACGTGCGCGCCGTTCATCAGCGCGAACTTGGTGGCGTTGAACAGCTTGGTGGCGAAGTTGCGGGCGGCGGTTGCGTGGTCCTCGCCGATGGGCAGATCCACGCCCGGATTCGCGCCGCGGGCCAGGGCGAAGCGCAGCGCGTCCGCGCCGTATTGCTCCACCCAGTCCATCGGGTCGATGCCGTTGCCCAGGGACTTGGACATCTTGCGGCCCTTTTCGTCGCGCACCAGGCCGTGCAGGTAAAGGTGCTCGAACGGAACTTGAGGCCTCCGCTCCGCTCCGGCCCCAAGGACCTCCGGGGTTTCCTGGCCGGCGAAGGTGCCGAACATCATCATGCGCGCCACCCAGAAGAACAGGATGTCGTAGGCGGTGACCAGCACGGTGGTGGGGAAGAACTTCTCCAGCTCCGGGGTCTTCTCCGGCCAGCCCATCGTGGAAAACGGCCACAGGGCAGACGAGAACCAGGTGTCCAGCACGTCCGGGTCCTGCTCGTAGCCTGCCGGCGGCTGCTCGTCGGGGCCGACGCAGACCACGTCGCGCTCGCCGTTTTCGTCCTCCGGGCCGTACCAGATCGGGATGCGGTGGCCCCACCACAGCTGGCGCGAGATAGTCCAGTCGTGCATGTTGTCCACCCAGTCGAAGTAGCGCTTCTCCATGGAATCCGGGTGGATGACGGTGTCGCCGGAGCGCACGGCGTCGCCGGACATCTTCGCCAGCTCGTCGACCTTGACAAACCACTGCAGCGAAAGCCGCGGCTCGATCGGCTCGCCGGAGCGCTCCGAGTGGCCCACGGAATGCACGTACGGGCGCACTTCCTTGACAATGCGGCCCTGCTCCGCCAACGCCTCGCGCACGGCTACGCGGGCCTCTTCGCGGGTCATGCCGTCGAAGCGGGTGCCGGTATCGGCGATGCGGCCCTTCTCGTCCATCACGATCGGCATGTCCAGGTTGTGGCGCAGGCCCATCTCGTAGTCGTTCGGGTCGTGCGCCGGGGTAATCTTCACCGCACCGGTGCCCAGCTCCATGTCCACGTAATCGTCCGCGATGACCTCAAGCTTCAAATCCTCGCGCAGCGGGTGCTCGAAGACCTGGCCGATGAGGTGCGCGTAGCGCTCGTCTTCCGGGTGCACGGCGATAGCGACGTCGCCAAGCATTGTCTCCACACGAGTGGTGGCAACGATCAGGTGCGGCTCGTCGTCGTTGAGCGAGCCGTAGCGGATGGAGACGAACTCGCCCTCGACGTCCTTGTACACCACCTCGATGTCGGAGACAGCAGTCTCCAGCACCGGCGACCAGTTGACCAGGCGGTAGTCGCGGTAGACCAGCCCGCGGTCGTAGAGCTGCTTGAAGATGGTCTGCACGGCGCGCGAGAGGCCGTCGTCAAGCGTGAAGCGCTCGCGCGACCAATCCACCGAGTCGCCGATGGCGCGCATCTGCGTGGTGATAGTGCCGCCGTACTGCTGTTTCCACTCCCAGACGCGCTCGATGAACTCCTCGCGCCCGTAGTCGTAGCGGTCCTTGCCCTCTTCCGCCTTGAGCTTGGCCTCCACCTTGGTCTGGGTGGCAATGCCGGCGTGGTCCATACCCGGCAGCCAAAGCACCTCGAAGCCCTGCATGCGCTTGCGGCGCACCAAAGAATCCATCAGCGTGTGGTCGAGCGCGTGGCCCATGTGCAGCTGGCCGGTCACGTTCGGCGGCGGCAGCACGATCGAGTACGCGGGCTTGTCCGACTGCGGATCCGCCGTGAAATACCCGGCGTCGACCCAGCCTTCGTACAGGTCGCGTTCGTGGGCGCTGGGCTCCCACGACTTGGGCAGTTGGTTCGCGCGGTTCAGATCGTTCGTCTCAGTCACGCGCCCTATCTTAACCAGCGCCCTAAAACAGCTTGTCGGCGATGGCGGCTTCCTTCCGCAGGGCCTCGATGTTGCTGTCGAGGCGTGCCCTTTGGTCGTCGTTAAGCGAAAGCCCCTCGACCACATGCCAGGCGCCGTCGCTGGTGGCCGGGAAGCCGAACATGAGGCCCTCGTCCACGCCGTACTCGCCTGTCGACGGCAACGCCACCGTCGCCCAACGCCCATCCGTGCCCTGCATCCAGTCGCGCATGTGGTCCACCGACGCCGAGGCCGCGGACGCCGCGGAGGACTTGCCGCGCACCTCGATGATCTCCGCGCCGCGCCCCGCCACCCGCGGGATGAACTCCTCGGTGTACCAGTCGCGCTCCACCTCCACCGGCGCGCCGTCGGCGCTGGCGTAGGTGACGTCCGGGAACTGCATATCCGAGTGGTTGCCCCACACCACGAGGCGCTCAATGCTTCTCGACGGCACGGACAGCCGGTCCGCCAACATCGACTGCGCCCGGTTGTGGTCCAGGCGCATCAACGCGTTGAAGCGGTCTTTCGGCACATCCGGTGCCGCCTTCGAGGCGATATAGGCGTTGGTGTTGGCCGGGTTGCCCACCACCAGGACGCGAATGCCGTCGGCGGCGCCGTTGTTGATGGCCTCGCCCTGGCGTTTGAAGATCTGGCCGTTGGCAACGAGCATGTCCGAGCGGGACTCGCCCTTGCCGCGCGGCTTCGCGCCGACTAAGAAGGCGGCCTCTGCCCCGTCGAAGGCCTTAGCGGCATCGTCGGTGACCTCGATGTTGCCCACCAGCGGCAGCGCGGAATCAGCAAGCTCCATCGCGGTGCCCTCCGCGGCGCGCACCGCGGCCGGGATCTCCAGCAGGGTCAGATCCACCGGCTCGTCGCCGAAGACGTCGCCGGCGGCGATGCGCCACAGCAGGGAGTAGGCGATGTTACCGGCGGCGCCAGTGACCACGATCTTTGCCATATGTCTTTCTCCTCTTCTCGTACATCATGTGCGTTGACTCACAGATAACCTACCCCCGGCCGGGGCGGAATTTCACGGCTATACGCCCGAGAGTGGGCATCTGGTGCACGATTGAGGGGTATTTCAAACGAAAGGGGACGGACGTGACCGACGGTGCCGACGCGACCTCCCCTGACTCCGTGGTCCACGCCGCCCTGGCCGCGTTCGCCCGCAAAGGCTACACCGGCGCGAAAGTGGAAGCGCTGGCCAAGAAAACCGGCATGACCAAGCGGATGATCCACTACCACTTCGGCGACAAGCACGGCCTCTACGCCGCGGCGCTGCGCCTCGCGCTGGACCAGCTCGCGCCGCCGGAAAACATCCTCAACCGCTCGCACGCCGTGCCGGTAGAAGGGATGCGCCGCTTCGTCGACGCGCTCTACCACGCCTTTTTGCACAACCCCGACGCCGTGCGCCTGATCCTGCGGGAAAACCTGGACCCGGCTGTAGCGGCCGAAGACGCCTCGGCACTCGCCGGCGTGCGCGACGTCACCCTCCACGCCGAGCGGCTCCTGCTCGCCGGCCAGGACGCCGGCGCGTTCCGCCCCGGCATCACCGCGGTGGACCTGCTCACCCTGATCTCGTCGCTGTGCCTCTACCGCGTCGGCAACGCCGCCACCGCCAAACACGTCTTCGGCGTCGACGTCGAAAGCCGCCGCAACATCGACGGCATGCGCCGCATGGTCATCGACACCGTACTGGCGTTTCTGACCTCAAACATCTCGTACTCCGGCTACGAGTCCTACCTCGAAGCCACCCCGGCACCTACCGAGGATGCAGACCCGGACGAACTGTTCGACATCTACGGCGACGAGGGCCGGATCGTCTAACGGACCGAAGGTGAGCTCTTAAGCAGACTGCTTTTCCTCGGCCTCGATGTACTTCGGGTCCCCCTCGCCGAGGGCCACAGCCTCATCGACGACAACCTCCGCGACATTCTCGCGGTCCGGCAACTCGTACATGATGGGGACGAGCAGCTCCTCCATAATCGCGCGCAGACCGCGCGCACCCGTCTTGCGCTCCGCCGCCTTATCGGCGATCACACCGAGCGCCCCGTCAGTGACGGTCAGCTCGGCGCCGTCCATGGCGAACAGGCGCTTGTACTGCTTTACCAGCGAGTTCTTCGGCTCCGTGAGCACGCGCTTCATCGAATCGCGATCCAAGTCGTTCACGTGCGCGAGGATCGGCAGACGGCCGATGAACTCCGGGATGAGACCGAACTTCACCAGATCGCCCGGCTGCACCTGGGCGAGGAGGTCCGCCTCGTCGCGCTGCTCCTTCGAGTCGATCTCCGCGCCGAAGCCGATGCCCTTCTTGCCCACACGCTCCGCGACCACCTTGTCCAGCCCCGCAAAGGCGCCCGCGACGATGAACAGGATGTTCGTGGTGTCCACCTGGATGAACTCCTGGTTCGGGTGCTTGCGCCCGCCCTGCGGCGGCACCGACGCGGTGGTGCCCTCCAGGATCTTCAGCAACGCCTGCTGCACACCCTCGCCGGAGACGTCGCGGGTAATGGACGGGTTCTCGGACTTGCGCGAGATCTTGTCCACCTCGTCGACATAGATGATGCCCTGCTGCGCGCGGTTGACGTCGAAATCCGCCGCCTGCAAAAGCTTCAGCAGGATGTTCTCCACGTCCTCACCCACGTAGCCCGCCTCGGTGAGGCTGGTGGCGTCCGCGATGGCGAACGGCACATTCAGCATCCGCGCAAGCGTCTGCGCCAGGTACGTCTTGCCCGAGCCAGTGGGGCCGAGCAGGAGGATGTTCGACTTGGCGATCTCCACGTCCTCGTCCCGCTTGCGGCTGGACACATTGGAACCTTCCGCCTTGATCCGCTTGTAGTGGTTGTACACCGCCACCGCAAGGGTCCGCTTCGCGGTGTCTTGACCAATGACGTACTCGTCCAGAAACGCCGTGATCCCGCTCGGGCGCGGCAAGCGGTCCGGGTCGTCCGCGCCCTTGTTGTTCTGCGCGCCGGCGAGCTCCTCCTCGATGATCTCGTTGCACAGCTCGATGCACTCGTCGCAGATGTAGACGCCGCCGCCGGCGATGAGCTTGCGCACCTGTTGCTGGCTCTTCCCGCAAAAAGAGCACTTGAGCAGGTTCGCGCTGTCGTGCGTAGTTGCCATATGCGCCTATCTACTCCCGTCTTCGGTCAATCCCAACCGAGTGTAGTCGTTGCGTCAAACCATAGCTTTCACGCCACAAAGGGGCCATGACGCGGTTTCCCGTAATCGCATCCGCTAGCCTGTACACGTTAAACAATCGTGCCCACCGGTGCGCCACTAAAACGCGCACCCCGAAAGGAACCGATCCGTGAATCGCAGCCGCACTTTCTCTGCCTTCGCCGCAGCCGCCCTCGCCGCGTCGCTGCTGGCCGGTTGCTCGGACTCAAACGCGGACGTAGAACCCCTGGCGGAACCCGTGCTGGACTTCCCACAGACCAGCACCACCCCCACCCCGACGCCGACGACCACCAAGTCCGACGACGATGAGGACGATAAGGAAACGACCACCTCGTCCTCCACCACGACCAAGAAGTCCTCGACAAGCTCGTCCACTAAGTCGTCCACGCGCACGTCCACAAAATCCAGCTCGAAGCGCTCCGAGTCCCGCAGCTCGAACAACTCCAATAAGGAGGCGCGCGAGCCAGCACCGGTGCGCGAAACCATCATCGACGACCGCCCGGGCGCCACCTGCGCCTGGCCCACCCAGGGTGAGGCCAGCGGAAGCCAGGAATACAGCACGTTCTGCGACCGCGAATGGGCCCGCACCGTCACCTCCGATGGACAGGACTACTACTGGGCAGCCAAGGGCCAAGGGTGGGTCTCCGTCGACCCGACCACCACCGACGACGGCGATATCTGCTGGGCACGCGAGGACTTCGAAGCCGCGCCTGAGGCCATCCGCAACGCCGTGGCATTCTGCGACCCGGCATCCGGGGATAAGGCGGAGTAGCCGAAGGTTTCGTCGCAAAGCAAAACGCGCCCGGAGCGAACCGGGCGCGTTTTTCATGTGCTTTTAGCCGTTGAGCTTGCGGTAATCAAAGACCTGGTCGATGATGCCGTAGTCCACAGACTCAGAAGCGGTCAGGATCTTATCGCGGTCGGTATCAATGCGGACCTGCTCGGAGGTGCGGCCGGTGTGGTGCGCGAGCGTGTCCTCCATGAGACGGCGCATGCGCTCAATCTCCGCGGCCTGAATCTCCAGGTCAGACACCTGGCCCTGGGTGCCCTGGGTAGCCGGCTGGTGGATCAGCACACGCGAGTTCGGCAGCGCGGCGCGCTTACCCGGCGCACCGGCGGCGAGGATCACCGCGGCAGCCGACGCGGCCTGGCCGAGGCAGACAGTCTGCACGTCCGGGCGGACGTACTGCATCGTGTCGTAGATAGCCATCAGCGCGGTGAACGAACCGCCCGGGGAGTTGATGTACATCGTGATGTCGCGGTCCGGGTCCTGGGACTCCAGCACCAGAAGCTGCGCCATAATGTCGTTCGCCGACGTGTCGTCCACCTGGGTACCCAGGAAGACGATGCGCTCCTCGAACAACTTGCCGTACGGGTCGATCTGCTTCGTGCCAAAGCTCGTTTCCTCCAGGAACTGCGGCAGCACGTAGCGGGAGTTGGGCATCTGGAAAGTCATAGTCGGTGTCTCCTTAATTCCTCGTGTGCCTTAGTTGTTCCCGATGGCGTGCTCGCCAGCCTGGGCGGCGCTATCGATGACATGGTCCACGATGCCGTACTCCTTCGCCTGCAGGGCGTTGAACCAGCGGTCGCGGTCCGAATCCTTCGTAATCTGCTCGAACGTCTGGCCCGTGTGCTCCGCAATGAGCTCGGCCATCTCGCGCTTCGTCTGCGCGAACTGCTCAGCCTGGATAGCGATGTCGGCCGCGGTGCCGCCGACGCCTGCGGACGGCTGGTGCATCATGATGCGCGCGTGCGGCAGAGCGTAGCGCTTGCCCTTCGTGCCGCCCGAAAGCAGGAACTGGCCCATCGACGCCGCCAGGCCCATGCCGTAGGTGGCGATGTCGCACGGGGAGTACTTCATCGTGTCGTAAATCGCCATACCGGCGGTGACGGAGCCGCCCGGCGAGTTGATGTACAGGTTGATATCGCGCGTCGGATCCTCCGCCGACAGCAGCAGAATCTGGGCGCACAGCTTATTGGCGATCTCATCGTCCACCTGCTGGCCCAGGAAAATAATGCGCTCCCGGAGGAGACGCTCATAAACGGAGTCTCCCAGGTTCATGCCTTGGGTCGGGGAAGTCATGTAAGACGCTCCTTTGCTAGTTCATCCGGTAACGCCACTACCCTACTCGGGTGATTCTGTAACTCCGAGCCTGTTCGCTACCGGCGTACGGGTCGGGTTTTGGGGTGGGGGTTGGGGTCGGGGTTGACGATTCCTGACAGATTCCGCCGCGAAGTGTCGGGGTGGGCGCCCCGGTTTGGGGTGGGGCTGCAAAATAGTTCACTAGACGATGAACGATCCTGCATCGGGGTTTCCGGCGGCCTGGGGAAAGTGAACTATCCATCCGTCCAAGTGGGAACTAATTCATCGCGTGCCTTCGAGGGAGTGAACGATCCTGCAGCGGGCACGCAAAAGCGGCCGGGGCAGACACGCCCCGGCCGCTCGCTAGCGCGAGAAGTTTCTACTTCTCCTCAGCCTCGGTGGTCTCAGCCTCGTCCTCTTCGACCTCGCCGAAGTACTCGTTCGGGTCGACCTTGTTGCCGGCCTCGTCCTCGACCTGGGTGCGGGAGATGGCAATGGCCAGGGCCTTGCCGCGGCGCACGTCGGAGAACAGGTTGGCAATCTGGCCGGACTGCTGCAGCTGGGCCACGAACTGGTTCGGGTCCATGCCGTAGGACTGCGCAGTGAACAGGATGTGGTCGGTCAGCTCCTGCTGGGAGACCTCCGGCTGCTCCTGGTCGGCCACAGCGTCGAGGAACAGCTGGGTGCGCACGGACTCTTCAGCCTGCTCGCGGGACTGCTTGTCAAACTCCTCGCGGGTCGTGCCCTGAGCCTCGAGTAGCTGCGCCAGCGCGTTCTCGTCGTGTGCCACCTGGCCCAGCAGCTGGTGCAGCTGATTGTGCACCTGCTCGTCCACCACGGACTCCGGCAGGGCAAACTTGGACTCGGCCAGGGCAGCCTTGAGCACCTCGTCGCGGATGTCCGCGGCCTGCTTCGCCTTGGCGTTCTCCTCGACCTGCTCGCGGGTGGAGTTGCGCAGCTCCTCGACGGTATCGAACTCGGACGCCATCTGCGCGAAGTCGTCGTCAAGCTCCGGCAGCTTACGCTCCTTGGTCTGCTGGACGTGGACCTTCACGGTCGCCTTCTCGCCCTTGTGCTCGCCGTACTTGATCTCGGACTCGAACTCGTTGTCCTCGTCGGTCTTCATGCCGCGCAGCGCGGTGTCCAGGCCCTTCATCAGGTCGTCGGCGCCGACGCGGTAGGTCAGGCCCTCGGCGGAAGCATCGTCGAGCTTCTCGCCGTCGACGGTCGCTTCGAGGTCGATGATCGCGTAGTCGTCAGTCTTCAGCTTGCGCTTGGTGTCCTTGAGCTCGCCAAAGCGCTCACGGAGGGTGTCCAGCTCGGCGTCGACTGCTTCGTCGTCAAGCTTAAGCTCCGGGACCTTCACGGAAATCTTGGAGAAGTCCGGCACCTCGATCTCGGGGCGGACGTCGACCTCAGCGGTGAACTCGACGACGTCGTTGTCCTCAATCTTGGTGACCTCGATCTCCGGCTGGCCCAACGGGTTAATCTCGTTTTCCGCCAGGGCCTGCTCGTAGCGGGTCGGCAGCATGTCGTTGACAACCTGCTCCAGGATCGGGCCGCGGCCGAAGCGAGCGTCGATGAGCTGGCGCGGAGCCTTGCCACGACGGAAGCCCGGGATATTGACCTGCTGGGCGATGGCCTTGTAAGCCTGGTCAATTTCCTTGCCCAGCTCGTCGAACGGCACGCTGACGTTGAGCTTCACGCGGGTGTCGCTGAGCTTGTCGACGGAAGTCTTCACGGATTTCTCCTGTACTAGATCGAAACAACGATTGTCAGATGTCTATATGTGGCGGGCCCGTGAATCCACGGGCCCGCCTTGGTCGGGGCGACAGGATTTGAACCTGCGACCCCCTGCTCCCAAAGCAGGTGCGCTACCAAGCTGCGCCACGCCCCGTTGCGGTAAAACCGCACGGTATGAACCACATTCGTAGAACGTGTGCGGTTCAGGACAGTCATTGTAGCGGTGCTTGAATCACTGTCCGCATTGAGGGCACAAAAACACCGGCCCCGCAACCGGAACCGGTGTTTTTGTGTGGAGGGAATGACGGGAATCGAACCCGCGTCTTCAGCTTGGAAGGCTGAGGTATTAGCCACTATACGACATTCCCATACGCCAAAAGCGCTGTTGGGAATGTTAGCGCAGCCGGTACGGTTGAACCAAACACGTGACCAGACGCGCAAAGGAGCCACTGTGTTCGGACTACTTTTTCTGCTGTTCATCCTTGCCCCCATCCTGTTTTTGCCGATGATGGGCGGGCAACGCCAGGTGCAGCCGTCGCGCCGCCAGGTGGCGCAGCAACAGCAGCTGTCATTCGACGACGCATACGCCGACGCCAAACGGTGGACCGACCGCCTCGGCTCGCAGGTGCTGAACCTCTCCGGCAACGACACCGCATCGCAGCAGGCGATGGCCGACGCCTCGGAACGCTTCAACGCGGCATCCGCCGGGCTGAGCGACGCACGTTCCGTGAAACAGGCGATGCTGGCCCGCGAATCCGCGCTGGAGGGCCTGCACTACGTCAACGCGGCCCGCGAGATTATGGGCCTGCCCGCCGGCCCGCAGCTGCCGGAGCTGGAGGGCCAGCGCCAGGCAGGGCGCGTGACCGAGCAGCGCACCGTGACCCAACAGGACGGCACGCAGGTCACGGCGTCGCCGCACGCCACCGCGCAGACGCCGCACTACTACCCCGGCGGCGCCGTCGCGGGCCGCCCCGTGCCGGCCGGCTGGTACTCCACCGCGTGGTGGGGCCCGGCGATGATGACCGGCGTGTGGGCCGCTAGCTCCATGATGTTCTACTCCACCATGTTCGCCGGCATGTCCGGCGTGGCGTCCGCGGAGGCGTTTGAGGCCGGCGGGCTCGGCGAGGGAATGGACGGCACCGGCGACATGAGCGAAATGGGCGACATGGGCGACGCCGGTGGCGGAGACTTCGGCGGCTTCGGCGACGGCGGCGGCTTTGACTTCGGGGGATTCGACTTTTAGCCGTGCGTTACACTGCACAGCGATCGCGAACCCCAGAAAGCTCAAGAGCAAGGAGTGGCCGTGCGCATTGCAGTGCTGCTGAAAGAAGTGCCGGACACGTACAGTGACCGCGAAATGAACCTTCAGACAGGTTTGACGGACCGCTCCGGCGACGTCGTCGCCGACGAGGTCAGCGAACGCGCCGTCGAAGCCGCGCTGCGCATCGCCGAAGCGGGCGAAAACGTCGAGGTGGAGATCTTAAGCGTCGGCCCGGAGTCCTCCGCCGATTCGGTGCGCCGCGGCATCGCCATGGGCGCGAGCGAGGCGTACATCGTCTCCGACGAGGCTCTCACCGGTGCGGATGTGACGTTGACGGCTGAGGTGTTGGCGAAGCTCGTCGAGAAGCAGGGCTACGACCTTGTCATCGCAGGCGCCGAGTCTTCCGACGGCGGCACCGGCGTCATCGCCCCCTTCATGGCCGAGCTGTTGGACTGGCCGGTGCTGACCAACCTCACCGAGCTGACGCTCGAGGGCGACACCGTGCGCGCCACCCAGGCTTCTGACGCCGCCACCGCCCAGCTTGAGGCCCAGCTGCCGGCCGTGGTGTCCGTCGCCGACGAGTTCGCGGACCCGCGCTTCCCCAACTTCAAGGGCCTCATGGCCGCGAAGAAGAAGGAACTGCACGCCATCACGCTCGCCGAGCTCGGCGTGGACCCGGACGACTTCACGCATCCGCGCGCCATCATGACCAGCATCGAGCGCCGCCCGGAGCGCGAGCGCGGCGAGATCATCGACGGCAATTCCACCGCCGCGGCCCGCCTGGTGGACTTCCTCGAATCCGAAAACGTCATTTAAGGAGCAGCCATGACCCAGATTCTTGTTGTCCCGGACCGCTCCTTCGATGGTGCGGTGAGCCCCGGTGCGGCCGAGCTCATCGGCGCCGCATCCGCCGTCGGCACCCCGGTGGTGCTGGCGCAGGACCCCGCACACGCCGAGGAGCTGGGTGCCGTCGGCGCCGCCGTCGTGCTCGTGTACAACGCCCCGCTTATCGACGCAGCTGCCGCCGCCTTCGACGAACTCTTCCCAGCAGCCGTCCTGTTCGCCCACACCGTGCGCGGGCGCGAAGCCGCTGGCCGGCTCGCGGCGCGCAAGGGCAAGGCGCTGCTTACCGACGTCACGGCCATCACCCACGACGACCAGGGCATCGTCACCAAGCACCAGAACTTCGGCGGCGTCTACACCGCCTCCGCCGCGTCGACGCACTCCGCGCCGGTGATCACCGTGCGCAAGGGCGCTGTGGAAACGCGCGCAGACGCGACCACGCCTGAGGTGCGGGAGTTGGAGGTGGCGCCGTCGGGGCGTCGAGAGGCAGAAGTGCTCTCCGTGACCCCGGTTGAGCGCACCTCCAACCGCCCAGACCTGCTCACCGCCGACAAGGTCGTCGCAGGCGGCGTCTCGCTCGGCGACGAGGACATGTTCGAGGACCTCGTCGGCGGGCTTGCCGACGCCCTCGGGGCCGCCGTCGGCGCCACCCGCTCCGCCGTCGACGAAGGCCAGGTTGCCTACGAGGCGCAGATCGGCCAAACCGGCGTCATGGTCAGCCCGAAGCTTTACATCGGCGTGGGCATCTCCGGCGCGGTGCAGCACCTGGTGGGCATGCAGACCGCCGACACCATCGTGGCGATCAACTCCGACGAGGACGCCCCCATCTTCGACATCGCCGACTTCGGCATCATCGGCGACCTGTTCGACCTGGTTCCGGACATCATCTCCGAGATTGAGGCGCGCAAGTAATGCAGGTAGAACTCCGCCGAGGACTGCCCCGCGTGCCGGGCGGCGAACCGTGGCCGCCCGCAGGCACCGTCAACGTTGCAGACGCGCTGGTTGAGGCCGCGCCGATTGAGGCCGCACCGACGCCTGTCTCCGCCGACACCGTTGAGGTGCCGCTGCGCCGGGGCCTGCCGCGCGTGCCGGGCGGCGAACCGTGGCCGCCCGCCGGGACCGTGAAGGTTGCCGCACCCGCCGTGCCCGCTGCCGAAACCGCCACGGTTGACGACGCAGAGCCCGCGCACACCGTCGAGGTGCCGCTGCGCCAAGGCATGCCGCGCGTCGAGGGCGGCGAACCGTGGCCGCCCGCCGGCACCGTGCGCGTCGCCGCCCCAGCACCGGGAGCTGAGCCCGAACCGCAGCCGGAAACCGAGGCAGCACCCGCGGCGCCTGTGGCGGCGACGGTGGTCGACGACGCTGTCGCCAAGACGGCGCCCGAGCCGACCCCGCAGCCGGCCCCGCAGCCGGCCCGAGAACCGGCCCAGCAGCCAACCCCGCGGCCGGCTCGGGTGGAGACGGCGGGGAAACCGGAGGGCGTCGCAAGGCAATGGCTCCCCTGGGCGATTGGTGCCCTCCTGCTGCTGGCAGCGGCCGTGTTCGGCGCGCGCTGGTACGTCGGCACCGAGGCGGGCGCCGACTTCATCGCCCGCTACAACGGCATCCAGCCGCTGCCGGACAACGCCCCCACCGGGCTGCCCGGATGGCTGAACTGGGCGCACTTCTTCAACATGTTCCTCATGGCGCTGATCATCAAAACAGGCATCGACGTGCGCCGCGAGAAACGCCCCGCCGCCTACTGGCAGCCGAAGAAAGGCGGCAAGAAGATTTCGGTGACGCTGTGGCTGCACCAGGCGCTCGACATCGCGTGGGTTGTCCTCGGCGTGGTGTTCTTCGTGCTGCTGTTTACCACCGGGCAATGGATGCGCATCGTGCCCACCAGCTGGGAGGTTATCCCGCACGCGGTGTCGGCGGGCCTGCAGTACCTCTCGCTGGACTGGCCGACGGAGAACCCCTGGCTGCACTACAACGCGCTGCAGGAGTTGTCGTACTTCGTCACCGTGTTCATCGCCTCCCCGCTGGCCATCGCGTCCGGTTTCCGCATGAGCGGGATGTGGCCAGCATCGTGGAAGGCCGTGCCGATGTCGTGGGCGCGCGCGGTGCACTTCCCCACCATGATTTACTTCGTGGCGTTTGTGGTGGTGCACGTGTTCCTCGTGCTCACCACCGGCGTGCGCGGCAACATGAACGCAATGTTCGCCGCGCGCGAGGACGCCACCAGCTGGATCGGCGTGGTGTTGTTCCTGGTGGCGGCGGGTGTCACCGCGTTGGGCTGGTTCTTCGCGCGTGCCTCCGTCGTCGCGCCTGTGGCAGGCAAGACCGGCAAGGTGTCCAAGCGCTAAAGCTGGTGCTGTGGATAACCGGCGTTGTCTGTTGACGCTTCAACGCGGTTATCCACAGATTTTTCGCGGATGCTTTTCGACGCCCCATCCGTTGCCCTAGCTTCTGGGCCATGAACTTCACCGACTTTGTCACCGCAGGCGTGGGCATGCTCGCCGACTTCGACCGCGACATAGCCATGTCCGCCGGCCTGTCCACCGGCCGAGTCCGCGATTTGGCGCGGGTGCACCACGCGTATTACGGGCCGACCCAATTCACCCGCAAACAACAAGACGCTTTAGCCGCCGCCGAGGGCATGCCCGTCGACCAACTCATCCACATCGAGAAAAAGCTGCTCGCCGTCGAAGGAGCCGCGGAACGCTGGCGCATCCGGTTGGATTTGGTGCGCCACCGCGGCTCGTATCGGGCCTTAACCAAGCGCATCAAGCGGCTGATCAAACAACCCGTCAAACCAGCCCCACCCTCGTGCAGGTTTTCCCGCTCCAAGGCGGGCATGCGCACCATGATCCTGACCTACAACGAGCGCGATCTGGCGGACCTAGAGCACCTGCTGCGCAAACTCATCGACGCCGACGACCCAGCCGCTGCCCAAATGGCCCACACGCTTATCGGGATCCTGCGCGACGGCAAAGGCATACCGAAGGCGAATTTCCGGCCGATCATCCTGGTGCCGATCGCCGACTGGACCCGCATCCAATCCGGCACCGGCGATGAAGTCACCCTGATCTGCACCGACGGCACCACCATGACAGGGGCCGAATACATGGAGCACGAATTCGGCGACATCCTAGAAGTCGCCGCGTTCCACCCCCAAGAAGGACCGGTCAACCTCTACCACGCAAAGCGCTGCGCCAACCCCAAACAAAAGACCATGTCGAAGCTGCTCTGCCCGGCCTGTGCGTTTCCCGACTGCAAACACTCCGCCGAAACCACCCAAACACACCACATCAACGCCTGGCGCTACGGCGGGATGACCAACATGGACAACCTCGCCGAACTCTGCCCCTTCCACAACGGGGTCAACGCCGACAACAAAAACGGCCCGTTCGGCTACATCGACAACCCCAACGCCCGCATCCACTGGGTCGCCCCCAACGGCACACAAGTCCCCATGACCACCCCCGGCGCGATGGAGCTGCTCTTCGACTAAAACCCACCCCCAACACCCCGCCCCACCCGGGCGGGGCATACAGGCATGCCCAAAAAACGGCTACATCGGGCGGCCCATGTCGGTGCGGGAAATCTCCACGGCCTTGCGGATCACTTCGGCCAGGGCCGCCTCGACGCGCACGCGCGATTCGTCATTTTCCAGCAGGTCTTTGCGCACCTCGAACATCACGGCCAACACGGAGGTGTTCTTGTCGTAGTCCACCGGCACGTACGCCCCGGCGAAGGGGGTGTTGCGCTCCACGTTGAAGCCGGCGGCGGTGAAGGTGCGGTCGGCTTCGTCGGCAAGCACGGCGGGTGTGTGCACGGAGTGGGTGCCGATGCACACGTCCGGGAGGAGTTTGCCGGGGTGGATGCGGTACTCGTCGGGTTGGTTGTTGTAGGAGTGCACGTCCACGATCACGGCGCAGCCGCAGTCTTGGATGCGGCCGGATACCAGCTTGGACACAGCGTCGGCGTACGGGAAGTAGTACTTGGCTTTCAGGTCGGCGATGTCCATGTCCAGCGGCCGCAGCGGGTTGCCGTCGCCGAGTTTGAGGAAGATGGCGCCGCGCCCGGTGGAGTCCATGGATTCGCGTTCGTTGGAAAACCGCCCCGGGTCCGCGACCAGGCGGGAGAGGTTGTTCACGATCATCCACGGCGCGCAGCCGGATTGCTCGGCGGCGGCCGCGGCGAGGGTGTCGGTGTGGTCGTCGGTGACGCGGTCGAGCTCGCGCGCAATTTGTTCGTCGGTGGCGATGAAATCGGCGGCAACCTCGGCCGGGATCTCGCGCGACGCGTGCGGCGCGTGCACGATCACTGGGCAGTCAGTGCTTCCTTCGTGGATGGTGAAGTTCATAGTTTCGCAGGATATAGCGCTCTGGGGCTTCTTGCTTCTCGACGGCACCTTCGGCCTCAAACGCCTCCAACCAACCTTCCATGGGGAAGGTTCCCCATTTGTCGTGGAATCGGTTGGCGTTGGCGACGATGTCGTCGACGTGTTCCCACGGCGGCGACGACACGGGGTGCCACTGGTGGTAGGCGTGGGCGCCGCCGACCCAGACGAGCGGGATGCGGTGGCGCTGAAGTTCGCGGGCGAAGTCCGTGTCTTCCCCGCCGTAGCCCTCGTAGCCGGGGTCGAAGCCGCCGAAGTCCCGCTCGATGCGCGCCCACGTCTTTGCGGTGAGCGCGAACGACAGGGACCAGAACAGGTTGTAGTTGTCGGCGTCGACGAGCTCGCCGTCGGCGGGGTTGGGGCGGGCCGGGTGCGGGTCGGGGTCGGTGACGCGGATTTGACCCTCGTCCATGTAGGTCACCGGGCCGGCGGCCACGGCGTCGGGGCGCTGCTGCAGCGCCGCAACATAGCGCGGCACGAGCGCGTCGGAGGCGAGGCAGTCCGCGTCGAGGAACACGAGCACCTCGGCGCCGCGTTGGATGGCCACCTTCGCGCCCAGGTTGCGGGCGGCGGCGAGGTTGTCAGGCCCCGCAACCACGTGGCTTTTCGGCACGGCCTTGGCCAGCACGTCAGCATCGGCGAGTGCGACGGTGACGTGGTCGACGCCCATCGGCATGAGGTTGACCTGGTGGGTCAGGTGGTCGCGCCGGTTCGCGTCGGCAAGCGTAATCACGCAGGTCGCAGGCTGGCCGGGGTCGGCGGCCACGCCGGCGATGACCTCGGCGGCCCGGCGCGCCGCGCCGTGCGTCTGCCAGCGGCCCCAGTCGGTGTCGCGGCGGCGCAGCAGTTCGGGCCATTCTTCGGGGGCTGGGAAGGCGTTTCGTACCGTCGCTAGGCATTCGAGTGCTTTCGCGCCCGCTTTTTGCTCGGTGAAGGGGCGCGGCTGCGGCAGGATCACCGCCGGGGTGTCGGTGGCGGCCAAATCCGCCACGGAATTTTGCCCGCCGGCGGTCACGGCGATGCCCGCGGACTGCAGCAGCTCGGTCGGGTCGTCGACGTGGTTGTCCCCGCCCAAGAAGGTGAACCGGTACTCGGGGCAGGCGCGCCGCACCGCCTCCCAGTCCTCGGGCGACCACGTCGAGCCACCCAGGCCCGCCATCACGACCACGTGGTTCGGGTCGCGCTTCACCCCCTCGCGCGGGGACAGCCGCGAGATCCCGCCGACGGCGTGCAGCCGGTCGGCGTGCGCCCGCAGGTGGCTGGGCACCTCGACCCAGTCCGGCCACGCGGCCACGATCGCGTCGGCCTGCGCGTAGGCGAGCTGGTGCGGGGCGTCGCCGCGGTAGCCGGGCATCGCGTGCACCACCACCGGCACGCCCATCAGACGCACAAACGCGGCGACCTCGTTGGACACGTCCACGTAGAACGCCTCGGGCTGGTTTTCTGCCACCCAGTCGGCGATCTGCGCGAACCGCGATGCGATCTGCGGCGCCCCGTACGGCGCGTAGTGCAGCGTGCCGCCGGCGGTCATGGCGCGTGCACTGCGTAGGGGCCGTGGGGTGTCGCTGGCGTCGTCGAGAAGCGTAACGTCCCCGCCTGCGGTGGACAGGATCTGCGCTTCGTGGCCCATCGCGCGCAGTTCGCGCTGGATGGCGCGGCAGCGGTGCAGGTGCCCGGAGCCGTGGTGGTGGGCGTAAATCCCGATCATTTTCCTACCTTTCCAAACGCCGCCACCTGGCGGAAGATGTCGGTGTAGTGCCTCGCGGTTTGGGAGAGCGAATGCCTATCGACGACCCAACGGCGCACCACGTCCCTGCCAATCCCACGCGCCTGCGTAATCGCGGCGGCGAGTGCGTCGACGTCGTCGGCTGGGGCGAGCGCCGCTGGGGCGTCGCGCAGCAGCTCGCCCATGCCGCCGCGTCGAAACGCTGCAACGGGGGTGCCGCACGCCATCGCCTCGAACGCGACGAGGCCGAACGGTTCCTCCCACCGCGGGCTGACCACGGCGACGCCGCACCCGGCAACCAGGCGCCGCAGTTCTGCGTGGGAGAGCTCGCCGATCCATCGGGCGCCGTCGCCGAGCCTGGGTTCGATCTCGTCGCGGAAGTAGTGGTGGTCCCCGTTGCGGCCCGCCAGCACCAGCGGCACGCCGGCTTTGCTGCAGGCGTCGATGGCCAGGTGCGCGCCTTTTTCCGGCACGAGGCGGCCGAACCACACGGCGATGTCGCCGCCGTCGCCGGGGCGCCACAGTTCCACGTCGACGCCGTTGGGGATGATCACCGGCTCGCTGGGCAGGCGCCAGTCGCGTGCGGTGGTGCGGCTCACGGCGGCGAACCGCCCGGCGCGCAGGCCGGCTGCGGTGATGGCGGCCTGGATGTCGTCGACCATCGGGGTGTGCAGCGTGGTCAGCATCGGCAGCGGCTCCGGCGACGCTGCCGAGGGGAAGATGTACGGGTTGAGGCTGTTGTTGTGCACCACGTCGTAGCCGCGAGCAACCAACAGTCGGCGCAGCTGCACAAACGCGGCGTTTTCCCGTTCGCGGCCGCCTTCAGGGTAGGTGGTGTCGGTGGCGTCAGCGGCGTTCGCGCCCCAGTCCACCCCGGGCAGTTCGAGTGTCTTGTCGTTGCCGTCGGAGCCTTCGGCGGCGAAGAAGTCCACGTCGTGACCGAGCTCGCGCAGCGCGGCCACCATGGTGTGGCAGAACGCCTCCAGCCCGCCGGCGTACGGTTCGCGCACCGGGTAGCGCGCGGGCCCGACCAGCGCGATGCGCAGTTTGCCGGTGCGCGAGGTCTGCAGCGCGGGTTTTGCGGCAACGGTCACTCGCTCACCACTTTCCTGTAAATCTCCTCGTGCGCCCGGCGCACCTCGTCCAGCTGCTTCACCCGGTCGCCGGCAAACGGCACCGGCCCGCGGGCGAGCAGCCGCGCCGCCGCCTTACCGGCCGCGCGCCCGTCGCCTGCAGCGTATACCTCCACCGCCTCGCGCGTGTCGGCTTGCCCGGCGTAGCAGCCACAGTCCGGCACCGCAACAGGAACGCCCAGGTCGCGGCACATTTCCAGCCACCCCGAGTGCGTGCCGCGCGTGTAGGGCAGCACGCACACCCCGGCGCGGCCCACGGCGGCGTGCAGCTCGTCGTCGGGCATCGGCTCGTGCTCGATCACCCTCGCATTGCCTATCGACGACAGCTCCGCTCCCCCATGCACATACACATCCAACGGCACCTGCGCTGCGATATCGGCGTAGAACTGCGCGTCCGCGACCACGTTGGAGCGCAGCGATTTCAAAAACACCGCCGCGCGCCGGCCCGGTTCCACCAACACTGGGTCTTCCACGATCCGCGGGTGCGGCACCACGCGCACGTCCGCTGCGCCGAAGTCGCGGCGCAACACCTCGGCGGCTTGATCGGTGAGGGTGATCAGGGCGGAAGCTTCGTCGATAAGCAATTGCAACCGCTGGTGGTGCTCGGTCTGATCCGTGAGATGCGGGTTGTCCAGGTCGTGGACGGTGAGCACCAGCGGCACCGGCAGCCCGCGGCACAGCTCGGCGATCTGCGCGGGCGTGCGGTGCTCGAAGCCGAAGTGAATGTGCACGAGGTCCACGGCGGGCGGGTCGCGCCAATACTCGGCCTCGAGCGCCGGGTGCGGCCACCAGTTGCCGTCGATGTCCGGGTCCGGCAGAAACTCCACGCCGGCAGGGCGGATAGCCTGCGTGTACGGGTGACCGGAGGGGATAGACAGAACGCGCACCCCACTAATATAAACGTTTTCGCATACTGTGTTGGCATGCTGCTTGTTGTCGTCGGTAACTGCCAAGCGGAGTCCACCCGCAAACTGCTCATGTCCACCGGACACTTCACCGGCGAGCGCATCGCCCCGGTCCACGAGCTTGAAGCGGCGGACATGGGGTGGTTTTTGGACCTCGTCGCCCGCGCCGACGTGTTAGTCACCCAGCCGATCCGCGACAACTACCGCGGCCTGCCCGTGGGCACCCGGCAGCTTCGCTCGTCGGCGCGGCGGGTGGTCGTGCCGGTGCTGCGTTTCGACGGGCTCATGCCCTACCAGGCCATCATCCGCGACCCTGATGATCCGTCGTTGAACCCGCCGGTGGTGCCGTACCACGACCTGCGCACGCTGGTTGCGGCCGCGGGGTACGCCCCGGCCGCGGCGCCGTCGCCGGATGCGTTGCGCCGCGCCGCCGACATGTCCGTCGAGCAGATCCGGCGCCGCGAGCAGGCCCACGGCACGGTTGTGGTGTCGGACTATCTTAAGACCAACCCGGTGTGGCACACCGTCAACCACCCCGACAACGCCACCCTTGCGTTCATGGCGTCACGGGTACTTCAAGAGCTTGGGCTTTCCGACGAGCCCTCGCCGCCGGACTACGAAATGCTCGGCGGGCTCGACGCACCCGTCGACGCCGCGGCGGCTGCATCGTTGGGGGTTACGGTGACAGGCCGCGATCAGTGGCGCGAGCGCGGCGGCGGGGTCATCGACGCCGACGAGATCCGCGCCGCGCAACTGGAGTTCTACCGTGGGCGCCCGGCGCTTGTCGCTCATGGGTTGCAGCGTCACGCGGAACGCATTGCGAATCTAGGGTTGCTTGCATGAAACATCTCATCGTCGGCCCCGCGGGCCACGGGGTGACCGAGTACGCCCTCGGGCTCGCCCGCGCCACCGCAGCCGAGGTGATCCGGGAAGAGACATTCGGCAACTCCCCGCTCACCGGCCCCGTCCACGTCACGTTCACCGACCACCTCTTCGGCGACACCGCCGAGCGCCTGCTTGCGCGCATCGACGGCCCGCTGTCCGTGAGCCTGCACGACATCCCCCAGCCCGAGGAGGGTGCCGAGCGCTACGAACGCCGCGCACGCGTCTACCGCGAGCTCGTCGAGAAGGCGGACGTCGCGGTGGTCAACTCCAACCACGAGGCGTCCTTCTTCGACGCCGAAACGTCCGTGATCCGCCTGCCCATCCCGGTGATCGACTCCCCCTTCAACCCCGAGGAAGGAACCGTCGGCGTGCTGGGCTTCCTCTACCCCGGCAAGGGCCACGAGGACCTCATCGAAGCGCTGCCGGATAGCCGACTGCGCTTCCTCGGCGCGGTCTCGAAGGGCCACGAGGACTGGGCGAAACGCCTTGCGCGCCACGCCGAACTCACCGGCTGGCTCACCGACGCCCAGCTCGCTCAGGAGATGGGCCGCATCGCCCACCCCGTGTGCCCGCACCGCCACTTCTCCGCCTCTGGCTCGCTGATGGCATGGCTGGGCGCGGGCCGCACCGTGCTGGTGCGCGATTCCGACTACGCCCGCGAGATCGACGCGTGGCTGCCCGGTCGCGTCACGCTGGTGGGAGATGGGGGCTGGCGCGACGCCGTCGATAGGCATGAGCCCGAACAGATGGCCCCGCCGCGCTACGGAAGGGCCGAAGTCGCGCAACTGTGGGAGGAAACATGGCGTTTCGCTGGCCTGATGTGAGCGTGGTCATCCCGCACTACAACGACACGGAAGCGCTCGAGCGGGTCGTCGCGGCGGTGCGGGCGCAGGACTACGCGGGCGAGGTGGAGATCATCGTCGCCGACGACGGCTCCACCGAACCACCCGCGATCGAGGGCGTGCGCGTGGTGCGCCAGGAGGACAAGGGCTTCCGGGCGGCCGCGGCGCGCAACCTGGGCGCGGATGCCGCGCGCGGCGAGGTGCTCGCGTTTCTCGACGCCGACACCGTGCCCGAGCCCGGCTACCTCTCGGCGGTCGTGCCGCACATCGTGGGGGATGCGCGGGCGGTGGTCGTAGGCGCGCGCCGCACCGGCGCCGAGGACACCGAACCGCAATGGCTTATCGACGCCTGGTCCGCCACCGCCAACCTCCGCGACGCCGACCACAGCTCCTGGCGCTACATCATCTCCGCGGTGCTGACGTGTTCGCGAGAGTTCTTCGACGCGGTCGGCGGCTTCGACGGCACGCTTGTCGGCTACGGCGGCGAGGACTGGGAGTTCGGCTTCCGTGCGTGGAACGCAGGCGCGAGCTTCGTGCACGAGCCGGCGGCCGTCGCGCACCACGCGGAGGAGGACTTCGGGCAGCGTTACGACGACCCGGCGGCCGCCACCGCCGTCAAAAACGCCGAGTCGCTGGCGCTGGCCCGGCGCGTGACTCACCCTCTGGCGCGCCCGGACGGGGTCATCTTCGACACCTTCGACATGCAGGTGGAGGTCCCGGATTTGGACGGCGAGGGGGTGCGCGAGCTTGTCATCGCGGAGTGGCTAAAGGTCGGCGCGTACGTGCGCGTGGCAGAGGTGCCGGCGCTGTTCGCCAACGACCCGCGCGTGGGCACCGACGAGGTTGAGGCGCGGGTCAACATCGCCGTCGGTGCGGGCTGGGCGCCGCAGAACATGGACGCGCTGCTGGCGGTGGAGTACGTGCTCTCCCCCGACGGCACGGTGGTGCGCACAAGGCGCGCCGCCGCGCTGGGAATGGAGCCGGCCACGGCGCACCCCGAGGACATCGGGCTCACGCCGGTGGCGGGCCCGCTGCAGCTGGAGCGCTACTTCGCCGGCTGGTGACACGCTACGGCAGCTCGGGGGCAACCCCGGTGCGCTCGTACTCGGCGAGGATGTCGATGCGGCGCTGGTGGCGTTCCTCTTCGCTCCACGGCTGGGACACGAAGGCGTCGACAATTGCGAGCGCTTCTTCCTCGGTGTGCATGCGGCCGCCGATGCCGATGAGCTGCGCGTTGTTGTGCTCGCGGGCGAGTTTCGCGGTCTCTTCCGACCACGCCAGGGCGCAGCGCGCACCCTTGACCTTGTTCGCGGCGATCTGCTCGCCGTTGCCGGAGCCGCCGAGCACGATGCCCAGCGAACCCGGATCGTTGACCACGGCCTCAGCCGCGGCGATGCAAAACGCCGGGTAGTCGTCCGCGGCGTCGTACTCGTGGGCGCCGCAGTCGGTCACCTCGTGGCCCTGGGCCTGAAGGTGGGCCTTGATCTGGTTCTTGCGCTCGAATCCGGCGTGGTCTGCTCCAAGGTAAATACGCATGGCGTTTAGCGTACCTGGGGCATCTCCGTGCGGGTGCGCTTGAGTTCGAAGAAGTACGGGAACTCGGCCAGGCCGACGGCGTGGTCAAACAGCTTGCCCGCCTCTTCGCCCTCCGGCACACGCGTGATCACGGGGCCGAAAAACGCGGTGCCGTTCAACGCAACCACCGGGGTGCCCACGTCGTCGCCGACGGCGTCCATGGCGGAGGCGTGGAAGCCGCGCAGCAGGTCGTCACAGTCGGACGTGTTGGCCACCTCGGCGAAATGCTCGGGCAGGCCGACGGCGTCAAGCGCCTTGGCGATGATCTCGTCGTAGGCGCCGTGGCCCTTCTTGCCACCTTCGCCACCGGCGTGGATCAGCTCGCCCATCGCGGTGTACAGCTCGTCGACCTTCTCGGCCTGCTCTTCCTTGACCTTCGCGAACACGCGCGCCGGGCCCCAGTTGGCCTCCATCATGGCGGCGTAGTCGTCGGGGATGTCGCGGCCGTCGTTGAGCACTGCGAGCGACATGGGCACCCACTCGATCTCGATGTCGCGGACCTTTTCCACTTCCTTCATCCAGCGGGAGGTCTGCCATGCGAACGGGCAGGATACGTCGAACCAAAAAGTCACTTGTTCCGTCATGGCGCCCACAATAGCGCGTGTAGGTTGGGGCAGATGAAGACAAATTTGACTCGCAAGGACGCGCAGGCGCGCGCTGAACTGATTTCGAACGTCCGCTACGACATCGCCGTGGACATCACCGGGGCGGACGAGTTCACCACTGTAAGCACCGTCCATTTCGATTCGAAGGCGGGCACGACCCACTTCGACCTGGTCGCGGCCGGGTTCGAGGCCACCCTCGACGGCGACGAGACGGGCCGGGAGCTTTCGCTTGACGACGGCGCCCACACCCTGGTCGTCACCTCCCACGACGCCTACAACCGCACCGGCGAGGGCCTGCACAAGTTCACCGACCCGGTGGATGGCAAGGACTACCTGTACACCCAGTTCGAGCCGGCGATGGCGATGAAGGTGTTCGCCGGCTTCGACCAGCCGGATTTGAAGGCCACCTACAAGGTCAGCGTGAAGGCGCCGGAGCGCTACACGGTGATCCTCAACGAAGCCGCCACCCGCACAGGCAACGGCGACGGCACCTCCACCTGGACCACGGTGATCGACTACCCGCTGTCGACCTACCTCATCGCCATCTGCGCCGGCGAGTTCGAGCGCATCTCCGACACCTACGACGCCGGCGACGGCAGGACGATCGAGCTCGGCCTGTACGCGCGCGCCAGCCTGATCCCCCACATGGATTCGGAGCGCCTGTTCCGCCAGACCAAGGACGGCTTCGACTTCTACCACGCCAACTTCGGGCGCACTTACCCGTTCGGCGACAAGTACGACCAGGTGTTCTGCCCGGAGTACAACATGGGCGCGATGGAGCACGTCGGGTGCGTGACCTACCGCGACGAGTACGTGTTCACCTCCGAGCCCACCCCGTACCGCCTGGAGCGCCGCAACGACACCATCTTGCACGAGATGGCACACATGTGGTTCGGCGACCTGGTGACCATGCAGTGGTGGGACGACCTGTGGCTCAACGAGTCGTTCGCCACCTGGTCCGCGGCCACCGCGCAGACGGCGATCGGCGAGTACGCGGATGCGTGGACCACTTTCGCGTCCGTGGAGAAGGCGTGGGCGTACCAGCAGGACCAGCTGCCGTCGACGCACCCGATCGCGGCGGACGCGCCGGACATTGAGACCGCGGAGCAGAACTTCGACGGCATCACCTACGCGAAGGGTGCCAGCGTGCTGAAGCAGCTGCAGGCGTACGTGGGCTACGAGGAGTTCTTCGCAGGGGTGCGGCGCCACTTCGACAACCACGCCTACTCCAACGCCACCTTCGACGACCTGCTGGGCGCGCTCGAGGAGGCGTCGGGCCGTGACCTGTCGGGCTGGGCGGAAAAGTGGCTGCGCACCACGGGCCCGTCGACGCTGCGCCCGGAGATCGGCGAGGGCTTTGCGGTGCTGCAGGAGGATCCGCGCCCGCACCGTGTGCGCGTGGGGCTCTACAAGCTAATCGACGCCTCCGTCACCCGCGTCAAGCAGATCGAGACCGACATCGACGGCGAACGCACCGAACTCCCGGAGCTCGCCGGCGTCGAACACGACCTGGCGATTGTCAACGACGACGATCTGACCTACGCCAAGATGCGCCTGACGCCGGAGCACCAAAAGTTTGCGCTGGAGCACATCGGCGAGATCGAGGATCCGTTGGCGCGGACTGTGATTTGGTCGTCGCTGTGGGAGTCGGTGCGCGACGGCGAGCTGGCCGCCCGCGAGTTTGTGAAGCTGGTCGCCGCCCACGCCCCAAGCGAAACACACCCGAGTGTGCAGGAGCGCCTGCTGGCGCAGGCAACGCAGGCGGTGCGCCAGTACGTCGACCCCGCCTGGCAGGGCGAGGGCATGGACTTGCTCAACGCCGCCTTCCGCGGCGCGCAGCCGGCCGCCATCTTCGACCGCGCGCTGGCACGCCTGACCCCCACCGAGGACACCGTCACGTACTTCAAGGAGCTGCTTGAGCGCTCGGATAACCAGGAGGTGCGCTGGCTGGCCATCACCAACCTCATCGCCGCCGGCGCCCTGCCACTGGAAGCGGCGGAGAAGGAGCAGGACAACACGTCGGAGGGCGCGATTTCACGTTTGCGGGCGAGAGCTGTCGTCGATAAGCGATGGGCTTGGCAGAAGCTCGTCGAAGACGACCTGACCAACCTCGAAGCCCGCTACCTCATGGACGGCCTGACGTTCACCTACGACGGGCTCGAGGGCCTGACCGACGAGTACTTCCGCCAAGCCCCTGCGCTGTGGGATCGCCTCACCAACGAGATGGCGCAGCGCACCCTCGAGGGCATGTACCCGCGCTGGGATGTCACCGCGGCGGCCGTGGACAAGGCAAATGCGCTGCTGGGTGGGGACGCCCCGGCCGGGTTGAAGCGCGTCATCGCCGAGGGCCAGGACCGCATCGCCCGCGCGGTGCGCAACCGCGAGGTCGACGCTACAAGCGCGTAAGCGCCTGCTCGAGGTCGGCGATGAGGTCGGCCTCCTCCTCGATGCCCACCGAGATGCGCACGAGCTCGCCCGGCACCTCGAGCGCGGAACCGGCGACGGAAACGTGCGTCATGGTGGCGGGGTGCTCGAGCAGGCTCTCCACGCCGCCAAGGGACTCCGCCAGGCAGAACAGCTTGGTGGACTTGCAGAAGGCTTTGGCCTGCTCGGTGGTCTGGAACAGCACGGAGACCATGCCGCCGAAGCGGGTCATCTGCTTCGCCGCGACGTCGTGGGCGGGGTGGGTTTCAAGGCCCGGGTAGCACACGCGGGCGACCTGCGGCTGGGCGTCGAGAAACTTTGCGACGGCCTCCGCGTTGTCGCAGTGCTTATCCATGCGCACCGACAGCGTCTTCAGGCCGCGGCCGGTGAGGTAGGTGTCGAACGGCGACGGGTTCGCGCCGACCCAGCCGAAGAAGAAGCGCAGCTGCTCGTGAAAGCCGGGCACGCGGGAATCGTCGCCGCAGACGATGCCGCCGACGACGTCCGAGTGGCCGCCGATGTACTTCGTGGTGGAGTGCACCACCACATCCGCCCCGAGCTCGAACGGCTTTTGCAGGTACGGGGAGGCGAAGGTGTTGTCCACCACCAGCGCGGCCTGCTGCTTCACGGCCGCGATCGCCTCGATGTCCACGATGTCCAGCATCGGGTTCGTCGGCGTTTCCACCCAGATGGCCTTGGTGTTGTCCTGCACGGCGGCGGCGACTTCTTCCGGGTTGGTCATGTCCACCACGGTGTTTTCCACGCCCCACTGCGTGAACACCTGCTGGATCAGGCGGTAGGTGCCGCCGTAGGCGTCGTTGGACACGACGATGTGGTCGCCGGGTTTGAGCAGGATGCGCAGGATGACGTCGATAGCCGCCATGCCCGAGGAGTACGCGACGGCGTACTCGGCGCCCTCCAAAGCGGCGACGGCCTTTTCTAAGGCGGTGACGGTGGGGTTGCCCACGCGGGTGTACTCGTAGCCGCCGCGCAGCTGAGCCAGCCCGTCCTGGGCGAAGGTGGTGGAGGCGTAGATCGGCGTGTTGATCGGCCCGTACAGGCTGTCGGGTTCGTAGCCGGCGTGAATGGCGTCGGTAGCAAATCCAGTCATGTCTGCAGACAGTAGACCAAGCGGTTCACTAAGGCTTCATTTTTATGCACTAGACTCGGGACCCGATGAAAGCGCAAACAGAAACTGTCGAAAAGGTCGACGACGCCGTCGACGGCGTCACCAACTGGTGGAACGACCCAGCCACCCACGAACTCATGGTGGAACGCCCCCTGAAAATCCTGCTGATCCTCATCGTGGCGCTGGTGCTGAGCTGGGTGGCGCGCAAAGTAATCAACCGCGCCACACGCCACGGCATTGAGCGCACGCCCTTGATCACGCCGGAGGTGGACGACACTCTCCAGTCCCGCGCACAGGAAGCCCGCCGCGCGCAACGCATGAAAACACTGGGCAACGTGGGCCGGTCTGTGGCCGCGATTGTGATCTGGACGTGGGCGGCTCTGGCGGTGCTGGATCAGCTTGGCGTGAACGTCGCGCCGCTGATCGCTTCCGCCGGCGTGGTTGGCGTGGCTATCGGTTTTGGCGCACAGTCGCTGGTGAAGGACTTCTTCTCCGGCATGTTCATTCTCATTGAGAACCAGTTCGGCGTCGGCGACACCATCCAGGTCGGCGATGTAGTGGGCGAGGTGGAGGAGATGTCGCTGCGGATTACCACGCTGCGCGACATCGACGGCGCCCTGTGGCATGTGCGCAACGGCGACATCAACCTGGTGGGTAACCATTCCGCCCGTTTTTCCACGGCGCGCCTGCAGATCCCGGTGTCTGTCATGGCAAACCCGGACAAGGTGTCGCGCGTCATCGAGGACACGGCGGTGGCGGCGTGTCAGGACCCGGAGATACGCGATGTGGTCATGGGCTCCCCGACCATGCTTGGCCCCAGCGAGTTCAACCCGACGTACGTGTCCTTCCGCCTTGCCGTGACCACGATGCCGGGCGAGCAGTGGGGCGTGGCGCGCCACTTGAACCACCGGATCCTCGCGGCGCTGCACGAGCAGGACGTGGTGCTCACGGCGATGGATTCTGTGCTTGTAGAGATGAAGGAGAACAATGGAAATCGGTCCTAAGCAGGAGCAAACGCTTTACGACGCCGTCGGTGGCGACCCGTTCTTCCACCGCCTCGTCAAAGGCTTTTACACCCAGGTCAAAAAGGACGACCTCATCGGCCCGATGTACCCGGACCAGGATTGGGACGGCGCGCAGGACCGCCTGCGCTGGTTCTTGGTGCAGTACTGGGGCGGCCCCCGCCTCTTCCAGGAAAAGCGCGGCAACCCGATGCTGCGCAAGCGCCACCTCCCGTTCGCCATCGGCGAGGCCGAGGCGGACCGTTGGCTTGAGCTCATGGGCAATTCCATGGAGCAGTTTTCTGACGACGAGCTCCCGCCCGCCTACCGCGCCCAGATGTGGAACCACATGCAGCGCGTGGCATACATGATGATCAACCAGGGCCCGCGCGCCTACTAGAACAGCAGATTGGGGCGGGTGCTGCGGTAGACGGAGCCGAACGGCGCGTCTAGGCGCACCCAGCTGCCGGAGGTAGCGACGCGCATATGGCGCGGGATCTCGGCGGGGGCTTCGAAGCCGGGGATCAGCCCCAGTGCGGTGCAGGCGAAGATCATCCGCATGGGGATCTCCACCGGTGCGTCGCTGTCGGCGTCGGCGGTGAGCACTACCCCGTCGAGAAGTGAGCGGGGTGGGCCGGCCGGGCCGGAGAATTGCCGCGCCAGGTTGCGGCCCTCGTCCGCCAAGCGGCGGGCAACGCCGATGGGTACCTCCTCGCGCGCGATGAAGCCGCTGGCCGGCGGCAGGGCCCCGGGCCAGGCGGCGTCGCGTGCGGGGCCGACCTCGGCTGCGCCAGCCTTTAACGCGTCGAGCATGGCGCGGGCGCTGACGGTGGCGCCGGGGTGGGTGGTGGAGCCGGAGGTGCGTCGAGAAGCAATGGCATCAAACGGCGTGGTGACGAAGACGTCGAGCTGGCCCTCGCCCACCTCCTGGATGCGCGCGCTCGCCTGGGCATCTAGCGCGAGCGCACGCGAAAGTAGCGCGGTAAGCCCGCGCGCGCCGCGCTCAATCCGAACCGCGACCACTTACGCCCCGGCAGTCTGCGACAGGATGCCGATCTCCTTCTGCGTGATCTCGCGCGGCGAGGTCGTGGTGGTATCCACCGTGACCTGCACGCACTCGATCACGCAGCAGACCTTGCCCTGCGCGTCCTTGATCTCCTGGCGGGTGGTGAACGACGTGTTGCCCACGTTGGCCACCTGCGTCTCCACCGTCACCGCCGTGGTGTTGGGCAGGATCGGGCGGACGTAGTCCACCTCGAGGCGGCGCACGAACACCACGAACTCGTGGCCCTGGGAGAAGAAGAACTCCTGGGCGAACGCCAGGCGCGCCTCCTGGGCGAGCTCGATGTAGGCGGAGTTGGTCACGTGCCCGTAGCGGTCGAAGTCGCTCCAGCGCACCGGGATAGTGTGGACGTGGATCCTGTTCGGCTCAGCCATGGGGTACTCCTATCGGGTGAGCTTGCGGTGGGTGACGCGCGACGGCTTCGCGGCTTCCTCGCCGAGGCGCTCGACCTTGTTGGCCTCGTAGTCGCCGAAGTTGCCCTCGAACCAGAACCACTTGCCCTCTTCCACGTTGCCCTCCCAGGCCAGGATGTGGGTACAGGTGCGGTCCAGGAACCAGCGGTCGTGCGAGATCACCACGGCACAGCCCGGGAAGGCCTGCAGCGCGTTTTCCAGCGAGCCGAGCGTTTCGACGTCGAGGTCGTTGGTCGGCTCGTCCAGCAGGATCAGGTTGCCGCCCTGCTTCAGCGTCAGCGCCAGGTTCAGGCGGTTGCGCTCGCCGCCGGAGAGCACCTTGGACGGCTTCTGCTGGTCCGGGCCCTTGAAGCCGAAGGCGGACAGGTAGGCGCGCGACGGCATTTCGTTCTGGCCGACGTGGATGTAGTCCAGGCCGTCGGAGACGACCTCCCAGACGGTCTCCTCCGGGTTGATGTTTTCGCGGTTCTGGTCAACGTAGGAGATCTTGACGGTGTCGCCGACCTCCACGGAGCCGGAATCGGCTTCCTCGAGGCCCACGATGGTCTTGAACAGCGTGGACTTGCCCACACCGTTGGGGCCGATCACGCCGACGATGCCGTTGCGCGGCAGGGTGAACGACAGGTCCTTGATCAGCACGCGGCCGTCGAAGCCCTTGTTCAGGTTCTCCACCTCGACGACCTTGTTGCCCAGGCGCGGCGGGGTGGGGATCTGGATTTCTTCGAAGTCGAGCTTGCGGTACTGCTCGGCCTCTGCCGCCATCTCCTCGTAGCGCTCCAGACGGGCCTTGTTCTTGGCCTGGCGGGCCTTCGCGGAAGAGCGGACCCAGTCCAGTTCCTTCTTCAGGCGCTTCTGCAGCTTCTGGTCCTTCTTGCCGGCGACCTCGAGGCGCTCGGCCTTCTTCTCCAGGTAGGTGGAGTAGTTGCCCTCGTACGGGTAGAGCTTGCCGCGGTCGACCTCGCAGATCCACTCGGCGACGTTGTCCAGGAAGTAGCGGTCGTGGGTAATGGCCAGCACAGCACCCGGGTAGGTCTGCAGGTGCCTCTCCAGCCACAGGACACTTTCGGCGTCGAGGTGGTTGGTGGGCTCGTCGAGGAGCAGCAGGTCCGGTTCGCTCAGCAGCAGTTTCGCAAGTGCTACTCGACGGCGCTCGCCACCGGACAGGTTGGTCACCGGTGCGTCGGAAGGCGGGCAGCGAAGGGCCTCCATGGCCTGCTCGATCTTGGAGTCGATTTCCCACGCGTCGGCCGCGTCGAGCTCTTCCTGCAGCTTGCCCATTTCCTCCATGAGCTCGTCGGAGTAGTTCGTCGCCATTTCCTCGGCGATGGCCTCGAAGCGCTGCTTTTTCTCAAACAGCTCGCCGAGGCCTTCCTCGACGTTGCCGCGCACGGTCTTTTCCTCGTTCAGCGGCGGCTCCTGCAAAAGGATGCCCACGGACGCGCCCGGCTGGAGGAACGCCTCGCCGTTGTTCGGCTGGTCGATGCCGGCCATGATCTTCAGCAGCGACGACTTACCGGCGCCGTTCGGGCCCACGACGCCGATCTTTGCGCCCGGGTAAAACGCCATGGTGACGTTGTCCAGGATGACCTTCTCGCCGATGGCTCGGCGGACGTTTTTCATCGTGTAGATGAACTCAGCCACTACGAATCCCCTTTGTTGGTGAGTGCGGAGGTGAATACCGCACTTAGGGTACATCACGCGCACGCGCGCCCCGCCGCTTCCAAAGCGCGCTGGAAGCGGCGGGGCAAAAGCACCAAAATTAGAAGGGCGCGCCGGCGGCGGCGAGCTCCTCGCCTTCCGTGTCTGTGTCGGTGTCGGCGTCGGTGCGGCTCACCCCGTCGACGTCCTCTGCGCTGACGCGGTGCTCTTCCACCGCCGGAGTGTCCGACAGGCTATCCCAGCCGCTCTCCGGCTCGGGGTTGTCGTCTTCCTCGCCGTTGAGCTTCCTGTTCAGCGCCTTGGCGTCCATCGCCTGAGGCATCTCGTGGCCTTCGAGCGTGTTGCCGGAGACTGACGTGCGCACCGAGTTGACCTGGTAGCGCGCGAGATCGAACGCCACATGGCGTGCTTTGACCATGGTCTTGGACCGCAGGACCGGCTCGCCCTTGTCGTCTTTGCCTTCCCAGTACTCGTGGACAAGCTTGCCGATGACAATCACCGGGAAGCCCTTGCGCAGCGACGCGCCAGCGTTGATCGCGAGCTGGCCCCAGCACTCGACGTCGACGTAGAACTGGTTGTAGTCCCGCCAGACCTCGTTGCCGTTGTCGTTCTTTTCTTTCTTCGCGTCCGAGGTGGCCACGCGGAAGCGCAGCACGGCGTTGCCGGAGTTGAAGGTTTTGAAGTGCGGCTCGGCGATGAGGTTGCCGAGCAGCGTGTAGTCGATGTTGGCCATGTGGTTGGCCCCTTTCTGCGTGTGTGCGGATGGTGTGCGGTTGCGGGGGCGGAGCTTTGCGTCGATAAGCAATTGCCCCCTGCGCGAGCAGAGTCGCACGAAACACACACCGGAAAAAGGGGTCGGCCAAATTGTGGATAACTTAACCTGAGAAATTCACAATCCGCAGCTAGCGGCCATGAATTTGAGAAAGCATCTCGTTGTAGCGGCGCCATTCCTCGTCGTCGGTCTCCTCCGCGCGGCGGTCCGAGGCGGCCGTTTCCGCCTTATCCTCGCGCCACCACCGGATGAACAGCTCGCCGAAGACGATCACCAGCGGGAAGGAGCCGGACGCCCACGCGATGCCGCCGCCGTCCTTCTGCACTTTGAGCAGGTCCGGGTTCCAGGGCAGCTCCAGCGAGCGGTAGAAATCCTCGGCCATCACTGAGCCGAGCTGCATGAGGTAGACACCCATGAACAGGTGGAACGGCATGGACACCCACAGCCACAGCAGGCGCACCTTCGCGGTGGGGCGGCCTTGAATCTCGTCGGGGCCGATGAGCTCCCAAAAGTAGAGGTAGCCGGAGACGAGGAACACAGCGTTCATGATCACGTGCCCGGCGTGCTCGGAGATCATGAGCTCGTAGAACGGCTGGATCACGTACATGGCGTAGAAGAACACCAAAAACTGGATGGTGGACACCGGCGAGAACGTCACCACGCGCAGGAACTTTGAACGCTGAAAGCTTTCGGCCCACAGGCGCGGGTTGAACTCGCCGGCCGGGTACGCCTCGCGCACAAGTGTCAGCGGCGCGCCGAGCACCAGAAACACCGGCACGCCCATGGACAGGATCATGTGCACCGTCATGTGCGCCGAGTAGGAAGCGGGCATGTGCATGCCCATGCCGGAGCTCAGCGTGACGACGAGCGTTGCGCAGCCCAGCAACCACCACAGCGTGCGCGCAACAGGCCACCCCTCCACCCGGCGGACCAGGTGCAGGTAATAGGCTGCCAACAGGATCGCAATCACGCTGAACAACAGCTCCGGACGCCAGGTGGTCAGCCAGTTGGTCCAGGTCAGCGGCTCGGTGAGGTTGTAGCCCATCTGGATCTGCATGCGGGTTAAGTTCGGGTCCAGCGGCGGCGGGGGCGGGGTGCGGCCGAGCGTGACCGCCAAGCCGGAAATCGCCGCCATGATGAGCACCTCTCCCGCGGCGAGGCGGGTAAATGCGCGCGGTTGGGTGTGAAGCTGCGGGATGGTGCGCTCACGGTGGACAAAGCCGATCATGCCGAGAACGATGATGCCGACGGTCTTGATAATCAGCACCCAGCCGTAGTTGTACTGCGTCAGGTCCTCTAGGCGCACCCGCACCAGCGCGTTGACCACACCAGAGACGGCCATGGCCAGGATGGAAAACAGCGCGATGCGTGAGTAGCGCTGGGTGGCGGCGGGAAGGCCGGGGCCGCGTCGTAAAGCATGTGCGACAAGCGCCATCAGCCCGCCGACCCAAAGCAGCATGGCCACGAGGTGCCAGATCAGCGAGTTGGTGCCGAAGTCGTGCGCGCCGCCGGTGGCCGAGTGGCCCGTCAGCGCGATCGGCATGACCACCACAATCGCGCCGAGGAACAGCCAGACCTGGGACCACCAGCTGGTCGCGGCGTACCCCAACGCCGCGACGACCGCCGCAAACGCCGCGACGATGAGCCACACGCGCGCGTCCGCCACTTGGTCCAGCGCCTGCGACCACGCGGCCGCCTCGAACAGGACGGTGTTGAGGGGCTGGCCGGAGACGTCGGAAAGCACCAGCGGAATCATGACCAGGCCAATCAGCGCGATGCCCGCGCTGGCGTGGGCGCCGGTGCGCGAGGCGAGGTGCCCGTCCACGGTCAGGCGCGCGCCGTTGAGGTCCTCTTGGGTCTGCTTCGGCGCGATGAGGAAAGCCGAGAGCAGAAACGAGCCCGTCGCCAGCGCCATGAGCAGCCACGCGACGCCGCGCAGCGCTGGGAGACCCACCGTGGTGGCCGCGCCCGGGTCCGGAATGCCCAGCTCCGCGAGCGAACCGCCCGAGAACGCCTCCCCCACCGCGCCTGCGACAACCGCCGCGATGGCGAACGCGGCCAAATACAGCGGCCAAGCGGGGGCAATGGTGCGAGTGCGTGCAGGTGCATTCATGCCGCATACCCTACTTTCGCGCTGGGCTGAGCCATAACTACAATCAGCCGGTATTGCCCCCATAGCTCAGTGGATTAGAGCATCCGGTTTCTACCCGGCTGGTCGCGGGTTCGAATCCTGCTGGGGGCGCAAATTGCCGCCTTGAGCACTCAATATCGCGGGTAGATAGCCCACTGCAATAAGTAGACAATAACCATGGGCGCCCCGCAGAGACTGGCAATCACGTAAATGGTCCTAACCGTGTTGGCGGAGGTTCCGTAGGTTTCAGCTACTCCAGCACAGACCCCTGCTATGAGCTTGCCCTCTTCGACTCGGTGCCATTTTTCTCGCTGGGACATTATGAAACTCCGTACCGCGCTGCCGGTTTTCGCAAGATTTTACATAAAGCGAGACGCTGGCAATAAGTCTGCAACCTGCGCGTTGATTCTCGTCCGCGAACCCCGATCGTCAACTTTTACGAGAGCACCCCTTCGCTTAACAACGTCATTCGCCCGCCCACCGCGAATTTGAGACACATTTCTCACACTGTGGTACATTCACAATCATTCAATGAGATATTTATCTCGCACAGTGGAATGAAAGGACGGGCGATGACTACCAGCGTCGAACACCACCCCACTCCCCAACCGGCGGCACCCGCCGCGCTCCGGGAGACCACCCCGGAGGAGCGCCGTCGCGTCAAGATCGCGTCCACAATCGGCACGACGATCGAGTTTTACGACTTCTACGCCTACGCCACCGCAGCCGTGGCCGTCTTCCCGTTCCTGTTCTTCCCTAAGTCGGAGTCCAGCACGGTGGCCCTTTTGTCATCGTTTGCCACGTTTGGCCTGGCATTCATTGCCCGCCCACTGGGCTCGGTGCTGTTCGGCCACTTCGGCGACAAGGTCGGCCGCAAGGCCACCCTGGTCGGCGCGCTGCTGACCATGGGCATCGCCACCTTCATCATCGGTCTTTTGCCCACCTACGCGCAGGCCGGCATCTGGGCCCCGGCGCTGCTGGCCCTGATGCGCTTTTGCCAGGGTCTGGGCCTGGGCGGCGAGTGGTCCGGCGCGGCCTTGCTGTCCACAGAAACAGCCGCTAAGGGCCGCCGCACCTGGGCCGGCATGTGGCCGCAGCTGGGCGCGCCGTTCGGTTTCCTGCTGGCCAACGGTCTGTTCCTGATCCTGGTCACGGTACTGGGCCACACCTCCGGCGATTTCGAGGGCGCGTTCATGGCATGGGGCTGGCGCATCCCGTTCCTACTGTCCATCGTGATGGTCATTATCGGCCTGTGGGTGCGCCTGCAGGTTGAGGAGACCCCGGTGTTCCAGCAGGTGGAACAGTCCGACCAGAAGGCCGCCTCCCCGTTGGCCGAAGTGTTCAAGACCGCCTGGAAGCCCCTGATCCAGGGCACGTTCATCATGGTCGGCTGCTACACACTGTTCTACATCGTGACCACTTGGTTTTTGTCCTACGGCATCGGCTCCGCCGAAGAGGGCGTGGGCCTGGGCATCGAGTACCCGACCTTCCTCAAGCTGCAGCTGGTATGCATCTTCGGCTTCATCCTGGGCATCCCGGTCTCGGCGCACTTGGCCGACACGTACGGCCGTCGCCCGACGCTGGGTCTGACATCCGCGGCGATCATCGTCTACGGCTTGAGCTTCAAGTGGCTGCTCAACCCGGAGACGTTCACCATGGTTTCCTTAGGTGTCTTCCTGTTCATCGGCATGATCCTGATGGGCTTCATCTTCGGGCCGATGTCGGCGATTTTGCCGGAGCTGTTCCCCTCCAACGTGCGCTACACCGGCTCCGGCATCGCCTACAACGTCTCCTCGATTCTGGGCGCGGCGATCGCCCCGTTCATCGCGACGGCACTCAACGCCCAGTACGGCCCGAAGGCGGTGGGCTACTACCTGGTGGTTGTCACCGCGATTTCCCTGGTGGCGATTCTCTCTGCACACGAGACCAAGGACCAGGAGATGCACGAAATTTAAAACCCTTGCTTTCCATGCCGGCAAGTGACACACTTGCGTACATGGAAAGCAACCAGCCGCCGCAAACGCAGATCTCCCAAGAAGAAGCCCGCGCCGCCCTCGAACAGATCGACGGGATCGAGCACAACACCCAGCACAAACACACACCACCGTGGGCTTACGCCATCCTCGGCACCAGTTTCGGCGTCACGATCGCCGGCACGATCATCGGCTGGAAGTACTGGTGGGTGCTGTTCGTACTCATCGTCGTCGCCTGCATCGCGCTCGTCGTCTGGGACAACAATCGCAACGTACGCCCGAGCATGAAGCAGCCGCTGCAGGAAGACCCGAAGCCGAACTGGGCCGCCGCACTTGCTCCAATGCTCGTCTTTCCGCTGACCTGGCTGGTCCCCGAGGGCAGCGTGGTCGGCGGGACCATCGCCGGCGTAATCACGGCGGTCATATTCACGGCCGTCATGATCCACGAAAGCAGGAACCGATGAGCGCCCTTAAAATCGACCCTGTCATCCACCCCCTGGCGCGGCTGAAGATTTGTGCGGCGCTGTACGGGGCGGGAGCCGTCGAGAAGCAAACGTCCCGGCACGAGATGCGCTTCAGCTCGCTGCGAGACAAAACCGACCTGTCGGATTCGGCCCTGTCGAAGCAGCTGGACAGGCTGGAGGAGCACGGCTACGTCACGCGCTTCCGCGAGTACGGCTCCACTCGCGCGAAGGACACGGTGTGGGTCACGCTCACCGCAACGGGCGCGCATGCCTTTGAAAACCACACGGCCGCGTTGCGCGAGATCGCGGGCGGGTAGATTCGTCCCCATGAGTTTTCCCGCACCTGCACCCGGCGCGTTCGCGCTGATCACCGGCGCGAGCCAAGGCATCGGCGAGGCCATCGCACGCCAGCTCGCCGCTGAAGGCCACAACATCATCCTTGTGGCGAGGCGCCAAGAGGTACTGCAAAAGCTTGGCGACGAGCTCTCGCTCGCCCACGGCATCGATGTCGAAATCTTCGCCGGGGACCTGTCCAAGGCGCGCGACGTGGACGCCCTGATTGAGCACATCGCTAACCGCACTGTTTCGATCTGCGTGAACTCGGCAGGCATAGCCAGCTTCGGACCGTTCATGGCCCAGGACTGGGAGTACGAGACGAACCAGTTCAACCTCAACGCCACGGCGGTGTTCCGCGTTACCAAGGCGGTGCTGGACCAGATGGTGCCGCGCGGCGAGGGCGCGTTGTGCAACGTCGGCTCCGCCGCCGGCAACCTGCCCATCCCGAACAACGCCACCTACGTGTTCACCAAGGCCGGCGTGAACCAGTTCACCGAGGCGCTGCACTACGAGCTCAAAGATTCCGGCGTGCACGTCACACTGCTCGCGCCCGGCCCGGTGCGCGAGGCGTACATCCCGGAAGAAGAGCAGTCCATCGTGGACAAGGTCGTGCCGGATTTCTTATGGACCACTTACGAGTCCTGCGCCGCCGACACGATCAACGCGATGCGCAAGAACCGTCGCCGCATCGTGCCCGGCCCGCTTTCCAAGGCCATGGATGTGGTCTCCAACTACGCCCCGCGCGGGTGGCTGCCGCCGATCATGGGCAAGTTCTACGCACAGATGGGAGAGGAATAGATGGACATCGCCGCCAAAGACAACCGCATCGTCTGGGTGGATCTGGAGATGACAGGGCTGGATCCCTCCCGCCACGTCATCGTGGAGGTCGCGGCCCTGGTCACGGACGCTGAGCTGAACATTATCGACGAAGGCGTGGACCTGGTCGTGCACGCCACCGACGCCGAGCTCGCCGAAATGGACGACTTTGTCACCCAGATGCACTCCGACAACGGGCTGCTGGACGACATCAAGGCGTCCACGGTCAGCATCGAGGAGGCGGAAGGTGCGGTGCTCGAGCTCGTGGAGAAGCATTGCGATCCTGCCCACCCCGCACCGCTTGCAGGCAACTCGATCGCCACCGACCGCACGTTCATCAAGGCGCAGATGCCGCGCCTCGACGCCGCGCTGCACTACCGCATGATCGACGTGTCCACGGTCAAGGAGCTGTCGCGCCGCTGGTTCCCCAAGGCTTACTTCAACCAGCCGCAAAAGGGCATGGCACACCGCGCACTGGCGGACATCGTGGAGTCCATCCGCGAGCTGGATTACTACCGCCGCGCGGTGTTCGTGCCCGCCCCCGGGCCGGATACGGAGGCCGCCGTTGATGCGGCCGCAGGCGCAACCGACGCCTACCAGCCGTTTTTGTGAAAACACGGTGAGGGGCTAAGGTGGTTCCCGCTGCAAAAACAGCGATGGTGGCTGTAGTTCAGCTGGTAGAGCACCAGGTTGTGATCCTGGGTGTCGCGGGTTCGAGTCCCGTCAGCCACCCCAAAGTTTAAGGCCTGGCCTGCGGATTCGCGGGCCAGGTCTTCGTCGTTGGCGCCTGGTTGGTCCCTGGTTTGGTCGCCCGGGTTGCGGCTGCGGGTGTCCCGTTTTGGCAACGTGGCAAATATTTGCCACATTGCCAAAACAGCACTCCCCTACTCGTACAGCGGATCCTCCGAACCGCCGGAGCGCTGCTCCCAATCGAGGTTCCAGTACCCCAGGCCGTCGTAAGGCGTGAGCGTGCCCCCGGCGGTGTTCTTCACCACCACCGGGTCGCCGCGCTTAACAAAGTTCTGGAACCACTGCGCGTTGTCATAGGAGGCGTTGATGCAGCCGTGCGACTGGTTGTAGCTGCCCATCGCGCCGAGCGCCCACGGGGCGGAGTGCAGGTAGATGCCGGAGTAGGACAGCTGCGTGGCGTAGTCCACCGGCGTGACGTAGCCACCGGCGTCCAGCGCTAGGCCGAAGGAGCGCGAATCCATGGTCAGCTTCTCGTGCTCGTCGCCGACCACATACACCCCGTTGGGGGTGTCGTACTGGCCGTCGGTGCCCAGCGAAATCGGGAACTCCTTGACCAGCTCGTCGCCCGAGTACACGCGCAGCATCTTGTCGGCGTTGTCCACCACGGCCTCCACTTTGTCGCCAATGGTGAAGTTGGTCTCGTTGTCCCCGCCGCCGTAGAGGCCCTTGCCGAGCTTCTCGCCGTAGATGTCCACCTTCACGCTGACTTCGGTGCCGGGCTCCCAGTAGTCCTTGGGTCGCCAGCGCACCTCGTAGGGGTCCAGCCAGAAGAACGCACCTTCGGTGTCGTTGGAGGTCTCCACATCGATGTGCTCCTCCATCGCCTTGGTGTCTTGCACGGGGCTATCGAAGCGGATGGTCACGGCCTGGGCCACGCCGACAGTCGCGCCGTCCAGCGGGCCGATGTAGGAATTCACCGTCGCGTCCGGGGTCAGCGTAGTAAACGAAGAGACCACCTTTTGGCCTTCCTTGTCCCGCGCTTCCACGGTGTAGGTGCGGCCGTAGCCGAGCGGCTCGGTGACGGACCACTCAGACTTGTCGTCGCCGAATTCGCCCTCGACCTCTTTGCCGGCCTCGTTGGTCATGGTCACCGAGGACAACCCGGCAGCGGCGGTCACCGTAATCGGATCCAGCGGCGCGACTCCAGTCTCCCCGTTTGCCACGTTGACTTTGGGTGGGCGCGGCGAGGCCTTCTCGGTGGTCTTTTCCACCAGCGAAGCGTCAGAGGTGTGCGCGGCCGGCTCTAGCCTGCCGGTGTCCCCGATGGTGCACGACGCAAGCGTCGCCGCTGCTGCTACCAGCGCACAGGCGCGTACCACTTGACGGACCACGGCTTACCCCTCAATTCTCTGGACAACACTGAGTTTGCGAATCCCCCACACTCTATCCCCTTACCAGCCAAAGTCCACTATTGTCGCCCGCGTTTCTACGCACATTGCCTA
Source organism: Corynebacterium afermentans subsp. afermentans (assembly GCF_030408355.1). Taxonomy (NCBI): domain Bacteria; kingdom Bacillati; phylum Actinomycetota; class Actinomycetes; order Mycobacteriales; family Corynebacteriaceae; genus Corynebacterium; species Corynebacterium afermentans. Next base: position 1,859,157 of record NZ_CP046606.1, read on the forward strand.
TCGACGAATTCTTGCACCTGACCAGCCGATTTCACGCTGAGACAAGTGGGTGCTACAGTTTCTTTTCGTTGCCGAGAGCAACAGAGAAAAACAAAATACGCGCCATTAGCTCAATTGGCAGAGCAACTGACTCTTAATCAGTGGGTTCGGGGTTCGATTCCCTGATGGCGCACAACCGCGACGAGGCCAGCAGGAATGTTACCTGCTGGCCTCGTTTTGTTCTGTGCGGAAAACCTGGCGGAGCACCTACGTCCATTTCCGAAGGCCACACCCCGCCGGTGAAGTGCGCCCACTGCCCGTCCCCTGAGAGTAGGCTTAAGCCCATGAAGACAGCATTAGTGATCGTGGACGTGCAGAACGACTTCTGCCCCGGCGGTGCCCTGGCAACCGCGCGCGGCGACGAAGTGGCGTCCAAAATCGCCGAACTGATCTCCACCGCGGACAGCCGCACTCACGAGTACGACTACGTCGTGGCCACTCAGGACTGGCACATCGACCCGGGCGCGCACTTCTCGGAGACGCCCGACTTCGTGGATTCGTGGCCGCCGCACTGCGTGGCTGATTCCTACGGCGCGCAGGTTCGCGGGCCGGTGAAGACCGATCTGATCGACCAGTTTTTCAAGAAGGGCCATTTCACCGCCGCCTACTCGGGCTTCGAGGGTGTCAACGGCAACGACGAGCTGCTGGCGGACTGGCTGCGCGCGCAGGGTGTCTCCCGCCTGGATGTCTGCGGCATCGCCACCGACCACTGCGTGCGCGCGACTGTCCTGGACGCACTCAAAGAGGGCTTCAAGGTCAAGGTGCTGCGGGGCATGTGTTCGCCTGTCGACGATAAACGCGGCGCCGACGCGCTCCAGGAAATGATCGACGCCGGCGCGGAGCTGGTTTAGCCAGCCTTAAGGCGTGTAGCCGAGCAGCTCTTCCATTTCACCCATCTCGGCAGTTTGTACCTCGATCATTTCTTTCGCCATCTCGCGCAGCGGCTCGTACCCGCCGCGGTCCACCTCATCCTGCGTCATCTTGATCACGTGGTTGTGGTGGAAGTGCATCATCTCTAAAAACGCGGTGCGCAGCTCGTCGCCGCGCAGCGCCTCGAACTGCTCAAGCTGCTCCGGGTGAAACATGCCGTTGGCGATGTGGGTGGAGTGGTGCTCCATGTCCTTTTCAATGCCCCACTCGTCCGCCCAAGCGCGCATCTGCTCATTCTCGCGCTCCTGGCCGTCTTTGATGCGCTGTGCGAGGTCACGGACCTTAGCGTCGTCCACGTCCGAACCCAGCAGCACGTCCGACATGTCGATTGCCTGCTGGTGGTGCGGCACCATCATGCCCAGGAAGTGGACGTCGGTGTCGTTGTAGCCCGCCTGCCCGTCTGCGGAGGTGGAAGTCTCGGGGGTAAACGCGGCGCGTAGCGACGGCCCCGCGAACGTCAGCGTCAACGCCAGCGCCGCAATCACCGCAACCGCGATCCACAGCGGTTTCTTACTGGGACGCATCTCTTCGAGTTCCGGATCATGCTCGGTCTGCGCATGCTCATTCGTCATTGGTATGCCCTTTCTGCTTTGCTTGATCGTAACCCAAAAACCGCGCCGACACACTGCGTTTTATGCAGCGTATCGGCGCGGTGGGAATGGAAACTCAGCTATACCGCCGTCGATTAGCGGTTGGCGAGAAGCTTCTGCAGCTCCTTGAGCTCGCTCTTGCGCTTGCGACCGTTGTACGCCTTGATGCTGATCAGAGCTGCGATACCGGCAACAACGCCGCCGATGACCTTCTGCACAGTGGGATCCTGCAGCCAGTTAGCGGCCTCAGACTTCGCGCTGCCGGCCAGGGTCTTCGGGTTGGTACGGTCCGCGAGCTCGTCCAGGGTGCTGGCGAGCTGGTTGCGGGTGCGCTCGAGGTCGCGCTCGATATCGTGAATGTCTCGTGCCACTTTGGGAAACTCCTACGTCTACGTTGACTTTTACAGACTCACGTCTTTTCGTCTCCACAGTAGTGTAAAACGGGGAAGCATGACTGAGTCGATGAGATTGGACAAGGGCGACACCGCCCCCGCTTTCACCCTGAAAAACGACCGCGGCGAAGACATCTCGCTCGCCGACTTCGCTGGCCAGCGCGTCATCGTCTACTTCTACCCGAAGGCCAACACCCCCGGCTGCACCACCGAGGCATGCGACTTCACCGACAGCATGGAGCAGTTCCGCGACGCCTCCGTGACTGTGCTCGGCATCAGCCCCGACCCGGAGGACAAGCTGGCCAAGTTCCGCGCCGACCACGAGCTGGGAGTGGAGCTGCTCTCCGATCCGACGAAGGAGACGATGGAGGCCTACGGCGCCTTCGGCGAGAAGAAGAACTACGGCAAGGTGGTCCAAGGCGTGATCCGCTCGACGTTCCTGGTCAGCGTGGACGACGCCGGCAAGGGCACGATCGATCACGCCCAGTACAACGTCAAGGCCACCGGGCACGTGGGCCGCATCCTGCGCGACTGGGATATCTAGCCCCCGAAAAGTGGTGCGCCCGGAGAGACTTGAACTCTCACGCCATAAGGCACTGGAACCTAAATCCAGCGCGTCTGCCAATTCCGCCACGGGCGCGTCAATCGTTGAATGTTACACCGCCTGCTGCGGCGGGCGGTAACCCATCGTTGCGCGGCATCAAACTTTCGTTTGGTGTTTGCGCGCTGCCGGGTAGACTGACCAGCTGTGAGCGAAGAGAACAAGGCAGTTGAGAGCGCTGAGACGGTGCCCCAACGCGAGCGCGTCCGCGTGCGCTGGTGGCACATCGTGCTGCTGGTCGCAGCAGCCGTGACCTGTCTCCTGCTCGCCAACTGGCAGTGGGAGCGCTACCAGTCGGGCTCGGGAACGTTCCAAAACCTGGGCTACGCCCTGCAGTGGCCGTGCTTCGCGGCGTTTTTCGTCTACGCCTACCGCGTGGGTATGCGCATGGAAAACGACAAGATCGACGCCGAAAACGCCAGCCTGACCATGGACGACCTCTACGAGGCCGACCTTGCCAAGTACGGCGAGGTGAAGGAACCCACGGCGATCGACGAGGACTTCCTCCCCTCTCGCCCCGAGCTGGACGTGGAGGAATACAACAAGCTTGTAGCCCCGCGCAGAAGAACGAACATTGAAGGTAAAGGTGAATCAGCATGACGCAGCCCGCCCCGCAGACCCAGCCCGCCCAGCCCGCGCGCATCCACCCGGAGCGCCAGCGCCGCGTGAAGCAGGCACTGCAATTTTTCACCGTCACCGCATGGATCACCGGTGTGCTGCTGCTCCTGCTCGTCGCGCGCATGATCATGCAGTACGGCTTGGACATGAACGTCGACTACCTGTCCTGGGTCGCCCGCGTGCACGGCTTCGCGTTCGTGGCGTTTTTGATGGCGTCGCTGAACCTCGGTTCTAAAGCCCGTTGGTCTGCGGGCACCTGGATCGCCACGGCCCTTTCGGGTGTGGTGCCGTTTATGTCCTTCGTCATTGAGGGTAAGCGCCGCAATGAAGTGAAGGAGAAGTTCCAGCTTTCCTAAGCACCAACAAAGGCCCGGCAGCACTCGTCTGCCGGGCCTTTTGCTTTGCGACGTCTACTTCTCGCCGGTCTTGGTTAGCACCATCACGCCGACCTTTTCAGCTGGCCCGTTGTCCGGGCTCAGCGTGAGGGTGTCGCCGCTGCGCTCGGCGTCGTATTCAAGGTCCTGGTGGGTCAGGGGATCCTCGAGCTTGAACTCCTTGTCGTCGCGCAGGCAGTTCGCCTCGTTGGTTTCACCGTCGGTCTCGGTCATCTGCCAGTCGCAGTCCTTGCCGTCGATAGTGATGGTGGCGTGGCCTCCACCCTTGCCTTCCTGGGTGGAGGTGATCTCGCCGGTCCACTCGCCGTCAAAATCGCCCTTCTGGCCGCAGCCGGTCAAAAGCGCGCCGGAGGCGAGAACAGTGCCTACAAGTGCAATCGTCTTTTTCATCATTGCCCCACTGTAACGAATTGCGTCAGCGCAGGGCCGCAATGTGTGGGGCGAGCGCGCGAAGCGCCTTGCCGCGATGGGAGCGTGCGTTCTTCTCCTCAGGCGTGAGTTCGGCGGAGGAGCGACCGTCGGCATCGGCGGGTTGGAACAGCGGGTCGTAGCCGAAGCCGTTCTCGCCACGCGGCTCGCGCAGCAGTTCGCCCTCCCAGCGGCCCTCGGCGGTGAATTCCTGCCCGTCTGGGGCGGCCAGGGCACAGCAGGACACGAACGCGGCGGCTCGCTCGTTGATGTCCGCCATTTGGGCTAGCAAAAGGTCGTTGTTGGCCTGATCGCCGCCGTGGTTGCCGGACCAGCGGGCGGACAGGATGCCCGGCATGCCGTTGAGCGCCTTGACGGACAGGCCGGAATCGTCGGCAACGCAGGGCAAACCGGTGGCTTTTGCTCCGGCACGGGCCTTCAATAGGGCGTTGTCCACGAAGGTGAGTCCGTCTTCGACGGGGTCGGGGTACGGCGGAGCGTCGTGAAGCGAGACAAGCTCCACCCCTTCAATGTTGAGCTCGCGGAGCACCTGCTCGAGCTCGCGGACCTTACCTTGGTTCCTAGAGGCGACGAGGACTTTTACCATCCCAGCGCCGCCTTCTGCGCTGCGATGAGCTCCTCGCAGCCCTTGGCCGCGACATCCAGCATCTCACCGAGCTGCTCGCGGCCGAAAAGGCCGTGCTCGCCGGTGCCCTGAATCTCCACGAAGTTTCCGCCCTCCTGCATCACCACATTCAGGTCGACCTCGGCGCGGGAGTCCTCCTCGTAGGGCAGGTCCAGGCACACGTGGCCGTCGATAATGCCAGCGGAAACCGCGGCAATGGGCTTGAGCAGCGGTTCGCCCGGGACCACGCCGCGCTCTTTGAGCACCGCGATGGCGTCCGCGAGCGCGACATACGCGCCGGTGATGGAGGCGGTGCGGGTGCCGCCGTCGGCCTGCAGCACATCGCAGTCCAGCTGAATGGTGTTCTCGCCGAGCTGGCTCAAATCCACAGCTGCGCGAAGCGAGCGGCCCACCAGGCGCGAGATCTCGTGAGTGCGGCCTTTGACCTTGCCCTTCATGGACTCGCGCGGCATGCGGTCATGCGTTGCGGAAGGCAGCATGGCGTACTCGGCGGTCAGCCACCCCTCGCCAGAATCCTTCTTAAAGCGGGGCACACCCTCCTCCACGGAGGCGGTGCACATCACACGGGTGTTGCCGAACTCCACCAGCACGCTGCCGGCGGGGTTTGAGGTGAAGCCGCGGGTGATGCGCACGGGGCGCAGTTGATCGAAGGCGCGGCCGTCCAGGCGCGAAAAATCAGTCATGTGCCCAAGGGTAACGCAGGTGCCTACAGCTCGAAGGTGGCGCCGGCGGTGCCCAGGACGATCTCGCCGTCGAACTCGGTGCGGGCGGCTGCGAGGACCTCGTCCGGGTCGGTCCACGGCTGGATGTGCACCAGCACCAGGGTTTGCACGTCGGCCTCGCGGGCGATCCGACCGGCCTCCTTGCCGGACAGGTGCATGCCCTCAGCCTTGCCCTCGGAGGTCGCGCCCCAGGCGGCTTCGCACAGGAAGAGGTCGGCGGCGCGGGCGGCGTCGATAAGCGTTGGCGCGAACCCGGAATCCCCGGAGAAGGTGATGACCTTGCCGGAGGCGTCCTCGATGCGCAGCGCGTGGGACTCCTGCGCCGGGTGGACCACATCAAACGGGGTGATGGTCAGCCCGCTGAGCTGCTCCGGCTGCCCGGTACGCCAGGTGGTGAACTCGAAGGTGTCCGAAAAGTCGTCCTGCTCCCCCGGCGCGTCCGCGCTCATGCGGCCCAGGTGCTCCGGCGCGTACGAGGGGCCGATCAGCCTGTGGCGCTGCTCCGCCGGGGCTGTGGGGTGGTAACGGCGCCACACAAGCAGCGACGGGAAGTCCGAGCAGTGATCGGCGTGGAGATGGCTGAAGATGACGTGCGCCGCAGACGGGTCGAACCGCTCCTGCATGGCGGCGAGCGCTCCCGGACCGAAGTCCATCACCACATCCGTTTCACCAGGTACGGAGATGACGTAGGAGGAAGCTGGGTTACCGGGCGCGGCCAGGCTCCCGGAGCACCCGAGGATGGTCAACTGCATGGACACACTCTGCCATGAATGGCGCACATTTTCCTAGTGAATTCTCAAATCGCGGCCCACGGCGTGCACCGGAGGTGCCAGGAAGCGGCGGGCGAGCGCGTCAAAGGTGTCAGGGTCACCGGTGGATTCGAAGATGTGGGTGGGGGCGGACGTGCCGTCGTTAAGCATGTCGCCCTCAGTGAGTACTCGGAGCACATCCTTAGAGGTCTCCTCGGCCGAGGAGACGAGCGCGACCTCATCGCCGATGGCCAGCTGGATCACACCCGACAGCAGCGGGTAGTGGGTGCAGCCGAGCACGAGCGTATCCACGCCCGCCTCGCGCAGTGGTGCCACGTAGCCGCTGGCGACCTCGAGGACCTCCCTGCCGGAGGTTTTGCCCTGCTCTACAAACGGCACGAACTCCGGGCATGCCTGGGCGGTGACCTCCAGGCCCGGGTGAATGGAAAACAGGTCCTGGTAGGCGCCGGACTTCACCGTGCCTTCGGTGCCGATCACGCCGATTTTCCTGTTGCGGGTGGTCGCGATCGCCCGGCGCACGGCCGGCTGGATCACCTCGATGACCGGGATGTCGTAGCGCTCGCGGGCGTCGTGCAAGAACGCCGCGGTGGCGGTGTTGCAGGCGATGACCAGCATCTTGCAGCCGCGCTCCACCAGCTCGTCGGCAATGCGCTGCGAATGCGCACGTACGTCCGCGATCGGCTGCGGGCCGTAAGGGCCGTGGGCGGTGTCGCCGATATAGATCAGGGATTCGCCCGGCAGCTGGTCCATCACCGCACGGGCGACGGTCAGGCCGCCGACGCCGGAATCGAAGAGCCCGATCGGTGCTGAATTTGGGTTGCCGGCGAAAGTATCCACGCCGGAAATCCTATCGCTGCCCTGGAGGCTGCAATGAACGCGCTTTGGCCTCGCGCTTCGCCACCAGCTCCGGCGGGTCGTCGGAGGTGATCACCATGCCAGCGATAAACCCGCCGATAGCGCCGAACAGGTGAGCCTGCCAGCTCACACCCTCCGTGCCCGGCAGCAGCCCGAAGATCAGGCCGGAGTAGAAAAAGCCGAGTACGACGCCGGTGATGATCTGGCTGATAGAGCGGTTGAAAAAGCCACGGATGATCAGATACGCCAACCAGCCGTACACCAGGCCGGACGCGCCGATGTGGTTCGTGCCCACACCACCCAGCAGCCAGGTGCCAAGGCCGCCGATGATCACCACAAACGTGGTGACCTCCCAGAACACCCGCTTACCCGAATACCCCACCAGGAACGCGAAAATTGCGCCGGGGATCGAGTTGGAGATGATGTGCTCCAGGTTCGCGTGCAACAGCGGCGAGGTGAAGATCAACGGCAGGGAAGACACGTCCAGCGGGTGGATGCCAAACGCCTGCAACCACGGGAACACCAGCTCCAGGATGAACACAACCCAGATCGTGGCAAGGAAGCCGCCGGCGAGATTCAGGCCCGTGCTGCGCTGCGCCTTTCGCTTCGGCACCCGTTTCGTTCCGCGGGTTTGGTTGTATTGGGGCTGGCCGTTACGGCCCTGCTGCTGCTGCTGCGGGGTCGCGTACGGGTTGTACGGCTGGACGGGCTCGCTAAACGCCGGCTGCTGCCACTCCGGGTGCGAGAACGGTCGCTGGAACGGCTTCCCGTAACCCGGCTGCCCGGTCTGGCCGTAGCCCCAGCCCTCGGGGGTGTGGTTGTGATCGCTCATCGTGGTTGAAGTCTAGCGGGTTCGCCGATTGTGGGCCGGGCTGTGACGCGGCGGTGCTGCGCCTGTCTTTGCGTCAAACCCTGAGTACGGGATCCAGAGCATGGCCAGTTTTGGGCCATACTCTGGATCCCGTACTCAGGGTCTGCGGAGGGATGTGGGGAGGGGGTCTGCGGAGGGTCCTGCTGCGGTGGCCGACCGGAGGGCGTCGAAAAGCTGCGGGCGTACCAGCTAGCCCATGAGAGCTTCGAGGAGAGAGTCCTGGCAATAGGCCAACCAGTCGATCAGGCGCTGGCGGTCCTCGCGCGCGGCCTCGCTGCCGGAATCGTCCGCGGAGGCGTACAGGCGCATGTCGTTGAGCGCGGCGATGAACTGGTGGGCCTCGCCCTCTTCGATGGCCACCTCCACGCCGCCGGTGGGGCCGAGCGCGGCGTTGATCACCTGCAGGTTGACCAGCTTGGCCTTGATGATGTCGTTTTCGTGCAGGCTGCGCAGCAGGCCGTTGTCGCCGTCGAACTCCTCGTCGCCCTCGCGCTCGAAATCGGGCAGAAGGCGCGCCAGGCGCGGGTCCTCAGGCGCCTCGGTGTGCCCGGTGGCGACGCCGAGCATCTCCGCGAACTCGTCCTTCGGCGCGGACTGAGCGCGTGCGATCAGCGCCTCGGACACGGTGGCGGTGAGGTCGCCGATGACCTCGCGCTCCATCGGGTCAAAAACGGTGGTGTACTTCGGCGTCGAGCGCATCAGGCCCTTCTTTTTACGCCACGGCTGCATGAATCTCCCCTACCCTGCCTGCTGCATCGTGGCCCACAGGCCCGCGGTGTGCAGCTTCTTCACGTCGGTTTCCACCTTGTCCTTCTCGCCCGAGGACACCACGGCCTTGCCCTCGGTGTGGACCTGCATCATCAGCTCGGTGGCGCGCTTGCGGTCATACCCCAGCACGGTCTGGAACACGTAGGTGACGTAGCTCATCAGGTTGACTGGGTCATCCCACACGATGCACAGCCACGGCAGGTTCTCGCTCGTGGCCACGTCCACGTCAAGGGCCTCGTCCAACTCCGGGGTTGCCAGCGGCGAACCCATGCGCTGCGCACGGCTGGCCGCAGGAAAATCGGCTGAGGAAAACATGTGCACCACCTTACCTTCTCGTACCAGCAGGGTACGCTGGCTCACCATGAACGACACTCCCACGCACTCCACCGGCACGCAGGGCTCCACCGCGTTTTTCACGGACATGTACGAGCTGACCATGCTCGATGCCGCCATCAAGGACGGCACCGCACAGCGCGACTGTGTTTTCGAGGTCTTCGGCCGCCGCATGCCTAACGAGCGCCGCTACGGCGTGGTCGCTGGCACCGAGCGGGTGCTCGACGCGATCACCAAGTTCCGCTTCACCAAGGACCAGCTGGACACCGCGGACTTCCTCTCCCCTGAGGCGCGCGAGTACCTGGAAAACTACAAGTTCTCCGGGCAGATCGACGGCTACCGCGAGGGCGAACTGTACTTCCCGTACTCGCCGATCATGACGGTGCGCGGCACGTTCGCGGAGTGCGTGATCTTAGAGACGGTCCTTTTGTCCATCCTCAACTCCGATTCCGCCGTCGCCTCAGCAGCGTCGCGCATGGTCTCTGCCGCGGACGGGCGCCCGATCATCGAGATGGGCTCGCGCCGCACCAACGAGCAGGCGGCCGTCTCCGCCGCGCGCGCGACCTACATCGCCGGCTTCAACGCCACCTCCAACATGGAGGCCTCCCTGCGCTACGGCATCCCCGCCTCCGGCACCTCCGCCCACTCCTGGACGCTGTTGCACGTGGACGAGGACGGCAACCCGGACGAGAAGGCCGCGTTCAGGGGCCAAATCGACTCCCTCGGGGTGGACACCACGCTGCTGGTGGACACCTACGACATCACCAAGGGCGTGGAAAACGCGCTCGAGGTCGGCGGCACCGAGCTGGGTGCGGTGCGCATCGACTCTGGCGATTTGGGCATCGTCTCTAGGCGGGTGCGCAAGCAGCTGGACGAGGCCGGGGCGTTCAACACCCGCATCATCGTCAGTTCTGACCTGGACGAATTCGCCATTGCTGGCCTGCGCGGCGATCCGGTGGACGGATTCGGCGTGGGCACCTCCGTGGTCACCGGCTCCGGCGCGCCCACCGCGGGCCTGGTGTACAAGCTGGTGGAGGTGGACGGCCACCCCGTGGCCAAGCGCTCCTCCGGCAAAGTCACCTACGGTGGCGGCAAGACCGCCCTGCGCGCGTACCGCTCCTCCGGCGTGGCCGTCGGCGAGGTTATCCACCCGCTCGGTGTGGACGTGCCGCGCAAGCCGAACCTGGAGTACCGCGAGATGACGGTGCCGCTGATCCGCGACGGCGAAATCGTGGACGGCCAGCCCGGCATCGAGGAGATCCGCGAGCTGCACGCGGCCGCCCGCAAGACGCTGCCGTGGGAGGGCCTGGCCCTATCGCGCGGCGAGGTGGCCATCCCGACGAAGTTCGTCGGCTTCCCGGAGCCCACCGAGTAGTCCGTGGCTGCAGACGAACCACTCACCCAGTCCACCACCGACCTGCTCGCCGCCGCGGTCGAGTCCCTCAGCGGCTCGCGCCGCCCCGGCCAGGTGAAGATGGCCAAGGCGGTGACCAACGCACTCGGCTCCGAGCGCCACCTGGCTGTGCAGGCGGGCACGGGCACCGGCAAGTCCCTGGCCTACCTCGTCCCCGCCATCCGGCACGCCCAGGCGCACGGCACCACCGTGGTCGTCTCCACGGCGACGATCGCGCTGCAGCGGCAGCTGGTGGATAGGGATTTGCCCCGGCTGGCAGACGCGCTTGAGCCGCTGTTGCCTGAGCGCCCCACCTTCGCCATTCAGAAGGGCCGCAACAACTACCTGTGCAAGCACAAACTGATGCTGGATAACGCGCCTTCGGAGTCCCTCATCGAGGAAGAGGACCTGTCCTGGCTGGGTAAGCACGTCAAGCGCGTGTCCGAATGGGCGCAGAACACTGAGACGGGCGACCGCGACGATCTGGTCCCCGGCGTACCGGACATGGCGTGGCGGCAGGTGTCCGTGACCTCCAACGAGTGCCTGGGTGCAACCCGCTGCCCGCACGGCGAGGAGTGCTTCGCGGAGCTCGCGCGCGAGCGCACCAAGGACGTGGACATTGTGGTGACCAACCACGCGCTTTTGGCTATCGACGCGCTCGCGGACGTGGCCGTGCTACCCGAGCACGACGCCGTGATCATCGACGAGGCCCACGAGCTCGACGGCCGCATCACCTCGGTTGCCACCTCCGAGATCTCCGCCCGTGCCCTGGCGATGGCCGCCCGCCGCGCTGGCAAGCTGGGAGCGGAGCGGGACACGCTCGAGGGTGTTATCGACGACTTCACCGCCGCCATCGACCTGGAGTCCCCGGGGCGCTGGGAGACCATCTCGGAGCCGGCCCGAGGCGCTTTCGCCGCGCTTCGCGACGCCCTGTGGAAGACCCGCACCGCCATCTCCGACGCCCCTCCCGGCGAGTCCGAGAACGACCCCGAGAAGTTCGCGGAACGCGCCAACCTGCGCAACCACCTCGAGGACCTGCACGACGCGGTGGTGCGCATCCTGGAGGTCTTCGACGAACCAGACCCCGCAAAGCACTCGGACGTGGTTTGGCTGACACGCTCGGAGCGCTACGGCGACTCCGTCTCCGTCGCGCCCCTGTCCGTGGCGGGTCTGCTGCACGAGAGGCTCTTTGGCGAGAAGACGGTGGTGCTCACATCAGCCACCTTGACCGTGGGCGGCAACTTCAACGCTATGGCCGCTTCCTGGGGCCTGCCGCAGGGCTCCTGGGACTCGCTTGACGCCGGCACGCCGTTCGATCCGCGCAAGTCCGGCATCCTCTACACCGCGCGCCACCTGCCCACACCGGGCCGCGACGGGCTGTCCGCAGAGACGTTGGACGAGATCGCGGAGCTGATCACCGCCGCCGGCGGGCGCACCCTCGGGCTGTTCTCCTCCCGCCGCGCCGCCGAGCAGGCCGCCGAAGCCATGCGCTCGCGCCTGCCCTTCGACATCCTGCTCCAGGGCGAGGACTCCACCGGCACGCTGGTGGACACGTTCGCCAAAAGCGAGAACTCCTGCCTGTTTGGCACGCTTACCCTCTGGCAGGGCGTGGACGTGCCGGGCAGCGCGTGTTCGCTGGTGATCATCGACCGCATCCCCTTCCCCCGTCCCGACGATCCCCTGCTGCAGGCGCGCTCCAACGCCGCGGATGCCGCGGGCCGTTCCGGCTTCATGGAGGTCTCCGCCACGCACGCATCCCTGCTCATGGCGCAGGGCGCGGGCAGGCTCTTGCGGTCTGTCGACGACCGCGGGGTTGTCGCCGTGTTAGACAACCGGTTGGTGACAAAGCGTTACGGGTCGTTCATCCGGCGCAGCCTCCCGGCGTTCTGGGACACCACGGACGCGGAAACTGTGCGCGGGGCGCTGCGCAGGCTCGTGGCTAAGCGATAGCAATCGCTGTGGTGGAGCCGGGCGCAACCTCGGTGAACCCCGCGTCGCGCACCGCCACCGCCTCGGGGCGTGCGGCAAGCTCAGCGAACTCCTCGCGGGGCATCTCGCGCACGTTCAGCGGGAAACCGGCTTGCGCCCACTGCTGCACCCAGGCCGTCTCACGTGCGGCCGCCAGCAGCATCGAAGCGTGGCCGGCCTGCGCCGCGGCCTTACCCGCAGACATCTGCAGCGACGCGTCGAGTGCGATTAGCGGCGCCTCTGAGTCGAGCGGGAGCACCTCCCCCGGTTCGATCTCCGTGCCCTTGATCTGCAGCTTCGCAATCGCGTGCGGCACCTCAGAGACCGCCGAGGGGGCAAACGCGCGCACGTTGCCGACGGTCACCCCGGGCAGCGCGTGCACATCGTCCCAGGCCTTGTTGCGGGCGCGGCGGGCCACTTTACGGATGCGGTGGGAGTACCAGGCGTCCAACGCCTCGCGCCAAAACCCGTCCTCTCCCGCGCGCGGGTCTAGGCACACCGCAACGGCGGCGCGGGCGGCGTCTGCAAGCACCTGGTTGCGGCTCGGCGGATCCTGCTTGGGCAGGTTGATGGCCAATTGCATCGCTTGCACCGACTGCGGGTCGTCCGGGTCCTCGGAGCGGGCCTTGTAGTCCCCCGAGACGCGCTGCTGGAGGAGACGGTGGGCGGATGCGATGTTCGGGTCAGTCACCCGCGCCATGGTACTACCACTGGCCGGGGGCGCCCTGCGGGCCGTGGTGCAGTCCACGCTGCGGTTGCTGCCAGACGCCGCCAGATGGTGCTTGGCCCTGCGGGTGCTCGGATACAGCGGTTTGCTGGAGGCACTCGCGGGTCCCATACACCGCAGCGCCGAGGCCGACCAGCGCGGTGAGCAGCCACGCCCACTGGCTCAGCGGCTCGGAGGTGAACAAGGCGTTCTTCGACCGGATAACGAAGTTGAAGAACCACAGCACCTGCCACACATGGGCCGTGACCAGCACGGACCACCCGATAGTTACGCGCTTGAGCACCAGGCACACGATGCCCGCGATTACGGTGAGCGCGAAGCCGTAGCCTGCGAACCGTCCGAAGTTCCAGCGGCTAATATCCGCGTAGAAGTCAGCCACGTCGGACAAGGAGAAGAAGAACACCGCGGCGCACACCGCTGCTACCCCTGCTGCGATCCACTGGTTTGAGCTGACTCGAGACTTGCCCCAGAACTGCTGGTCCTCGCCCGCGCGGCGGGACCGGACAAGCTCAGCAACGGTGATGGCGAGACCAGCCAGCGCCAGAAGGATCCACAACCACGTGCCCAACCCGGTGGAGGTCTCTGGGTCACCGTTCTTTAGTGCCCTTTCCAATCTGACATCCTCAGAATAATACTGCAGCAAAAAGGTAGTCCAGGATAGGCTGACGAACAGTTGGGCACCGTAGACAGCCAAACCAGCTACCGCCGTCTTCCACGAGCGTTCACCAATCGTTGCCAGCGCCACCAGCGCCAACATGGAAAACAGGACGAGCGACGTAGCAAGAGGCAATGGCGGGATCAAGCGGTTAATGCGCCACGATTGAATATTTGCTGGAGTATCTCACGTGGGGTTGCTCCGCCGAGGACTTGTCGTGGTGTGTCGTTGAGTTCGTCTTGTACCCAGGCGACGTGCTCGGGGGTTACTTCGGCGAAGTCGGTGCCCTTTTTGTAGAAGCGGCGGCGGATCTCACCGTTGGTGTTCTCGTTGGTCGGCCGCTGCCACGGCGCGTGCGGATCGCAAAAGTACACCTCGCAGCCGTCTTTGATGCGCACACGTGCGGTTTCAGCCATTTCCACGCCTTGATCCCAGGTGATGGTCTTGAGCTGTTCAGCGTTGAGGTCTTTGACCATCTGCTGGATCGTTTCAATCACCGTCATCGATGTGTGTTCGGTGGGCAGATGACCAAGCAGGGTGTAGCGGCTGGTGCGCTCCACCAGGGTAATCAGCGCGCTTTTGCCGCCGGTGCCGATAACAAGATCGCCTTCCCAGTGCCCGGGGATTGCCCGGTCGTCAGCCTCTGGGCTGCGCTTGGTGATCTCAGCGCCTTTGATCCACGGCTTACCGGTGAGCACACCGGCATTACGGGGCCGGGCTTTTCGCCGCTTGCCGCCGCGGATGAGCACATCTTGGGTCTTCATCACCGCTTCAAGCTCGGCGCGCAAGCTGCCTTTGCCCTGGATGTACAAGGCACTGTAGATCGCTTCGTGGGAAATACGCATGCTTTCATCATCGGCGAAAGCATGCTGAAGCCACACACTGATGCGCCCGGGCGACCACCGGCGGGCAAGACACGTCACCACCACAGCACGAAGTGCCGGGTTGTCGTCAAGCTTGCGCACCTTCGGCCGGCACGCACGCGCCTTGGCGCCCAGGCCGGCTTGCCGGGCGTTGTAGTACACCGTGGCCTCACCGTCTTCGCCGACAACTTCCCACCCGTTGCGGGCGATTTCCCGGCTGATCACGCTGTGGTGGCGCCCCAGCAGCGTTGCGATCTGCCTGGCTGACATTCCCTGGCTGCACCCATGTTGGATCGTCAGGCGGTCTTCATACGACAGTCGGACCCCGCGGCCGACTTTCACACGGTCCTCGGCATAGTCGGCAGGCGCGTGGCCTGCTTGCGTTTTCATTGGTGCTGGCACGGAATCAACTTTGCTGTGTGCAGGTGGTTTTACCGTGCAAGCCTCCGGCGTGTCCGCGCGCTGTGACGCATCACGGTTTCCGCCCGCCTTCTCCTGGCGTGCTTGCTGCACCCAGCGATACACCGAATTGGCAGACCGGTCGAACGCCGCCGCGACCTTGTCAACCGGCTCACCAGCCAGCAC
Organism: Corynebacterium afermentans subsp. afermentans; assembly: GCF_030408355.1. Taxonomy (NCBI): domain Bacteria; kingdom Bacillati; phylum Actinomycetota; class Actinomycetes; order Mycobacteriales; family Corynebacteriaceae; genus Corynebacterium; species Corynebacterium afermentans. The sequence continues at coordinate 1,874,286 of NZ_CP046606.1, forward strand.
CCGTGCGACCGCGTCAGCTTTCTGCTGCGGGGTGATGCGGGGCTTTTGCTGCAGTTCGGTGAGCACACCGACTTTCGCCAACCGCTGGTACAACGCCCCTGGTGACATGCCTAACGTCGCAGCCGCATCCGGTACCGACATACCTGAAGCCACCAGCGCCACCGCCTCGTCGATGAGTTGGTCACGTGCACGTGCCAACGCCTTCTTCGGTGGGAGTGCGCCTGCTTGCTTGACCCATTCATAAACCGTGGCCTCTGCCACACCGGCCTCACGTGCAATCTCGCCGACATCATCGCCTGCAACAAGCCGCGCCACAGAAGTAGCCTTCACATCTTTCGGAGTCCAACGACCAGCCACAACAACCTCCAAGTCGAGGTGGCGCATTCACCCACTGACAACTCCAATGCCACCCACTCTGAGAATTTCAGGCCTCGAATGACTAGATCGAATTTGAAGCCGGTTTCGACGTTCCCCGAGTTATCGGCCGTGCGCTGGTATCCCCAGAGATTCTTCGATATCTCAACCCAGTCGCCCCCTACCGACGCTTTGTATGTAAACACGCGCAGGAAAGATGTAGCGACCGACAGCAAAAACAGCACGCCCACGCCGGCCGGGAACAGCTGGCGCGGAATCGTGCGCCCCGGAGGCGGCGCCTGGAGCTGGCCGGGGAAGCTGGGGCCCGGCTGCTGCCACTGCTGCCCCTGCACCGGTTGCTGGAACTGGGCAGGTTGGCCGCCGGCGTAGGGCGGAAAGCCCTGCTGCTGCGGAGGCTGCTGACCGCCCGCAAACGGGTTGTAACCCTGGGGTTGCTGCGGCTGCTGGTGCGGGGGCCAACCTTGATTGCTCACGGGGAACGGTCCTTTCATCGCGTTAGACAGACATGCAGTGTAGACGCAGCCAAGTCACAGCGCAGGGCAATATGCGCGGAACCACCCTGAAACGACGAAAACCCCCGCCGAAGCGGGGGTTTGTTCAGGAGGCTAGGTGGCCTGGACTACTTGGAGTCGCGGTGACCGACGTGAGCCTCGCGGCGCAGGGTCTCCACCATGTGCGGGTAGTGCAGCTCGAACGCCGGGCGCTCAGAGCGGATACGCGGCAAGGCGGTGAAGTTGTGGCGCGGCGGCGGGCAAGTGGTTGCCCATTCCAGCGAGTTGCCGTAGCCCCACGGATCGTCAACGGTGACGATCTCGCCGTAGCGCCAGGACTTGAACACGTTCCAGATGAACGGCAGCATGCCGATGCCCAGGATGAACGAGCCGACCGTGGAGACCTGGTTCAGCAGCGTGAATCCATCGGTGTCCAGGTAGTCGGCGTAGCGGCGCGGCATACCCATGTTGCCCAGCCAGTGCTGGATCAGGAAGGTCATGTTGAAGCCGACGACGGTGAACCAGAAGTGGATCTTGCCCAGCTTCTCGTCCAGCATGCGGCCGGTCATCTTCGGGAACCAGAAGTACACGCCAGCCGTGGAAGCGAACACCACGGTGCCGAACAGGGTGTAGTGGAAGTGCGCAACCACGAAGTAAGAGTCGTGCAGGTGGAAGTCCAACGGCGGGGAGGCCAGCATGATGCCGGTCAGACCACCGAATAGGAAGGTGAACAGGAAGCCGACGGCCCACAGCATCGGGGTCTCGAACGTGAGGTGGCCATTCCACATCGTGCCCAACCAGTTGAAGAACTTCACGCCGGTCGGCACGGAGATGAGGAAGGTCATGAAGGAGAAGAACGGCAGCAGAATCGCACCGGTTGCGAACATGTGGTGCGCCCACACAGCCATGGACAGACCAGCAATTGCCAGCGTTGCGAAGATCAGGCCAATGTAGCCGAAGACCGGTTTACGGGAGAACACCGGAACGATCTCGGAGATCAAGCCGAAGAACGGCAGCGCCAGGACGTACACCTCGGGGTGGCCGAAGAACCAGAACAGGTGCTGCCACAGAATCGTGCCGCCGTTGGCGGTGTCGTAGATGTGGCCGCCGAGCAGACGGTCGTAGAGCACGCCCATCGCCGCAGCAGTCAGCAGCGGGAAAATCATCAGGGCGATGATGGAGGTGACGAAGACAGTCCAGGTGAACGCCGGCAGACGGAACATGGTCATGCCCGGCGCACGCATTGTCAGCACGGTGGTGAGCATGTTCACTGCGGAGGCGATGGTGCCCACACCGGTGGCACCCACGCCGACAATCCAGAGGTTGGCTGAGACGGACGGGGTGTGCACAGAGTCAGCCAGCGGCATGTACATGGTCCAACCGAAGTCGGCAGCGCCACCCGGGGTGACGAAGCCGAGAAGCATGGCGATGACGCCGATGCTGGTGACCCAGAAGCCGAACGCGTTCAGGCGCGGGAAGGCCACGTCCGGTGCGCCGATCTGCAGCGGCAGCACGTAGTTGGCAAAACCCCAGACGATCGGGGTGCCGAACGCCAGCAGCATGACAGTGCCGTGCATGGTGAACAGCTGGTTGAACTGCTCGTTGGACAGGAACTGCAGGCCCGGGCTGAACAGCTCGGCGCGGATAAGCAGTGCCATCAGGCCGGCCACGAAGAACCAGACGAAGGACATGATGATGTACATGATGCCCAGTTCTTTGTGGTCAGTCGTGGTGAGTTGCTTGTAAATCTGCGAGCCCTTGCGAGCGTTGCCCGTGGGCTCTGGGCGTGTCGGCGGGACGTAATTATCCAGCCGCGGTGCCACAGCGGTCATCTGATCCTCCTGACTACGGCGCCTGCGCCTACCCCGGCCGACGCCGGATTAGGCCCAGATGCCACGAGTGATACCGGATCAGCATAACGTTCTGCACACTGTTTTTCCAGCCTCCGGCAATGCTGCCCCCGAGCGGGGTCAGCACCCGGCCAAGCCAACCCGGGCTGTAACTGGTGAGGCGCATGGGAACTGCCCGGCGGGCATGTAAAATCCCCGGCTCGCGGGCGCGAACCGGGGGGTCACGGAAGGTACGTCGTAAAGTTTGTGCCTAGAAATCCCAGTCGTCGTCCTGAGTGTCCTCCGCGCGTCCAATGACGTAGGAGGAGCCGGAACCGGAGAAGAAGTCGTGGTTCTCGTCCGCGTTCGGCGACAGCGAAGCCAAAATTGCCGGCGACACCTTCGTCTCGTCCACCGGGAACAGGCCCTCATAACCGAGGTTGTTCAGCGCCTTGTTGGCGTTGTACCGCAAGAAGCGCTTCACGTCTTCGGTCCAGCCGAGCGCGTCGTAGATGTCCTCGGTGTACTGGTTTTCGTTCTCGTAAAGGTCGTAGAGCAGCTCGAATGCGTAGTCCTTCAGCTCCTCCTTGCGCTCCTCCGACTCGCCTCGCAGCGCCACCTGGTACTTGTAGCCGATGTAGTAGCCGTGCACCGCCTCGTCGCGGATAATCAGGCGGATGATGTCGGCGGTGTTCGTCAGCTTGGAGTGCACCGACCAGTTCAGCGGCAGGTAGAAGCCGGAGTAGAACAGGAAGGACTCCAGCATCACAGACGCAATCTTGCGCTTGAGCGGGTCGTCGCCCTCGTAGTAGCTCAGGATGATTTTCGCCTTGCGCTGGAGGTACTCGTTTTCCTCGGACCAGCGGAACGCGTCGTTAATTGCGGGAGTGTCCGCAAGGGTCATGAAGATGTTGGAGTAGGACTTCGCGTGCACCGACTCCATGAAGGCGATGTTGGTCAGCACCGCTTCCTCGTGCAACGAATTCGCGTCCGGCAGCAGCGAGACCGCGCCGACGGTTCCCTGGATGGTGTCCAGCAGCGTCAGGCCGGTGAACACGCGCATGGTGGCTTGCTTTTCTTCGTCGTTGAGGGTGTTCCAGCTCGGGATGTCGTTGGACACCGGAATCTTTTCTGGGAGCCAGAAGTTGCCGGTCAGGCGATCCCACACTTCAAGGTCCTTGTCGTCCGGGACGCTATTCCAGTTAATAGCCTTCACGGGCTTTTCGTGGGACTCGAGGTAACGCGCGTAATCGTCAGTCATGGCGACCATCCTACTTCGGTGTCAAACGCCTCGGGAGACGTCCTGCGCCCCGCCCGGAAATCGGCTCCACGCGATGCCATAACTGGGCAGCTGCATGACATAAACTACTCGCATACTGTCGCAAACATCATCTCTTAAAGGAGGTCGCGCCGTGGCTACCAGCGGTCATCGGTCCTCTCAGCCACTACTTTCGTCGATCCTGGACACGCTCGGCGAGGAAATCGTTTCAGGCAGCCAGCCCGAGGGGCACACGTTCACCCTCCACGACCTGTCGGAGCGCTTCGGCATCTCCCGCACCGTCGCCCGCGAGGCGATGCGCGCGCTCGAGCAGCTCGGTCTTGTGTCTTCGTCCCGCCGCGTGGGGCTGAAGGTTCTGCCGCAAAGCGAGTGGAACGTGTTCGACCACGCGATTATCTCCTGGCGCCTGCGCACTGAGGAGCAACGCCCGGCCCAGTTGGCGTCGCTGCGCGAACTCCGCGACGCCATCGAGCCCACCGCCGCCCGCCTCGCCGCCACCAACGCCACGAAGGAGCAGGGCCGCCGCTTGTGCGAGCTGGCAGACCAGATCGTCGAGCTGGCCGGTCAGGATGCCGGCAACTCGGACGCATTCCAGGAGGCGGACCTGGAGTTCCACGCGCTCATGCTCGAGGCGTCGGGCAACGAGATGTTTGTGGCGCTGACCCCGCCGATCATGGACATCATGTCCGGCCGCGCGCTGTACGGCATCATGCCGGACGACCCGCACGTGGACACCATGCAGATCCACGTGGATCTGGCGCAGGCCATTGCTTCCGGCAATGCGGATGCTGCCGAGGATGCTTCTCGACGCCTACTCCGCGGCGTCAACGACTTTATGGAGATGTAACTCTCCCCGGTGAGCCCCGCCATGTTGCTGATCTGCTAGTTGCCCAAAAACGGAACTAGCAGATCAGCGGTTTTCTCGTCGAGAAGCACGCGCTCCCCTACCGCCCTAGAGCATGCAGGAAACGCAGCCCTCGATCTCGGTGCCTTCCAGCGCCATCTGGCGCAGGCGGATGTAGTACAAGGTCTTCACACCCTTCTTCCACGCGTAGATCTGCGCGCGGTTGATGTCGCGGGTGGTCACCGTGTCCTTGAAGAACAGGGTCAGCGACAGGCCCTGGTCGACGTACTTCGTGGCCACCGCGTAGGTGTCGATGATCTTCTCGTAGCCGATCTCGTAGGCATCCTTGAAGTACTCGATGTTCTCGTTGTCCATGTGCGGCGCCGGGTAGTAGACGCGGCCGATCTTGCCTTCCTTGCGGATCTCAATTTTGGAGGCGATCGGGTGGATCGAGGACGTGGAGTTGTTGATGTAGGAAATCGAGCCGGTCGGCGGCACGGCCTGCAGGTAGCGGTTGTAGATGCCGTCGCGGGCGATGTCGTCCTTCAGCTGCGCCCACTCCTGCGCCGTCGGCACGGCGATGTTGGAGTTTGCGAACAGCTCCTTGACCTTGTCAGTCTTGGGCTGGAATTCGGCCGGGTCGTAGCGGTCGAAGAACTCGCCTGTGGCGTACTCGGACTTGGCGAAGTCCGCGAACGCGGTGCCCTTCTCCACGGCGATCTTGTGGGAGGCCCGCAGGCACTGGTACATCACGGCGGCGAAGTAGGCGTTGGTGAAGTCCAGGCCTTCCTCGGAGCCGTATTCGATGTGCTCGCGGCCGAGGTAGCCGTGCAGGTTCATCTGGCCCAGGCCGATGGCGTGGGAGGCGTCGTTGCCGTCGCGCACCGGCGGCACGGAGTCGATGGAGGTCTTGTCCGCCACTGCGGTCAGCGCGCGGATGGAGGTCTCGACGGTTTTGGCGAAGTCGTCGGAGTCCATCGCCATCGCGATGTTCAGCGAGCCCAGGTTGCAGGAGATGTCGTGGCCGGTCTCGGCGTAGGTCAGGTCCTCGTTCAGCACGGACGGGGAGTTGACCTGCAGGATCTCCGAGCACAGGTTGGACATGTTGATGCGGCCGGTCTTCACCGGGTTCGCGCGGTTCGCCGTGTCCTCGAACATGATGTACGGGTAGCCGGACTCGAACTGGATCTCGGCGATGGTCTGGAAGAACGCGCGCGCAGAGATCTTGGACTTGCGGATGCGCGGGTCTTCGACCATCTCCTCGTACTTTTCGGTCACGGAGATGTCCGCGAACGGCACGCCGTAGACGCGCTCGACGTCGTACGGGGAGAACAAGTACATGTCGTCGTTGCGCTTGGCCAGCTCAAAAGTGATGTCCGGGATGACCACGCCGAGCGAGAGGGTCTTGATGCGGATTTTCTCGTCCGCGTTCTCGCGCTTGGTGTCCAGAAAGCGCATGATGTCGGGGTGGTGGGCGTTGAGGTACACCGCACCTGCACCCTGGCGTGCGCCGAGCTGGTTGGCGTAGGAGAACGCGTCTTCCAAAAGCTTCATCACGGGGATGACGCCGGAGGACTGGTTTTCGATGTGCTTGATCGGCGCGCCGGATTCACGGATGTTGCTCAGAAGCAGTGCCACGCCGCCGCCGCGCTTGGACAGCTGCAGCGACGAGTTGATGGCGCGGCCGATGGACTCCATGTTGTCTTCGATGCGCAGCAGGAAGCAGGACACCAACTCGCCGCGCTGCGCCTTGCCGGCGTTCAAGAACGTCGGGGTGGCGGGCTGGAAGCGGCCGGTCATGATCTCGTCCACAAGCGCGAATGCGAGCTCCTCGTTGCCGTCGGCGAGGAAGAGGGAGGTCATGGCCACGCGGTCCTCGAAGCGCTCGAGGTAGCGGCGCCCGTCGAAAGTCTTCAGCGTGTAGGAGGTGTAGTACTTGTACGCGCCGAGGAAGGACTTGAAGCGGAACTTGTACGAGTACGCGCGCTTGAACGTGTCCTTAATGAAGTTCCAGTCGTACTTCTCAATGGTGTCCGGCTCGTAGTACTTGTTGGTGACCAGGTAGTCGATCTTTTCTTCCAGGTCGTGGAAGTAGACGGTGTTCTGGTTGACGTGCTGGAGGAAGAACTGGTTCGCGGCCTCGCGGTCCTTTTCAAACTGGATCTGGCCGTTTTCGTCGTAGAGGTTCAGAAGCGCGTTGAGCGCGTGGTAATCCAGCTGGTCGCTTTCCTTGACCGGCTCCGGGACATTCTTACCGACAGTCTGGGTAGTCACATCTCGTCCTTCATCGTGTTCTTGAATATTTACCGGCGTATTTTTCGCGCAGTTTTGCAAGCCGCTCGGATTCGTCCGGGGCATCTTGCCTATCGACGACCTCCGGTCCCCCACGCAGCCCCAACCTTCCAGCGTTTTCGACCAGTTGGCGGCGCACGTGCGCAACGTCCTCGGCCGAGCCCATGAGCTCGAACCGGTACAAGTATGGGACCTTACACTTGTCGGCGATAACCTTCCCGGCAAGACAGTAATCTGCCCCGAAGTTGGAGTTGCCGGCGGCGATGACACCCCGGATCAGGCTCCGGTTGCCTTCGTTGTTGAGGAAGCGGATCACCTGCCCCGGCACCGGCCGCGAGTTGCCGCCGCTGACGCTCACTCCGCCACCGTATGTGGGGCAGATGAGCACGTACGGCTCGTCGACGTTGAGTTCCGGGTCGTTCCTGCGCAACGGGATGCGCTGGGACGGGAGGCCGAGCTTCTCCACAAACCGCTTCGTGTTCTCCGTCGCGGAAGAGAAGTAGACCACCAGCATGGCAGCCGCCTTTCTTCGTCTTGAGTTTTCTGTTGTGTGGCGCCCGCGCTTTTCCCGCCCCCTCCCAGAACCAAATCCAGCTACTAGGTTCCAGCTATTCGCCTTTTTGGGACCGTTAGCTGGGTCTTACTAGCTGGATCCGCGGGCCGGACGGGCGCGGGCGGCGGGGACCGGGCAGTTACGCAGCGGCGGCGAGGCCCTTGATGCGGTCCGGGCGGAAGCCGGACCAGTGCTCACCGTTCGCCTCGACGACCGGGGCCTGCACGTAGCCGAGGGCCATGACGTAGTCGCGGGCCTCGTCGTCCATGGAGATGTCAACCGTGGTGAACTCGAGGCCGGCCTTGGTCAGGGCCTTCTCGGTTGCCTTGCACTGCATGCAGGCCGGCTTGCTGTAAACGGTGATCGACATAGTTCTTCAGGCTCTTTCTGTGCGGGTCTTCGACCGGGATTCGACAGGGTTTCGACGCTTTTTCTCGCTTCCCCGGCTCCCCCGGGGCAACACCAAGAGACACTATACCTTGGGGGAAACTTCGGCAACTGCTACTACATGTAGTAGTTACACGGGTGGTATTCCCAGGATAGGGGTGGCGAATCACCTACATGTAGTTAGAACATGGACAGCTTTGGGCTCCCACGCGTGTAATTTTGGCCGAAATTAGTTTCAGGACGGGGGTTTCGCAGAAAAGCAAAAAGCCCCGCCACCAACCGGTGACGGGGCAGGATTCGCGCTTAGCCCTGGCGAGCCTTAAAGCGGGGATCCTTCTTGTTGATCACAAAAACCTTGCCGTGGCGGCGCACAACCTGAGCGCCCGGCTTGTTCTTCAGCGACCGAAGCGACTTGCGGACCTTCATCGGGCGCTCCTTTCTGCTCGGATTACCTGCAATTAGCGACCATCGGCGGGCTGCCGGGTCGCAACACGGGGGTAAATGTTACACACCGGACGCGCCGAATCAAAACCTCCTACCATGAGCGCCATGCAGTCAGACATCATCGCCGCCCTCGGCGTGGCACCGACCATCGACCCGCAAGAAGAGATCACCCGGCGCGTTAAGTTCCTGGTGGACTACCTGGACGCCACCGGCGCGAAGGGGTACGTACTCGGCATTTCCGGCGGGCAGGACTCCACGCTCGCTGGGCGTCTGGCGCAGCTGGCGGTGGAGAAACGCCGAGCAGACGGTAGCGACGCGACCTTCGTTGCGGTGCGGCTGCCTCACGGCGTGCAGGCCGACGAGGACGACGCGCAGCTGGCACTCAAGTTCATCCAGCCCGACGAGACGGTCACGGTGGACATCGAGCCAGCCACCACCGCCCTAGCTAGTGCTGTGGCGGACGCGCTGGGAGCGGGCAGCCTCGGCGATTTCAACAAGGGCAACGTCAAGGCGCGCATGCGCATGATCGCCCAGTATGCCATCGCCGGCGAGCGCGGCCTGCTGGTGGTGGGCTCGGACCATGCGGCGGAGAACGTCACCGGGTTCTTCACCAAACACGGCGACGGCGCCGCCGACCTCGTGCCGCTGGCCGGGCTGAACAAGCGCCAGGGCGCGGCGCTTTTGGCCCACCTCGACGCCGAACCCCGCCTGTGGGAGAAGGTCCCGACCGCGGACCTGGAAGAAGACCGCCCCGCGCTTCCCGACGAAGAGGCGCTCGGCGTCACCTACGTCCACATCGACGACTACCTGGAGGGCAAGCGGGTTCCCGCCGAGGCCGCCGAGCGCCTCGAGCACCTGTGGCGTGTCGGCCAGCACAAGCGCCACCTGCCGCCGGGCCCGAACGACACCTGGTGGCGTTAGGGCAGGTCGCGGAGGTCCGCCATCACCCGCTCTAAGCGCTCCTCACCGCGTTCCTCTTCGAGCCATTCCTCCAGAGTGAAGTCGAGCTGGATAGGTTCCCAGGTCACTTCGAAGGGTTTGCCGCGCTGCTCGAGAAGCCCAAGTTCTTCGAGCCTATCTAGCGAGTTTTTTACATTCCCCATCTGAATCTCCTCCTTTATTACCTACTGTCTATCACGCGCAGGGTCTCCTCCGCCGCGCGCACGAGCGCGGAGCCGTAGGACGGGCCGTGCGTCCACGCGTGCACCGCCAGCGGGTGCAGTTGGTGCACCGCGATGCGACGCTGCCAGTCGCGCCCCAGCTCGCCGCCGGCATCCAGGTACCCGTCCACGATCGCGCTGAAGTGCGGCGCGCCGAACAGCTCGAGCATCGCGATGTCGGTCAGCGGGTGCCCGCCGTGCGCGGCCGGGTCGATAAACCGCGGCCCGTCCGCGCCGAACAGCAGGTTGCCCGCCCACAGGTCGCCGTGGATGCGCGCCAGCGGGGCGTCCTCGTCTTCTTCGAGCAGCGCATCGCATGCTTGCTTGACGACGTCCATACCGCCGCCCCCGAGATTCCCCGCCCTTAGCGCCTTCTCGGCGAATGGCAGCACCCGCTGATGCACGTAGAACTCGGCCCAGCGCTCGGTGGGCTCGCACGCCTGCTGGCGGGTGCCGATGAAGTTGGGGCCTTCCCACCCGTCCGCGGGCGCGCCGAACGCGGCGGCCCCCATGGCGTGGATGGCGGCCAGCTCCCGGCCGGCCTCGCGTGCCGCGTCCACGGTCGGGCGGGCCGAATCCACTTTCTCGATGGTCAGCGTGTTCGCATCCTCGTCCAGGTCCAGCACCTCCACCACCGCGGTGGAGCCCTCGCGCAGCCAGCGCAGGTACGCGGCTTCCGCGGCCGCGGCTCCCGGCGCGCTGCCGTGCTTGACAAACGTGTCAGACATCGATGCCCTCGATTCGCAGTAGGAAACGTTTTGCCTCTACCCCGCCACGGTAACCGCCGAGTTGGCCGTCGGAACGCAGCACCCGGTGGCACGGGATGAACAGCGGCAGCGGGTTAGTGGCGCACGCGCTGCCCACCGCGCGCACCGCATTGGGGTTGCCCACCGCGCGGGCGAGCTCCGCGTAGGAGGTGGTCTCCCCGTACGGGACTTTCTCCAGCTCCCGCAGCACCGCAGCGCGGAACTCGGTCACGTTCTGCAGGTCCAGCGGCACGGAGAACTCCCGGCGCGTGCCGGCAAAGTATTCGGTCAGTTCTTGGGTGGCTACGGGGTGGTCCGAAGGTTCGTCGATAAGCAATTGCTCCCCCTCGAAGCACACGCGGGTCACGCCACGCTCACTGGCGACGAAGCGCAACGGCCCGATCGGTGACGCAAACATGCAGTTCAGAGTAGCTCCCGGCCGATGAGATCGCGCTACACTCCTAGCCATGCACCGGAAACTCACCACCGTCCTCGCCTGCGCCGCGGCCCTTACCTTGGCCTCCTGCGGCAACTCATCCGACATCATCGCTGGCACCAGCCCCGCTATCGCCTCCGCAGTGTGCGACGGCGACGACGGGTGCGAATCCGACATGCGCCAGCTCAGCCACAAGCTCGATGCGTCGGACGATGCCGACGGCGACGGCATCATCAACCGCGAGGAGCTCGACGCCGCCCTCACGCGTTTGGACAAGGAAGCCGAGGAGAAGGAGGCCGCCGCCTCGTCGTCTTCCGCGGCGGCCGCGTCCTCCTCCGCCGCAGCAGCGTCGAAATCCGCGGAAGCAGAGCGCGAAGCGGCCGAACGCGAGGCAGCGGAACGTGAAGCCGCAGAACGAGAAGCGGCCGAGCGAAAGGCAGCTGAACGTGAGGCAGCGGAGCGCGAAGCAGCCGAGCGTGAAGCCGCGAACCAACAACAGCAAGCACCCGAACCCGCACCCGAGCAACAGGCACCGGCGCAACCCGCGCCGGCGCAATCCGGCCCGCCAGCCATGGAGTGGGCCACCCTCGGCCCCTACGGGAGCCTGTTCACGTGCGAGCAAGCGCGCGACGTGTGGCCCGTTGATTCACACGCCTGCTACACCGGCGCTGACGGCAACGCATACTTCGAAGGCATGCGCCAGGCCGCTCAGTAGCGCCGCCCCCGCGAAACGAGAAAACTGCCCGGCCGAACAGCCGGGCAGTTTGTGTTTTGGTGGAGCTAACGGGATTCGAACCCGTGACCCCCACACTGCCAGTGTGGTGCGCTACCAACTGCGCCATAGCCCCTTGGATAACTCACGTAAATATACAGCCGGGCGCGCGGGCCTCCAAATCCCCAGCGGGAAAGCGAAACCGCCCCACCCCGGGGCCGGAGTGAGGCGGTGAAAACGTTAGCCGAAAGGCTTACATGCCGGCCAGGGTCTCCGGCCAGTTATCACGCTTGCCCTCAATGTCCTCGATGTCCTTACCGTCGACCAGGACGCGCGGGGTCCACGCCTCGCCGGTCTCGTCCTCCTGGTACTTCATGTTCTCAGAGCCCATGCGCTTGGCGGCCTCGATGTACTTGCCGTCGCGGATGTCCTGGATGGCCGCGTCGGATGCCTCGTAGTCCTTGGCCAGGTCGGCGAAGCCGTCGTTGTCGTACTTGTTGTACGCGGACTGTTGGTTCTGGAACAGGTAGTCGCGGACGGTGAACGCCTGCGCCAGGTCGCCGTTGGCGATCAGGGCCAGCTCGGCAGCGAGCGCCTTGGTGGAGTGGCCTTCTTGGCCTTGGTCCAGGGCGGTCATCGGGCGCAGTTCAACGTTGATCTCGCCGGCCTTGAGCTTCTCCAGCATTGCCTCGTCGGTGGCGATGTGCAGGTCCGCACAGTGGGTGCAGGAGAAGTCTTCGAACAGCTCGGCAGTCTTCGCGTCGGCGTTGTCGCCGGTGAGGTGGATGGTGTTTTCCTCCCCATCCCAGGCGACGTTGACGCCCTCGACGTCGATCATCTCTTCTTGGATTGCGGCGCTGCGGTTTTCGCGGCCGTTGAAGACGATCAGGCCGATCACCACGAGGGCGATGGCCAGGACGGCGAGGACTGCCCAGATGAAGGCGGCGTTGCCCTTCTTGTTCGGGTTTTCCACTTTGCGTGTGGTCACAGTTATCTCCTGTTGTGCGTGCCTTGCGGCATGACGGGTACTGTCTACCCGCTCAAGTTTAGGGGTAGATAGCGAACTTCTTAAACGGGCGCCACATCATAAACCCGGTAATCGCGATGTAGGCCAGGTCGCGCGCCACGGTGACAAGCAGGTTGCTCTCGCCTTCGCCGGCCTCAGACGGGTCGAAGCAGCCGCAGTCGATGACCAGCCCGCGCTGCCAGGCGGATAGCAGGCCGATGATGAACAGCGTCAGCACGATGATTGACACCTTGCCGGACCAGCGCAGCTTGATGCCTAGAAGCAGCAGCAGGCCGCCGGCGACTTCGAGCGGGCCGATGATGTGAGCCAGCAGGTAGGACCAGTCGGGGGTGAAGATCTCGTAGGCCTCGATGGTCTTGGTTACGTCGAGGGGGACGCCGAGTTTCGCGATGCCGGCGTCCAGCCATACGTATGCCATGAAGAAGCGCGCGAGTGCGGAAAGTACATCCAGCACCAGCGCTTTCGTGTCGCGCTCGGGCGCGGGGGTTGTCGTTGTGCTCACAGGTCGTACGTTACTCCATTAGTTGTCCAAAACTTCAGAAACGAGCGCCTGTGCCTCCTCTTGCACCTGCTTCAAATGCGCGTCGCCCTTGAAGGACTCGGCGTAGATCTTGTACTTGTCCTCGGTGCCAGAGGGCCGCGCGGCGAACCACGCGTTTTCAGTGGTCACCTTCAGCCCGCCGATGGCGGCACCGTTGCCGGGAGCTTCAGTCAGCTTTGCGACGATAGCTTCGCCCGCCAACGCATCCGCCGCGACCTGGTCCGCCGACAGCGCTTTGAGCTTGGCCTTTTCTTCGCGGCCGGCCGGGGCGTCGATGCGCGCGTAGGCCGAGGCACCGTACTCAGTCTCGAGCTCCGCGTAGCGCGCGGACGGGGTTTTACCGGTCACGGCGGCGATCTCCGCGGCGAGCAGGTCCATAATCAACCCGTCCTTGTCGGTGGACCAGACGGTGCCGTCCTTGCGCAAAAACGACGCGCCGGCAGATTCTTCCCCGCCGAAGCCGATCGTGCCGTCGATAAGCCCCGGCACAAACCACTTGAAGCCGACAGGCACCTCCACCAGCTCGCGGCCGAGCGATGCGACCACGCGGTCGATCATGGAGGACGAGACCAGCGTCTTGCCCACCGCGGTGCCATCCGCCCAGCCGTCGCGGTGGCTGAATAGGTACTCGATGGCCACGGCCAGGTAGTGGTTCGGGTTCATCAAACCGGCGTCCGGGGTGACAATGCCGTGGCGGTCCGCGTCGGCGTCGTTGCCGGTGGCCAGATCGAACTTGTCTCGGTTGTGCACCAGCGAGGCCATGGAGTTCGGGCTGGAGCAGTCCATGCGGATCTTGCCGTCGGTGTCCAGCGTCATAAACCGCCAGGTGGCGTCCACGTGCGGGTTGACCACCTCGAGGTTCAGCCCGTAACGCTCGCCGATCGCACCCCAGTAGTCCACGGACGCACCGCCCATCGGGTCAGCGCCGATGTGCAGGCCGGACGCCTTGATCGCGTCCATGTCCACCACGTTGCCCAGGTCGGAAACGTAGTGGTCGAGGTAGTCGAACTTCCCGGCGCGCTCGTCCAGCACGCCAGTGACAGGGGTGCGCTTCACACCGTCGAGGCCTGCGGCGATGTACTCGTTGGCGCGCTTGGCAATCCAATCCGTCGCCTCCGCCGGCGCCGGGCCGCCGGTGGGCGGGTTGTATTTGAAACCGCCGTCGCGCGGCGGGTTGTGGGACGGGGTCACCACAATGCCGTCGGCCTTGCCGCTGGTGTGGGTCAGGATGGCGTGGGAGACGGCCGGGGTGGGAGTGTAGCGCCCTTTAGCGTCGACAAGCACCGGCACCCCATTGGCGATGAGCACCTCGATCGCGGAGACCATCGCCGGCTCGGACAGGGCGTGGGTGTCGCGGCCGATGTAGACCGGCCCGTCGATGCCCTCGCCGCGGCGGTAGTCCACGATCGCCTGCGTGGTGGCCAGGATGTGCGCCTCGTTGAACGCGTTGTCCAGGGACGAGCCGCGGTGGCCGGAGGTGCCGAAGGCGACCTGCTGGTCCGGGTTGTCCGGGTCGATGTCGCGGGTGTAGTAGGCGGTGATCACCTCGGCGATGTCGATGAGGTCGTCCTCGCGGGCGGGCTGTCCGGCGCGTTGGTGTGCCATGGGAATACTCCTTGTGTCTCAGGCAGAGTCCTTCCCACCATCATCGCCCGTGAATGTTTTTCCTGCCACCTATATATTATTCACCGCGCTGTATGTTTTACTTCTGTTCATGGCTGACAACTTGAACAACATCCTCAGTGCTATCTCCACCTTTGTCTGGGGACCGTTCCTGCTCATCCCTCTGCTGCTGGGCACCGGCCTGTTTTTGACCGTACGCCTGCGCGGCATCCAGTTCCGCACCCTCGGCCGCGCCACCCGCCACGCCTTCGTGGACAAGTCCGAGGAAGGCGCGGGCGACATCTCCAACTACCAGGCGCTGACCACCGCCCTGGCCGCCACGGTGGGCACCGGCAACATCGTCGGCGTGGCCACCGCGATCTCCATCGGCGGGCCCGGCGCGCTGTTTTGGATCTGGCTCACCGGCATCGTCGGCATGGCCTCGAAGTACTCCGAGGCATACCTGGGCGTGCGTTTCCGCACCACCGACAAGAAAGGCAAGCAGCAGGGCGGGCCCCACGAGTACTTAAAAACCGGTGTCGGCGGCCGCTTCGGTAAATTCCTCGCTGCGGCGTTTACCCTGTTCACCATCTTCGCCTCCTTCGGCATCGGCAACCTCGCCCAGGGCAACTCCATCGCCGCGGGCATGAACGACGCCTTCGGCATCAGCGCGAACGTCGCCGGCGTGATCATCTTCTTCGCCGTCGGCGCGGCCGTGCTCGGCGGCATCGAGGGCATCGGCAAAATCACCGCGGCGTTCGTGCCGCTGATGATCGTCATCTACGTCGGCGGCGGCATCACCGCGCTGGCGCTGATGGCGGACCGGGTGCCGGCGGCCATCACCACCATCTTCACCGACGCGTTCACCGGCACCGCAGCCACCGGCGGTTTCGTCGGCTCCGGCATCATGCTGGCCATCCAGTTCGGCGTGGCCCGCGGCATCTTCTCCAACGAGTCCGGCATGGGCTCCGCCGCAATCGCCGCCGCGGCCGCGAAGACGCAGCACCCGGCGCGCCAGGCGCTGGTGTCCATGACCCAGACGTTCATCGACACCATCTTGGTTGTCACGATCACCGGCCTGGTCATCGTCACCGCCGGCACCTGGGACATGGGCCGCGACCAGGCCGCGATCATGACCGCCACCGCCTTCGAGACGGCCCTGCCCGGCGAGTGGGGCAGCCTGATCGTCTCCGTCGCCCTGATCTTCTTCGCGTTTTCCACCATCCTGGGCTGGTCCTACTACGGCGAGCGCGCCATCGTGGCACTGTTCGGCGACTGGGCGTCCATCCCCTACCGCATGTTCTTCACTGCCCTGTCGTTTGTCGGCGCGGTGGCGTCGCTGGAGCTGGCGTGGACGTTCTCCGACCTGTCCAATGGGCTGATGGCCATCCCGAACCTCATCGGTCTGCTCATCCTGTCGGGCTTGGTGGTGCGCGAGACCCGCGAGTACCTCGCCTGGGACCCGAAGCTGACTAAGACGCCGGAAGAGGTCGCCGACTTCGTGGAACGCCAGCAGATGGACTGGCGATAGACTCGCAGCCGTGGACACATTCCGGACAGCATTGCTGATTGGCCTCGGGGCGGGCCTTGGGGCCGTCGTCAGGCACCTTGTTGTGCTCTATGGCGCCGCACCCGGCACCACCGCGGCGCTCGCACTGACCTTCGCCGTCAACATCGCAGGCTGCTTCGCCATGGGCGCGTGGAAACCGGGCCCAGTGTGGGGCACCGGGTTTTTGGGCGGCTTCACCACCTTCTCCGCGATTTCGGTGGCGGCGATGCAGTCGGAGGCGATCATCGCGCTGGTCATCATTGCACTTAGCTTTGCGACGTCTATAGTTTCCTACCTTCTCGGCCACACCCTCCGGGAGCGCCGCCATGGCTAGCTGGCTCGGATTGGCACTCACCCTCGCCGTGGTGTTCGCCGGCGGCGTGCTCGGCGGCATGTCCCGGTTCGCCTTAACGAAGCTGATCGGCAACGCCCACGCCGCCACCTTCGCCGCCAACACCGTGGCCTGCGCCGTAGCCGGTTTCGCCGCCACCGCCCCAATCGCGTGGCAGATCGCGCTCGGCGCAGGCTTCGCCGGCGCGCTTTCCACCTGGTCCACGCTGGCGCGTGAGCTCGGCGACCTGATCGCCGCCGGGCGCCACCGTGAAGCACTTCGCTACGCGCTGTGCACGGCGGTGCTGGGCATCGTCGCCGTCTGGTTCGGCATGCGCTGGGGCCTTCGCGCCTTCGCCGGATAGGGCGCTAAGGTGGACAAATGTGCAGTTCGATGACCTAACAACCGGCCTTTCCGTGGCGTTGGGCGCGGGGCTTGGAGCTGTCGCACGCTACCTGGTCCTCATCTGGGTTAGCCCCACCACGCCCGAAGCCCTCGCGCTGACCGTCACCTCTGCGGTGAACCTGGTCGCCTGCTTTGCCATGGGCCTGTTCCAACCCGGCCCGTTCTGGGGCGTGGGCTTCCTCGGCGGGTTTTCCACCCTGTCCGCTGTTTCCCTGACCGCGGTGTCGGATTCGCCGGTGTGGGCCGGATTCATCATCGCGCTCAGCCTCACCACCGCCACCCTGGCCTGGATGGCCGGCGACGCCACCCGGGGACACCGGCATGCCTGACCTGTTGCCTCTACTCATCGGAGTTGTGGCCGTGTTCATCGGCGGAATGCTAGGCGGGTTTGCCCGCTGGGTACTCATGCGCCAGATCCACAGCACGCTTGCGTCCACTTTCGCGGCGAACGTCTCGGCGGCCGCAGTCATCGGCTTCGCGGTGGCAGCGCCGGGCGTGTTGCGCGTCGGCATCGGTGTGGGTTTCGCAGGTGCCCTGTCCACCCTGTCCATGCTCGCGCGGCAGCTCGGGGAGATGGCAAAGGCCGGCGAGTTCGTCCTGGCCGCGAAGTACGGCGTGGGCACCGCCCTGGCCGCCATCGCCGCCTCCGCGGTCGGCGTGTACGGCTTCGGGTGAGCCCCCCCTACTCCGCGATCGCGTCCAGCGGCGGCGTCTTCGCGGCCCTGCCGGCCGGCCACACCGCGGCCAACAAACCGACGACAAACGAGCCGCCAAGCACGGTGCCGATGAGCGGCCACGGGACCACGATCGTCGTTAAGCCTTTCGCCTCAAGGACAGTAAGGAACGCCCACCCCAAACCGAGCCCCAACAGCACGCCGAGGATCGCGCCATAGACCGTCATCTGCACCGACTCGAGCGTGATCATCGTCCGGATCTGGCGGCGCTGCGTGCCCACCGCGCGCAACATGCCGATCTCCTGGCGGCGCTCTATCACCGACAGCGTCAGCGTGTTCACAATGCCCAGCACCGCAATCACCACCGCCAGGGACAGCAGCGCATAGAGGATGAACAGCATCTGGTCGATCATGGCGGAGACCTCGCCGGCCATATCCTGCGTGGAGCGCACCTGCACCACAATGTCGTGGCGCACCAGCTCCTCGAGGTTGGCGCGCAGCTGGTCCTCGTCCACCGTGCCGTCGTTGTTCACACCGATCATGAGGATCCGGCCCGTGCCGCGCGCGCCCGTGGCGGCGGCCGCCTCGTCGGAAACCACAAACGACTGCAAGATATTTGACGGCGCAAACAGCCCGCCCAGGGTTGCCTGAACCGACTCCCCGCTGGGCCCGGCGACAGTCAACGTGTCGCCGACGCGCCAGCCGTGCTCCTGCGCCAGCGGCTCGGGCGCGATGATGGTGTTGCCGTCCAGGCTGGAGCTCCCCGCAACCATGTCCAGGGTGATCAGGTCCGCCGGGTCGCCGCGCAGCACGTCGGTGACGCCGAAACCGCCGAGCTGGTAGCCGAACTGCCCGTCCACCGAGATCGGCGCCTGGGTGTAGGCGGCTGTCTCGCCAGCGCCCTCGACCGATTGCAGGCGCTCCGGCAGGTCCTCCGGCAGCGGGAACACCCCGTTCTGCGGTCCGGAGAGCACGAAGTCCGCGGACACCTCGCTGGTGGCGACGTCATCCACCGAGCGCTTCATCGACGCGCCCAGCATGCCAATCACCGTCACAAGCGCAATGCCCAGCATCAGTGCAAACGCCGTGGTGGCGGTGCGGTGCGGGTTGCGGCGCGTGTTTGTGGAGGCGAGTGTGCCCACCGCGCCGAACGGCGCGCCGATGACCCTGCCCAGCGGCGGCACCACCGGCAAGCTCAGCGCCGGGCCGGACAAGAACAGGCCGGTAATCGCAGCCAGCGCCGCCGCCCCCACCAGGGCCGCTCGGCGCCCGGTCGGTCCGTCGTCCCAGCCCATCGCGTACACCGCGGCGGCCACGCCCGTGGCCACCAGGACAAGACCCGCGACAGTGCGCCAACGCAGCGGCTGCGGCGTGGCGGCCTCGCTGGAACGCATCGCCTCCACCGGCTTGACCTGCCCCGCCTTGCGCGCCGGCGCCAGGGCTGAGAGCACCGTCACCAGCGTGCCCACCACAATCGGCACTACCACCGCGCGCACGGACAGGCCCGTACCCGCATCCGGTAGCGGCATGCCGTAGCGCGCCATCGCCACCCGGATCAGCGCCACCAGCCCCACGCCACCGGCGACGCCGAGCGCAGAGCCAATCACACCCACCAGGGCGGACTCGAACGCCACCGAGCGGGTGATCTGCCCGCGCGCGGCCCCCAGCGCGCGCAGCAGCGCGAACTCGCGGGTACGCTGCGCCACGATCATGGAGCAGGTGTTCGCAATGAGGAACGTCCCCACCAACAAGCCCACCAGGCCGAACGCGACCAAAAAGTAGCTGACAAAGCTCAGGCCATCCCGAATCTGCTGGGAGATTTCTTCGGCCACATCCGCGCCCGCGCGCACCTCCAACTCAGGAAACTCGCTTTTCAACCTATCGACGACCCCCTGTCCCCCATCCACCGTCACCGCCGGCACCGACGCGCCATCCCGGTACACGTCAAGGTATGCCTGCTCCCCCACCCGCAGCACCAGCGACGTTTCCTGCGCCAGCGGGTCCTCATACAACCCCGTGACGGTGAACTCGTTGCGCCCGTCCTTGTCTACCACGATGAGCTTCTCGCCCATCTCGATGCCGTACTTCTGCGCGCCGTTCGCGTTGACGGCGATGTCGCCGGCGGCGGTGGGAGCGGAGCCGTCGATAAGCAAAGGCGCCCTTCCCACTGCCTCACCTTCGCCGTAGAAAGGCATGAGGCGCGAGGTTCCGAGTTGCGTCTGAATCGCAACTTCATCTTGCCTAGCGACGACCACAGGAACATCCACGAACACATTCACCCGATCGACGCCCTCGGTGCCCCTGATGGCGTCGAACGTGTCCCTATCGATGCTGCCCTCGGTCGGGCGCACCACCGCATCCACGTCCTCGAGCGCCGTGTCCACCGCAGAATCGAACGTGGCGGACAGCATGTTCGTGAACATCAGCGCACCCGACAGGAACGCCGTGCCCAGCACAACTGCCAGCACCGTCAGCGCGAGTCGCAGCTTGTGCGCTGCGACGTTGCGCAGCGAGACCTTCGTCAGCGTGTCGGCCATCTAGTCCTCCATGCCAGCCATGACGCGGAGGATGGAATCCATGTCCGGGTCGCGCATCTCGTCGACGATGTTGCCGTCACGCAAAAACACCACCCGGTCGGCATAGGACGCAGCACGGGCATCATGCGTGACAATGACCACCGTCTGCCCGTCCTTATCCACCGCCGTGCGGAGAATCTCCAGGACCTCGCGCGACGCGTTGGAATCCAGGTTCCCCGTCGGTTCGTCGCCGAAAATCAACTCAGGGCGGCTCACCAACGCGCGGGCGCAGGCGACGCGCTGCTGCTGGCCTCCCGACAGCTCCGCCGGGCGGTGATCCAGGCGCTTGGCTAGGCCGAGGCGCGCAGTAACCTCATCGAACCACGCCTGGTCAACCTTGCCGCCCGCAATGCTCGTGGGCAGCGTGATGTTCTCAGCGGCGGTGAGAGTGGGAACCAGGTTGAAGGACTGGAAGATGAATCCGAGGCGGTCGCGCCTCAGTGTCGTGAGCTCCTTGTCATTCAGCTCCGACAGATCTGTCTCCCCGATGTACGCCGACCCCGTGGTGGCGGAGTCAAGCCCCGCCATCACGTGCATGAGCGTCGACTTCCCCGAACCGGACGGTCCCATAATCGCAGTGAACTCGTTACGGCCGAACTCGATATCGACGCCGTCGAGCGCTCTGACTTCGGTATCGCCCTTGCCATACGTCTTGACCAGCGACACCGCTCGTGCCGCAGCCCCGCTCACTGCGGGTTCTGGCGTTCCTGTGCCGGGTGCACCTGTGTGGGGTGTTTCTGTCTCAAGGATCTCGTCCGAATCAGCCATCGAGGTTCGCCTCCCTGTCATTCCGTTCCTCCGGGACTATACGCACCCGGTAAGGCGGGGAAGGTCGTTAGCTACTCCCTTGAAGAATTCGTGGGTGTTCCCCAATGATGGGGGTCGGCAGGTTGTCCGCAATGCGGATGTTCGCGGCGGCGGCTTTCGTAAACGTTGACGGTCCAGCCGTTTTCGGCCGCTGGTTGCCCAGGTGGGAAATCGCGCGCTTTGTGTCAACTTTTACGAGACCGCCAGCTACATGGTCCGTGGGTAAGCACCCATTGTTGGTGCAGGCCCAGTTGTCCGCAATGCGGAGTTTGGTGGGGCCGGGCTTTCGTGGGTGTGCGCCAATGATGGGTGCATCTGGGGTTGTCCGCAATGCGGAGTGTGGACCGTACCTGGGTTGTTGTGGGTGCGTTGTTGGTCGAGTAGTGGAGGTCGAGTCCGTCGGTGTACGCGGGCGTACTCGACGTCCGGTACTCGACTTTCGCCCCACTGTCGGCGTCATCGTGGCTGCGTGTGCTGTCCCCGCGACCTATGTGGCCCCTAGTTGGCAGGTCGCGGCCCGCCGGGTGATTTCGCCCCGGGGATTTCATGGGTGTGCACCAATGATGGGTGCCACTGTGCTTGTCCGCAATGCGGAGTGAGGCCCGGGCACGGAATTGGTTGGTGTGCACCAATGATGGGTGCGGGTGTGGTTGTCCGCAAGGCGGAATTGCACCCCGGACTTTCGTGGGTAAGCGCCAATAGTTGGTGTATCTGGTGTTGTCCGCAATGCGGAGTCTAGCCAGGTGGGTTCGGGCCAGGCATAGCAAAGCACCCGCCGCACCATCAGTGTTGGTGCGGCGGGTGTGTTGTGTGAAGTTGTTGGGTCGGCGGTAACCTACTCTCCCACTCCCTCCCGGGGGCAGTACCATCGGCGCGGGCGGGCTTAGCTTCCGGGTTCGGAATGGGACCGGGCGTTTCCCCGCCGCCATCAACCACCGACACACCTTTGGGGCATGGTCGGCTGATTAACAATCAGCGTGAT
The DNA here is from genome assembly GCF_030408355.1 of Corynebacterium afermentans subsp. afermentans. Taxonomy (NCBI): domain Bacteria; kingdom Bacillati; phylum Actinomycetota; class Actinomycetes; order Mycobacteriales; family Corynebacteriaceae; genus Corynebacterium; species Corynebacterium afermentans. The sequence continues at coordinate 1,896,328 of NZ_CP046606.1, forward strand.
GCAATTATTGTTGGCCAACCGGTTGTATCGCCGGTGGTGTGTTGTGTCAGTGACTGCACAGTGGACGCAAGCAACAAGCTTGTGTGTTTCTTCGCGGTGTTCACAACCTATTGGTGTGTGATTGGTGTTTATTGGTGTATTAGTACCGGTCGCCTCCACACATTGCTGTGCTTCCAGGTCCGGCCTATCAACCCAGTAGTCTCCTGGGAACCTCAAATGAAACCTCATCTTAAAACAGGCTTCCCGCTTAGATGCTTTCAGCGGTTATCCCTCCCGTACGTAGCCAACCAGCCGTGCTCCTGGCGGAACAACTGGCACACTAGAGGTACGTCCGTCCCGGTCCTCTCGTACTAGGGACAGCCTTCTTCAAGTTTCAACGCGCGCGGCGGATAGAGACCGAACTGTCTCACGACGTTCTGAACCCAGCTCGCGTGCCGCTTTAATGGGCGAACAGCCCAACCCTTGGGACCTACTCCAGCCCCAGGATGCGACGAGCCGACATCGAGGTGCCAAACCATCCCGTCGATATGGACTCTTGGGGAAGATCAGCCTGTTATCCCCGGGGTACCTTTTATCCGTTGAGCGACACCACATCCACAAGTAGGTGCCGGATCACTAGTCCCGACTTTCGTCCCTGCTCGACTTGCAAGTCTCGCAGTCAAGCTCCCTTGTGCACTTACACTCTACACACCTGATTGCCAACCAGGCTGAGGGAACCTTTGGGCGCCTCCGTTACATTTTGGGAGGCAACCGCCCCAGTTAAACTACCCACCAGGCACTGTCCCCAACCCAGATCATGGGCCAAGGTTAGATATCCACTACGGTCAGAGTGGTATTTCAACAACGACTCCACACACACTGGCGTGCATGCTTCCAAGTCTCCCACCTATCCTACACAAACCGCACCGAATGCCAATACCAAGCTATAGTGAAGGTCCCGGGGTCTTTTCGTCCTGCCGCGCGAAACGAGCATCTTTACTCGTACTGCAATTTCACCGGGCCTGTGGTTGAGACAGCAGGGGAGTCGTTACGCCATTCGTGCAGGTCGGAACTTACCCGACAAGGAATTTCGCTACCTTAGGATGGTTATAGTTACCACCGCCGTTTACTGGGGCTTAAATTCTCCGCTTCGGACAACGTCCTAACGGGTCCTCTTAACCTTCCAGCACCGGGCAGGCGTCAGTCCGTATACATCAACTTAACCGTCTTCGCACGGACCTGTGTTTTTGATAAACAGTCGCTCCCCTCTCTTCTCTGCGACCCCAACCAGCTCAACACGAATGTGTGTCACCGGTTGTGGTCCCCCTTCTCCCGAAGTTACGGGGGCATTTTGCCGAGTTCCTTAACCACAGTTCACCCGCTCGCCTTAGTATTTTCTACCTGACCACCTGTGTCGGTTATGGGTACGGGCCGTACATGCACATCGCTAGAGGCTTTTCTCGGCAGTACAGGATCACCAACATCACCCGATTCGGGCTACGCATCACGCCTCACACTTGATGACAACCGGATTTGACCAATGTTGTCGTGCCACACGCTTGCACCGCAATCCAATAAGCGGCTTAGCTACCTCACTGCGTCACCCCATCACTGACCTACAACGGATCAGGCCCCACGCATCACCACCAACCAACCATCCCCGAAGGGATGGCAACGATCGGCAGATCAGGGTGGTTAGTCTCACCGCTTCGATACTGGGCGCGCACATACGGGTACGGGAATATCAACCCGTTAACCATCGACTACGCCTGTCGGCCTCGCCTTAGGACCCGACTCACCCTGGGAAGACGAACTTGACCCAGGAACCCTTAGTCATCCGGCGGGCAAGATTCTCACTTGCCATTCGTTACTCATGCCTGCATTCTCACTCGCATGCAGTCCACCGCTCCTTCCGATACGGCTTCACCCCACACACGACGCTCCCCTACCCAAACAACAAAATTGTTTGCCGCGGCTTCGGCGGTGTGCTTGAGCCCCACTGAATTGTCGGCGCGGAACCACTCGACCAGTGAGCTATTACGCACTCTTTCAAGGATGGCTGCTTCTAAGCCAACCTCCTGGCTGTCTTCGCGATCCCACATCCTTTTCCACTTAGCACACCCTTAGGGGCCTTAACCGGCGATCTGGGCTGTTTCCCTCTCGACTATGAAGCTTATCCCCCACAGTCTCACTGCAATGCACCACTATAACCGGTATTCGGAGTTTGGCTGACGTCGCTAAGATGATAGTCCCGCTCAACCAACCAGTAGCTCTACCTCCGGCAAGCTCACATCACGCTGCACCTAAATGCATTTCGGGGAGAACCAGCTATCACGGAGTTTGATTGGCCTTTCACCCCTACCCACAGCTCATCCCCTCAGTTTTCAACCTAAGTGGGTTCGCGCCTCCACAACCTCTTACAGCTGCTTCACACTGGCCATGGGTAGATCACCCCGCTTCGGGTCCAGGACATGCCACTTGCCACCCTATTCGGATTCGCTTTCGCTACGACTACCCCACACAAACGGGTTAACCTCGCGACATGCCGCTGACTCGCAGGCTCATTCTTCAAAAGGCACGCCATCACACACAAGGTGCTCTGACGGATTGTAAGCGCATGGTTTCAGGAACTCTTTCACTCCCCTCCCGGGGTACTTTTCACCATTCCCTCACGGTACTTCATCCACTATCGGTCACACTGAGTATTTAGGCTTACCGGGTGGTCCCGGCAGATTCACAGCAGATTCCACGAGCCCGCTGCTACTCGGGAACACAAACAACACAACCACACACACCTTCACGTACAGGACTCATCACCTACTCCGGTGCACCATCCCAGATGCTTCCGCTGATGCATATGCGTTGCGCTTGCAGTCGGCAGCCTGCAACATTTGCGCCCCACAACACCGCACACGCAACCCCTGCCAGGTATCACACGCACACGGTTTAGCCTCATCCGCTATCGCTCGCCACTACACACGGAATCACAATTGTTTTCTTCTCCTACGGGTACTGAGATGTTTCACTTCCCCGCGTCAACCCCCACACAGACTATGAATTCACCTGCGGGTAACACCACACAACCGGTGCTGGGTTTCCCCATTCGGACATCCTCGGATCAACGCTTTGTTGGCAACTCCCCGAGGCATAACGCAGCCTCACACGTCCTTCATCGGCTCAGCATGCCAAGGCATCCACCATACGCCCGTAACAAAACACACGGACACACAAACAAACAGGTATAAACACCAAAACACAAAAAAGAAAGATACTCGCGTCCACTATACAGTTCTCACACAACACAACCCCACACACAACCAACCACAACAACGCAGCCGTGTACGCAGGGCCCAACAGGAACAACCAATGCTGCCCCAGACACCCAACAGTGCACCAACGAAAAACCCCTTTTGTCACGCAATATGGTGTATCCACCAACCCCAACACCACGCAGCACACACCCCAACCAGGCACCACCATCACCACCTTCGATGACACGGCGACCTACGGGTATGCCTCCACCCGGCAAAAACAACACAGTGGCAGTCACACACTCGGCGACTCAACCACATTCGCCCACAACTGTGGGCACACAAAATAAAAGCTCCTTAGAAAGGAGGTGATCCAGCCGCACCTTCCGGTACGGCTACCTTGTTACGACTTCGTCCCAATCGCCGATCCCACCTTCGACAGCTCCCTTTAACAGGCCACTGGCTTCGGGTGTTACCAACTTTCATGACGTGACGGGCGGTGTGTACAAGGCCCGGGAACGTATTCACCGCAGCGTTGCTGATCTGCGATTACTAGCGACTCCGACTTCATGGGGTCGAGTTGCAGACCCCAATCCGAACTACGACCGGCTTTCAGCGATTAGCACACCCTCACAGGCTCGCAAACGCGTTGTACCGACCATTGTAGCATGTGTGAAGCCCTGGACATAAGGGGCATGATGATTTGACGTCATCCCCACCTTCCTCCGAGTTAACCCCGGCAGTCTCTCACGAGTCCCCAACCGAATTGCTGGCAACATAAGACAAGGGTTGCGCTCGTTGCGGGACTTAACCCAACATCTCACGACACGAGCTGACGACAACCATGCACCACCTGTACACCAACCACAAAGGGAAACCGTATCTCTACGGCGATCTGGTGTATGTCAAGCCCAGGTAAGGTTCTTCGCGTTGCATCGAATTAATCCACATGCTCCGCCGCTTGTGCGGGCCCCCGTCAATTCCTTTGAGTTTTAGCCTTGCGGCCGTACTCCCCAGGCGGGGCGCTTAATGCGTTAGCTACGGCACGAACCCCGTGGAAGGGACTCACACCTAGCGCCCACCGTTTACGGCATGGACTACCAGGGTATCTAATCCTGTTCGCTACCCATGCTTTCGCTCCTCAGCGTCAGTTACTGCCCAGAGACCTGCCTTCGCCATCGGTGTTCCTCCTGATATCTGCGCATTCCACCGCTACACCAGGAATTCCAGTCTCCCCTACAGCACTCAAGTTATGCCCGTATCGCCTGCAGTCCCGCAGTTAAGCTGCGGGCTTACACAAACGACGCGACAAACCACCTACGAGCTCTTTACGCCCAGTAATTCCGGACAACGCTCGCACCCTACGTATTACCGCGGCTGCTGGCACGTAGTTAGCCGGTGCTTCTTCTCCAGGTACCGTCACAAATAAGCTTCGTCCCTAGCGAAAGGAGTTTACAACCCGAAGGCCGTCATCCCCCACGCGGCGTCGCTGCATCAGGCTTGCGCCCATTGTGCAATATTCCCCACTGCTGCCTCCCGTAGGAGTCTGGGCCGTATCTCAGTCCCAATGTGGCCGTACACCCTCTCAGGCCGGCTACCCGTCGACGCCTTGGTAGGCCATTACCCCACCAACAAGCTGATAGGCCGCGAGCTCATCCCACACCGAAAAACTTTCCACCACACCATCCAAAATGTGGTCCTATCCGGTATTAGACCCAGTTTCCCAGGCTTATCCCGAAGTGCAGGGCAGATCACCCACGTGTTACTCACCCGTTCGCCACTCGAGTACCAGTGCAAGCACTGGCCTTTCCGTTCGACTTGCATGTGTTAAGCACGCCGCCAGCGTTCATCCTGAGCCAGGATCAAACTCTCCACAAAAAACGTTTCAGAAAGAAACAGGCCGTGAAAAGCCCAATACCCAACCAAAAACAAACCAACCAACACCCAAACAGGCGCCGGACTGGCAAAAATCCAAAAATTACAAGGTTCAACAACCGACCCCAACCCGACGGGGTTATAAAGCAGGGCCGATCAAAATACGTGAAACATGTTCAACCACACCCCACGCACACTATGAACCAAAAGATGACGCGATCCATCATTGGAATTCAACCACGCCACCACCGGCACACACCCAAAAAGGCGCACACCACACAGTGCACAAAAAGAGGCAGGCAAACACACCCACGCAACAAAAGTACATTGGCACACTATCGAGTTCTCAAACAACACCAGCACACCCAACACCAACCCACACACAGTGAGCCAGCATCAAAGTGACTTTGGAATCTACCAGCGATTGTTTTCCTGCCCGCCACACAAACCGGAAAGAATCTCACCTTCCAGCGGGGCGTTGTCGGTCTCGCTGACTCGATATAAGTTACACACACCCCACACACAACACAAACCCGCAGCGCACAGTCGGTTTTTAAGCGCGTTCAACATGTGCACCAAGCGCGTTTAACTGCTCGACGAAAGCCGGGTAGCCGCGGTCGATGTGGTGCACCTCGTGCACGGTGGTCACCCCGTCTGCAACCAGACCGGCGAGCACGAGGCCGGCGCCTGCACGGATGTCGGAAGACCAGACGTCGGTCGAAGACAGGTTGTTCACCCCACGCAACATGACGTGGTGGCCGTCCACATGCGCGTCAGCCCCCAGGCGCAGCATTTCGTCCACGAACCGGAAGCGCGCCTCGAAGACGTTCTCGGTGATCACGGATACGCCGTCGGCAATCGCGGACAGCGCAATCGCCATGGGCTGCAGGTCGGTGGGAAATCCCGGGTATGGCAAGGTCTGATAGTCCACGGCGCGCGGGCGGTGGTCCATGCGCACGCGGAATCCGTTGTCATACGTCTCCACGTCGGCGCCCGCGAGCTTCAGCTTCGAAAGGGCCAAGTGCAGGTGCCCGGGTGCCGCACCGGTGACGGTGATGTCGCCCTGCGTCATCGCGGCCGCGTACGCCCACGTGCCGGCGACGATGCGGTCGCCGACCACCGTGTGCTCCGTCGGCGAGAGCGAATCGACGCCATCGACAGTGATGGTGGACGTGCCGGCACCGTCGATACGCGCGCCCATGGAGTTCAGCAAGGTGCACAGGTCCACAATCTCCGGTTCGCGCGCCGCGTTGTCCAGCACTGTGCGGCCATCCGCGAGCACGGCTGCGGTGATGATGTTCTCCGTCGCTCCCACGGACGGGAAGTCCAGTTTGATGGAGGCGCCGGTGAGTCTCTCGGCACGCGCCACCACTGCTCCGTGCTCGATATGCGTGGTCGCGCCCAGTTTCTCCAGGCCGGACTGGTGCATATCCAGCGGTCGGGACCCGATCGCGTCGCCGCCGGGAAGCGCCACATACGCCTCGGTGCAGCGGGCCACCAACGGTCCTAGCACCGCCACGGAGGCGCGGAACTGGCGCACCGCATCAAAGTCGGCGTGCGGGGAAACCTCGGCCGGGGTGTGAATGCGCACCACGTCGCCTTCGATGTCCACCTCGCAGCCCAGCCCGACCAGGACGTCGCGCATCAGCGGAACATCAAGGATCTGCGGGCAGTTACGCAGCGTGGTGGTGCCTTCGGCCAGAAGGGCTGCGGCCATCAGCTTGAGCACGCTGTTCTTGGCGCCGTCGACGCGAACTTCGCCCGCAAGCCGGGCGCCACCTGAAACCAAAAACCGTTCTTTCACGTCCGCCACAGTACAGAACCGCAAGCGACGTCGATAGGCAAATGCTTAAGGCAGCGCGCCGATGCGACGGGCGGCATTGACCGCCTCATACCTGGTGTGAGCACCGAGTTTGCGCATCACGCTGCGGAGGTAGGACTTCACGGTCTCAGCACCGATGCCCATCTCCGCGGCAGCCTCAACGTTGGTGTGCCCAAGGGCCACGCAGGCAAGCACGTCCAGCTCGCGCGCCGACAACTTGGTGGTCTGCTTCACGGCGACCGGAGACACCAGCTGCTCGCAGAGCTGCTCCAGCTCCTTGCGCAGCTTCTCGTCCTCCACCCGGTTCGTCAGCATGCGCAGCTTCGAGTGGGTCGCGCGCACCTGCTCCCACTCCGCGCCGTTCATCGCACGCCCGGACTTCGCGCCAGCCCGGTCCCCGCCGTCGGAGGAGCGCAGCGCCGCATTGACCGCAAGCTCCTGCTCGAGGGTGCGGGCGGTCATAGCGACCTCTTCGATAACTTTGTCGCCCAGACGCACGGGCGAATGCACGCCGACGTACAAAACGCCCCGGATCTCGCGCTGCACGATCACCGGCACGGCCACGACGGAGTGCAGGCCCTCGTCCTGAATCTGCTGGTCGTACTCGTGGGAGATCACAGAAGCGCGCGTGTAGTCGGCGATACCCACGGCGCGGCGGGTAGACACGACACGGCCGCCAACGCCAGCGCCCTCAGCGATGCTGAGGTTCTGCAGTGCCGGAGTGCGCAGGCCGATCCATTGGGTGATCTGGATCCGGTTGTCCGACAAGAGAGTGCCGTACATCGCCACTGGAATGCCGGTTGCGGTCTTCAGCGCGGTCAGCGCCGCGCGAATCGCGTCATCGTCGTCCTTGATGCGCTGCGCATCCATCGTCATACGTGTCGCCTTCCACCGTTTCGGGGGCACCCATTTGGGGCACACCCGAATCCGAACAGGACTCAAAAACCACAGTGATCATATCGCGCGAACGGGGGTAGCCAAATTTAACCCCGCTCTCAAAGCGCGAGACGCGTCCCACCGAAACCCCTTCCGTACCGGACAGTACACTACCGACAAACCATACTGTCTACTTCGGCGTGTATGCTGTCACTGGAAACGCAACAAACCAAGAAAACCCCAGGAGGGGATGACTTATGGCGAAGATCGCAAGCAACGTTCTCGACCTCATCGGCGGCACCCCGCTGGTGGAACTCACTGACATCACCGAGGCCAACGGCTCCAAGGCCCGTGTGCTGGCCAAGCTGGAGTTCTACAACCCGGCAAACTCCGTCAAGGACCGCATCGGCAAAGCCATCATCGAGGCCGCCGAGGCGTCCGGCGACCTGAAGCCGGGCGGCACCATCGTCGAAGCCACCTCCGGAAACACCGGCATTGCGCTCGCACTCGCGGGTGCCGCGAAGGGCTACAAGGTCATCCTGACCATGCCGGAAACCATGTCCAACGAGCGCCGCGTGCTGCTGCGCGCGTACGGCGCTGAGATCGTGCTCACCCCGGGCGCTGCCGGCATGAAGGGTGCCGTGGAAAAGGCCAACGAGCTGGTAGAGCAGAACGAGGGCGCCATTCTGGCCCGCCAGTTCGAGAACGAGGCCAACCCAAAGATCCACTACGCCACCACCGGCCCGGAGATCTGGGAAGACACCGACGGCGAGGTGGACATCCTCGTCGCAGGTGTGGGCACTGGCGGCACCGTCTCGGGCGCCGGCAAGTACCTCAAGGAGCAGAAGGCGGACGTCAAGGCCGTGGCCGTCGAGCCGGCTGCGTCCCCGCTGCTGTCCAAGGGCGAGGCTGGCCCGCACAAGATTCAGGGTCTGGGCGCGAACTTCATCCCGGGCACCTTGGACCGCAACGTCGTGGACGAGATCATCGCCGTGACCAACGAGGACGCGGTGTCCACCTCCCGCGAGCTCGCGGTGAAGGATGCCATCCTCGGCGGCATCTCCGCAGGCGCGAACGTTAAGGCAGCGCTGGAGCTGGCCGAGCGCGAGGAGAACGCGGGCAAGACCATCGTGGTGATCATTCCGGACTTCGGCGAGCGCTACGTCTCCACCGTCCTGTACGAGGACATCCGCGACTAAGCACTTTTGCTTAGCGACGAGCTGTCGCCCCCCGGCACCGACACCATCCGGCGCCGGGGGAATTTTTATCCCCACAGAAAATGAACCGCTTGGTACACTGCGCCCCATGCTTTCCCTGGCTGCAAAGGTTGTTTCCACTGTCCGCGAGGACCTGGCGAACGCGCGCGATCACGATCCCGCCGCACGCGGCGACGTCGAAAACGCGGTGGTGTACTCGGGTCTGCACGCCATCTGGGTGCACCGCCTCTGCCACGCAATGTGGGAACGGAGCTGGAAGGGCCCGGCGCGCATCCTGGCGCAGCTGAACCGGTTCTTCACCGGCATTGAGATCCACCCCGGTGCGACAATCGGCCGCCGGTTCTTCATCGACCACGGCATGGGCATCGTGATCGGCGAAACTGCGGAGATCGGCGACGGCGTAATGCTCTACCACGGCGTCACCCTGGGCGGGCAGGTGCTCACGCAGACGAAACGCCACCCCACCATCGGCGACAACGTCACCATCGGCGCGGGCGCGAAGGTGCTGGGCCCGGTGACCATCGGTGCCGGTTCCGCCGTCGGCGCGAACGCGGTGGTGACCAAGGACGTGCCGGAAAATTCCATCGCAGTTGGTATTCCGGCGAAGGTCCGTCCGCGTAAGACGGACGAGTGCGTGAAGCTGGTGGACCCGGACAGCTACATCGATCCGGGCAGCTACATCATCTAGTTACGCCAGCAGGTCCCGGTACTGCGGGTTTTGCTCAATGTAGCGCTCAACAGCGGGGCAGGACGGGGTGACCAACATGTCGTCTGCGCGGGCGTCGTCGAGCGCCGCCTGGATAAGCGGCTTGGACAGGCCCTGGCCGCGGAATTTGGGGTCCACCACGGTGTGCGGCAGGTCGCGCACACCGTTCGCGTCGGCGTAGGTGGCAAAGCCCGCCACTTCCCCGCCCACGAGGATTTCGTACTGGTTTTCCGTCTCGTTCTTCTGCACGGATATTTCCGGGTTCTCAGACATGCAGCCGACTATATGCGAAACCCCTTCCGCATTGCCGCGGAAGGGGTTTCGGGAGTGTGGCCAGAGCCAGGATCGAACTGGCGACCCCACACTTTTCAGGCGTGTGCTCTACCAACTGAGCTATCTGGCCGGAACTACTCGTTTGCCAAGCAATTCAGCGACCCTGACGGGACTTGAACCCGCGACCTCCGCCGTGACAGGGCGGCGCGCTAACCAACTGCGCCACAGGGCCTTATTCTGTTGTTTTCAGTGCGCCTTCCAGTGTGTTTCACACTGTCTCTTGCACGAGTTGATACATTACACAGCACCCTCGATCGGCCACAAATCGCCAGCGTACGGGAGGTTGCAGGCCCGGATTGCTCTTCGACGCCCACGTGCGAGGAAGAACACGACCGCCGAGCAGCCCCGCTCCGATCCGTCTTCATGCGTCGGCGTCCAATCCGGGCCGCCGTTGCCAAGTTCGCCATCCATGGCCACCTCGAACTCGAAAGGCTGCTCCGCGCCAGTGATGTCATAGCCTTCATGCACCCGCCCCATGCCGACCCAGATGTATTACTCACCCTGGTAGGGAGTGCTGGTGTCGTGCCTTGCGCAGCGCGTTGCCCATCGGTGTGTAGCCCTTCGGCGTCAGCCCGTCGATAGCCGCGCCGAACTTTTGGTTGTCCACCTTGCCAATTAGCACGAGGCGCTGGATGTCCTTGCAGCCTTTTTCGCGGTTGTCGGGCGCGTTGGATTCCTGCGCGCCGTAGGCAATGAGCCCCATCTGCGCGGTATCCGGCAGGAAATCAACGAGCTCGCGGGTCGCTTTCTTCGCCGCGTCGATACGCGGCCCCTCGGCGTCCTCCTCGACCATGGAGTAGGACGCATCCAGAATCAGAACACCCTTCGCGTCAGCGGAGCCTCCGCTTGCCGACGCCCTCGTGGTAGAGCTCGACAGCGTCTTCGTCTCAGCGCTGACTGCAGTGCTCGATTCCGCGGCAACAGATGTTCTGGAGATAGCAAAAGGCCAGTCCCCGGTTTTCCGAGAACTGGCGTGCATTTGGCGACCCTGACGGGACTTGAACCCGCGACCTCCGCCGTGACAGGGCGGCGCGCTAACCAACTGCGCCACAGGGCCGTACCCCCAACGGGATTCGAACCCGTGTTGCCGCCGTGAAAGGGCGGAGTCCTAGGCCTCTAGACGATGGGGGCCTGTCAAAAAGACAGCTCGCCCATCATACGACAGCGCGCCTATATCAACCAAATACGCAGTTCGGCTGGCTAACGGGCGACCGGAGTCATGCGCGAACGGTCATCGTTGGAACGAACAACCTGGGTACCGAACGGGAAGCAGGTGACGGGGATGAGCTTGAGGTTCGCCCACGCCAGCGGCAGACCGATGATGGTGACCGCTTGGGCAGCCGCGGTAATGACGTGGCCGATGGCCAGCCACAGCCCCGCGACGATAAACCAGATGACGTTGCCGAGCAGGCCAAACGCCCCGGTATCGCCCTGCACGACCTCGCGGCCAAACGGCCAGATAACGAAACCTGCGATGCGGAACGACGCCACCCCGAACGGGATAGTCACAATGAGCACGCACGCGATGATGCCCGCCAGCACGTAGCCGAGGAACAACCAAATGCCCGCGGTGAGAAACCAGATGATGTTGAGAATGAAGCGAAGTAAACCCATACCTGGATCCTAGCCAGGCAAGACGAGCAGGCTCACCGCCATGACCGCCATACCTGCGATGAGGCCGTAGATGGCGGTGTGGTGGCGGCCGGTCTGGATGGCGGTGGGAAGCAGTTTGTCCAGGCTGACAAACACCATGATCCCGGCGATGGCGGCGTAGGCCACGCCGAGCGTCTCCGGGCCCAGGAACGGGCGAAGCAACAGGAACCCGATAAGAGCACCCAACGGCTCGGCCAACCCGGACAGCGTGGCCCAGCCGGCGGCCTTCCACTTCTGCCCGGTGGCCTGCCGTAGCGGCACCGCCACGGCCACACCTTCCGGGATGTTGTGGATGGCGATCGCGATAGCAATCGGAAGGCCCAGCGCAGGATCTTCAAGCGCCGCGATGAAGGAGGCGAACCCCTCCGGGAAGTTGTGCACCGCGATGGCTAACCCGGTAACCACGCCGACATTGCGCATGGTTTTTCCGCCCGAAGGGTCTTCGTGTGGATTGATCTCTTCGGGCACGAACCTGTCAATCAACGCGATGACGGCGATGCCCGCGAAGAACGCGACGGTGCCCCACACTTGCGCCCTGTCGTCGCCCCCGAGCGAGGCGACCCCCTCCGGCAGCAGCTCCACCAGCGAGATGTAGACCATCACGCCGGCGGAAAATCCCAACGAAGCAGCGAGGAACTTGTCGCTGGGGTTGCGCTTGAGCGCCACAAGCAGGCCGCCGAGGCCGGTGGAAAGGCCGGCGAAGAGCGAGAGCCCGAACGCAAGCGCAACATTCATGCGGGTAACTCTAGCCCCTAGTTGCCCTACTGGGCGCTAGCGGGCGGACGCCCAATCGCCGCCGAGACGGGCTTGCCCCACTTGACCAGATCCTGCGTCATATCGTCGTGCGGGATCTGCGCTTCGATGACCACGGGGCGACGGGTGTTTTCGCTGGCGATGCGAAGCGCCTGGCGAAGCTCGCCGGCAGTGGTGGCGGTGATGCCGATGCCCTCGCCGTCGCCCGCGTTGAATGCGCTGACCAGGCCTGCGTAGTCCCAGTTCTTGTAATAGTTGTATGGGCCCTCGTGCAGGGCGGATTCGATGACGTAGCCCTTGTTGTTCACCACGATGACGGTGATGTTGTCCTCGTAGCGGATCATGTTGCACACCTCTTGGGCGGTGAGCTGGAATGAGCCGTCGCCGACCATGAGGATCGTGTGGTGCTCGTTGCCTTTAGCTATGGCGTATCCGTGGGCGGAAGGCACCGACCAGCCGATGGCGCCCCACTGCATCTCAATCTCAAAGCCCGCGCCGCCTGGCAGCTGCATGTGCATCCCGTTGAACCAGGAGTCGCCGGTTTCAGCGAACAGCGTGGAATCGGCGCTGATCAGCTCGTTGATCTGGTGCACCATCTCGGCGCGGGTGAGCGGAGCCGAATCCTCTGCAGGGGTGTAGTCGGCCGCCTCACCGGTGATGTCGTCCCGGTTGTATTGGTCGAGTGTGGCGGTGTTGCGCTCCACCTTTGCCTCGAGTGCCTCCAGCACAGCGGCGATAGGCAGGTTAGTGTACTTTGCGCCCGGCGTGGTCACGCCGTCCTCGGCAACGGCGATGTAGCCGGAGTCGTTCGGCACCGTGGTCGTCCAACCCACCGTGGAGTAATCCGTGAACATCGGGCCCGCAGCCAACACGCAATCGGCAAGGTCCACCATGGCCTCTGCACCTGGAGCGGAGGAATTGCCCAAGTAGTGGCCGATGAATTGCGGGTGATCCTCCGGGAAGAAGCTCTTGGCGTTCGGCTGCACGGCCACCGCGCATCCGATGGTCTCCGCCACACGTTTGAAAGCGTCGATGGCACCGTACGGGCGCAGGTGCGGGCCGGCAAGCAGGAGCGGTTTTTCCGCAGCGTTGATTCGCTCGGCGATCTCGGATGCCGCCCGCTCGACCGCCTCCTGGTCGTAGTCGACCTCCCACGCACGCTCGAACGTTCTCGGCTGCGGGTCCGCGCACTCGGCGTCCGCCAAGTTGGAAGCGATCTCGATGTAGCACGGTTTGGATTCGCGCAGGGCGGTGGCGATGGCGTCGTCGATAAGCGACGGTGCCTCCTCGGCGGTGAGGATGCGAACCGTCTTGCAGGTGACGGGGCGGAACATCTCCTCTTGGTAGGAGTAATCCGTCGTGCCGATGGTGTGGTGCAGGAAGCGGCCGGACGCCTCGTCGTTAGTGTTGTAGCCGGCGGAGATGAAGATCATGGGCAGGCGTTCCGCGTACGCGCCGGCGACGCCGTTGAGCGCGGAGAATGCGCCTACGTTGAAGGTGATCACACAGGCGGAGGCGCCGTTTGCGCGGGCGTAGCCCTCGGCGGCGTAGGCGGCGTTGAGCTCGTTGGTGCAGCTCATCATCTTCAGGTTGTCGTTCTTCAGCAGCTCATCCAGCAGTTGCAGGTTATAGTCACCCGGAACCTGGAAGTAGTGGTCCAGGCCGATTTGCTCAAGTCGGGTGGCCAGGTAGTGGCCGACGGTGGTAGTCATGGTTGCCTTTCTGTAGGACCGTTGGATCACCCACGGTATGCAACACCCGTATTGATAGCACCATAATCTTGGCGACTCCCCCGCTTCATTGTGACGCGCACAACAAACCCCCGCCACGGTGTGTGACGGGGGTTGAAGGTGGGCCCTGCGGGGATCGAACCCGCGACCTGCGGATTAAAAGTCCGTAGCTCTACCAACTGAGCTAAAGGCCCGCGGGGGCTAATGGTAGCCCGTGGGCCCATTAGCCCGGAAATCGGGGCTGGCTTAGTCCTGCTTCAGCATGGTGCCGGTCTCTTCCATGCGCAGGTGGAAGTCGAAGGCGTGGCGCAGATCGTGCGGGGTTGCCTGGTACTTGCACTTGGAAGCGAGCTCGACGTACTCCTCCAGCAGCGGGCGGTACGACGGGTGGGCGATGGAGATCATCTTGGCCACGCGGTCACGCGGTGCGAGACCGCGCAGGTCGGCCACGCCGTACTCGGTGATGAAGACCATGGCGTCGTGCTCGTTGTGGTCGATGTGGGACGCGAACGGGACGATGGCAGAAATCGCGCCGTCCTTCGCCACCGACGGGGAGATGAAGGAGGAGATGTAGGCGTTGCGCGTGAAGTCGCCGGAGCCGCCCAGCGCGTTCATCAGACGGGAGCCGTTGATGTGGGTGGAGTTGGCGTTGCCGTAGATGTCCGCCTCGATCATGCCGTTGGACGCGATCAGGCCGGTGCGGCGGATGACCTCCGGGTGGTTGGAGATGGACTGCGGGCGCAGGATGATGGACTCGCGGTAGCGCGACGCCTCGCTGTTCATCTTCTCCGCGTACTCCGGCGACAGGGAGAACGAGGTCGCGGACGCCACGGTCATCTTGCCGGCGTCGATGAGGTCGACCATGCCGTCCTGGATCACCTCGGTGTAGGCCTGGATGTTCTCAAACTTGGAGTCCATCAGGCCCGCCATCACGGCGTTGGGGACGTTGCCCACGCCGGACTGCATGACGTAGCCGTCGTAGGCCAGGCGGCCGGCTTTGACCTCGTTTTCGAGGAAGTCCAGGAAGTTGCCGGCGATCTGCTCGGAGATCTCGTCCGGCGCCTTGAACGGGGCGTTGCGGTCGGGCGCATCCGTCTTAACCACGGCGATGACCTTCTCCGGGTCGATCTCGATGTAGGTGGTGCCGATACGGTCGCCGCACTTGGTGATCGGGATCGGGATGCGGTTCGGCAGCGGCGGCACGGTCCAGATGTCGTGCATGCCCTCGAGCTCCTCGGACTGCCACTCGTTGACCTCGATGATGATCTTCTTCGCGGCGTTGAGGAACTCCACGGAGTTGCCCACCGAGGAAGACGGGACGATGTTGCCCTCTTCGGTGATGCGCACGGCCTCGACGATGGCCAGGTCCACCTCGCCGAAGAAGCCCTGCTCAACCAGCATGCCGGAGTGCGACAGGTGGATGTCCTGGAACTTCATCTCGCCGGCGTTGATCTTTTTACGCATGGTCGGGTCGGACTGGTATGGCATGCGGTAGCGCAGCGCACCAGCCTCTGCCAGCACACCGTCGCACTCCGGGGCCGTGGAGGCGCCGGTGTACATGTCGATGGAGAAGTCCTGGCCCTTGTCGTGGGCGGCCTTCGCCTTCTCCGCAATCGCGGCCGGCAGGGCCTTGGGGTAGCCGGCGCCGGTGAAGCCGGAGGTGCCGACCTTGTCGCCGTGGTTGACAAACTGGACGGCCTCTTCGGCGGACATGACCTTGTCGCGCAGCTTGGCGCTTGCAATGCGGTCGCTCATGATGCTCCCTCAAATCGTTTCGTGCGGGTAGATAACATTCCCCACAATATTGTGACGTACGCCCCACTGCCAGAATTCGGGCGGAGTGCGTCGTAAAGCAAGTGCTTATCGACGGGACCGTACCCCCGAACGGGCGTAAACCCGACGATTGGACGGGACCCATGCTGCACAGGAAGAATGGGCCGCACTATGACTGCAGTTGCCCCCGCCCTGACAATCGGCGGCATTGACCTGAGCTCCCCCGTCATCCTCGCGCCGATGGCCGGGGTGACAAACATGCCGTTTCGCGTGCTGTGCCGCGAGATCGAAGAGGAGCTCACCGGCACCTCCTCCGGCTTGTATGTCTGCGAGATGATCACGGCGCGCGCCATGGTGGCCCGCAACAAGAAAACCCTGCACATGACCAGCTTCGCCGACGTGGAGACCCCGCGGTCGATGCAGCTGTACACCGTGGACCCGAAGTTCACCTACGAAGCCGTGCGCATGATCGTGGAGGAAAACATCGCCGACCACGTGGACATGAACTTCGGCTGCCCCGTGCCCAAGGTCACCCGCAAAGGCGGCGGCTGCGCCATCCCGTACAAGCGACGCCTCTACGGCAACATCGTCGACGCAGCGGTGCGCGCTGCCGAAGGCTCCGGCATCCCGGTCACGGTGAAGTTCCGCATCGGCATCGACGACGAGCACCACACGCACCTCGATGCGGGAAGGATCGCCGCCGAAGCCGGCGCGGCCGCCGTGGCGCTGCACGCCCGCACCGGCGCCGAGCGCTACTCGGGCACGGCGCACTGGGACGAAATCGGCCGCCTGGTCGAGCATATGGACGGCACCGGCGTGCCCGTTATCGGCAACGGCGACATCTTCGCCGCCGATGACGCGGCGAAGATGATGGAGCAGACCGGCTGCCACGGCGTGGAGGTCGGCCGCGGGTGCCTGGGACGGCCGTGGCTGTTCGCCCAACTCGGCGCTCAGCTGCGCGGCGAGGAGATCCCGCCGGAGCCCACCCTGGGGCAGGTTGCAAGCATCATCTACCGCCACGCGGAGCTGCTGGCCGCCCACGACGGCGAGGAACACGCCTGCCGTGACATCCGCAAACACACCGGCTGGTACCTGCGCGGCTTCCCCGTGGGCGGCGAATTCCGCAAGTCGCTAGCCCAGGTCAGCTCCCTAACAGAGCTGAAAGAGCGCCTCGTCCCCATCGCGGACTCTGAAGAGAAGGCCCAGCACGCCGACGACGCCCGTGGGCGTCAGGGCTCCGCCGGCAAGATCGCGCTGCCCGAGGGATGGCTGGACGACCCGCAGGACGACACCGTGCCGGAAGGCGCCGAAATTGAAAATAACGGCGGGTAACACCCCGGTTCCCGTAGCATGTAGCCATGCTACGCACCGTGTACAGGGAACATCTTCAGGCATTCAACGAAGACGTCCTCGAGATGTGCGACTCCGTGCGCGAAGTTATGGAATACGCCACAGCCGCGCTCTTGGAGCAGTCTTTAGAGGACGCCGAGGCAGCCCTCACAGCCACCGACGCGCTCAAGGAGATCGGCCAGCGCTGCGAAGAACGCAGCATGAGCCTGCTCGCGCTGCACAGCCCCGTCGCTTACGACCTGCGCCAAGTGGTCTCCGCGATCTACATCGTGGAAAGCTTCGAACGCATGGGGTCCCTTGCAAAGAACATTGCGCTGTTAGCCCGCCTGCGCCACCCCTCCCCCGTCTACCCTGAGCAGCTGCATGGCTACGTCCAGGAGCTCGTCCGCCTCGTCTACGAGATGGGTGCCGCGACGCGGAAACTGCTGGTCGAGCCTGACGCGGACGCTGCCGTGGAGCTGCACACTATCGACGAAGGTGTGGACGATATGAAGGCATTCCTCAGCACCCTGGTCACCGACCGGGAATGGCAGTTCACCAACCGGGAAGCCGTCGACGTGTCTATGCTGGCGCGCTACTACGAACGCTACGCCGACCGCTGCGTCAGCGTGGGCCGCCGCATGGTCTTCCTCATCACCGGGCTCAAACCTGAGGCGTACGTGCAGCAGCGAGACGAGGTGGACTACGACCCGGCGGAGAAATTCGCCACCATCGAGCGCAAGTTCCGCATCCAGAAATAGGTGCAAAAGGGCGACGCCCCTTACGGTGCGTGGTGCACCGTAGGGGGCGTCGGAAAGCGGAATGCTTTAGCCGAAGCGACCGGAGATGTAGTCCTCGGTCTCCTTCTGCTCCGGGTTCTCGAAGATGGTGGTGGTGTCGTTGAACTCCACCAGGTGGCCCGGCTTGCCGGTGGCCTCGAGGGAGAAGAAGGCGGTCTTGTCGGACACACGCGCAGCCTGCTGCATGTTGTGGGTCACGATCACGATGGTGTACTCGTTCTTCAGCTCGTGGATGAGGTCCTCCACGGCCAGGGTGGAGATCGGGTCCAGGGCGGAGCAGGGCTCGTCCATAAGCAGAACTTCAGGGCGCACCGCGATCGCACGCGCGATGCACAGACGCTGCTGCTGACCGCCGGAGAGGCCGCCGCCCGGCTTGTCCAGGCGGTCCTTGACCTCTTCCCACAGGTTCGCACCGCGCAGGGACTGCTCGGCGACCTCCCTGAGCTTCTTCTTGTCCTTCTCGCCGGACAGGCGCAGCCCTGCCACGACGTTGTCCTCGATGGACATGGTCGGGAACGGGTTAGCCTTCTGGAACACCATGCCGATGGTGTTGCGCACGGCGACCGGGTCGACGTTCTTGCCGTAAATGTCGTTGCCGTCGAGGCGGATTTCGCCCTCCACGTACGCGCCGGGGATGACCTCGTGCATGCGGTTCAGGGTGCGCAGCACGGTGGACTTGCCGCAGCCGGACGGGCCGATGAAGGCGGTCACAGCCTTGGACGGGATCTGCATGTTGACGTTCTGCACGGCGTGGAAGTCGCCGTAGTAGATGTTGACGTCGTTGAGTTCGAGCTTGGTAGACATCTGGGTATCTCCTGGGTGGGTGTGGGAACGCGGGTGGGTTACTTCTTGACCGAGAAGCGCTTCGCCACGAAACGTGCGAGCAGGTTCAGGGTGACAACGAGGATCACGAGCGTCAGCGCCGCGCCCCAGAGTCGGTCGTTTGCCGGGCCGGTTGCACCGGACTTCCACATGTCCAGCATGAACAGCGGCAGTGAGGACTGCGGCTTGTCAAACATGTTGAACCAGTTGGTGGTCGGGGTGGAGCCGACGAGGATCAGCACCGGGGCGGACTCGCCCATCACACGAGCGATGGCGAGCATGACACCGGTGACGATGCCGGACAGCGCAGTCGGCAGCACGATGCGCATGATGGTCTTCCACTTCGGAACACCCAGTGCGTAGGATGCCTCGCGCAGGTCCATCGGAACCACGCGCAGCATCTCCTCGGTGTTGCGGACCACAACCGGGATCATGAGCAGGATCAGCGAAAGCGACACCGCGAAGCCGGAGCGCTGCTGGCCCAGGATAGTAATCCACAGGGCGTAGACGAACAGCGCCGCAACGATGGACGGCACACCGGAGAGGATGTCCACCATGAAGGTGGTCATTTTGCCCAGCTTGTTGCCGTTGGAGTACTCCACCAGGTAGATCGCGGTGAAGATGCCGATCGGGATGGAAAACAGCGACGCAACTAGCGTCTGCATGAGGGTACCGGCGATGGCGTGGAGTGCGCCGCCGCCTTCCTTGGATGAGCGGACGCCGACCATGTCCTGGGTCCACCAGGCCGGGTCGATCACGGCGCCCAGGCCGCGGGAGACCACAGTGATGAGCAGCCAGAGCAGCGGGATCAGCGCGAGGATCATGCACAGCCACATCAGGCCACCCATGATGGAGTTGGTGGTCTTGCGGCTTGAAGCGATGTCCGTGAACGGGCTCTCGCCGGTGCCGCGAGAGCTGCGTGCCGGAGCGGGGTTTTTGATAGCTACCTCGGAGGAGCCGTTATTCGGTACTGCAGTAGACATTTCTGCTTTCCGCTCCTTACTTGTTAACGATCGCGCGCGCGATCGAGTTGACGATGAAGGTCAGCAGGAACAGCACCAGGCCGGCTGCGATGTAGGCACCTGCGGAGACCGGGTTGCTGAACTCCGCGGCGGCGTTGGCGATCGCGGTGGCGAAGGTGGTGCCGCCGTCGAACAGGGAGCCGCGGAAGTCGTTCGCCGGTGCCACGGCCATGTACAGTGCCATGGTTTCACCCAGTGCGCGACCCAGGCCCAGCATGGAACCGGCGATGAAGCCGGACATGCCGAACGGGATCACGGTCATGCGGATAACTTCCCAGCGGGTGGCGCCGAGCGCCAGTGCAGACTCGATCTGGCCGGGAGGGGTCTGCACGAAGATCTCGCGGGCGGTTGCGGCGATGATCGGCAGAATCATGATGGCCAGGACGATGCCACCGGTCATCATGTTGCGGGCCGTGGAGAACGGCGGGGAGTTTTGGTAGGTGGCGAACAGGAAGAAGTCGCCGCCCCAGCTGTTGACCCACTTGTAAAAGTCGCCCAGCAGCGGACCGAGCACCTGCGCGCCCCACAGGCCGTAGACGATCGACGGCACGGCGGCGAGCAGGTCCACCAGGGTGCCCAGCGGGCGAACCAGCTTCTCCGGACAGTAGTTGGACAAAAACAGCGCCACGCCGAGCGCAATCGGCATCGCGATGATCAGCGCGATGAGGGAGATGGTCACCGTGGAGAGGAACATGTTCGGAATGCCGAACTTCATCGCCTCCAGGTTCGCCGTCTGCCACTGGCCGCCGTAGGTGAGGAAGCCCAGCACGCCACGGTCGTTACGCATCAGGGGCGGGAGGGCCTGGATGAGCAGGAAGATGCCGATCGCCGCGACCAGCACAGTGATTAGGGTTGCGGAGGTGGTGGAGAGGAACTCGAAGACGCGGTCGCCGGGGCGCTTCACGCCGGCACCTTTGCCGGATTCGCCCGTCAGGGGAGCCTTTTCCTCGTGCTCCTTGGTCAGAGTGGTGCCCGTGGAGTTCTGGTTTACAGGATCAGTGGTGTTCGCGGGCCCTGCACCGCGGTCGAGGTGATCGTTAGCAGCCATTTGCTCGAATCCTTCGAAGATGAATCATTGTGGACGGCGGAAATTGGGGCTCGCGCTCCGCGTCTCCGCATAGAGAGACCCCCCGAGATCGCAATCTGAGGGGGTCTATCTGCCTACCGCGGCGTTAAAGACCGCGGAGGCCGGTTTGCCAGCGTTTACTTGATGGCGTTGATAGCCTCACGCAGACGCTCAGCGTGTGCACCCTTGACCGGGATGAAGCCCTCGGAAGCGAGCTCCTCATCCTGGCTGTCCAGTGCGACGTTCAGGAAGTCCTTGACCATCTTGGAGGTGGACTCGTCGTAGCCTGCGGAGCAGACGATCTCGTAGGTGGTCAGGACCAGCGGGTAGGCGCCAGCGACGTCGGTCTGGAACAGCTTGTCAGCGTCGACGACCATGTTGTGGCCCTCGGTCTTGAACTCAAGGTTGTCCAGGGTCTTCTCAACAGCCTCGTCGGTCAGCTCGACCGGGCCGCCACCGAAGTCGATGTTGGCCTTCTTGTCAGCGAAGCCAGCCTCAACGTAGGTGATTGCACCCTCGGTTGCGTTGACCTCCTGTGCCACACCGGAGGAGCCGTTGGCGCCGGTGCCCACAGCGTTCGGGAATGCCTTGCCGGTGGACTCCCACTTGCCGTCGGAAGCGGCAGCCAGGAACTTCTGGAAGTTGTCGGAGGTGCCGGACTCGTCGGAGCGGTAGAAGACGTTGATCGGAGCGTCCGGAAGCTCAACGCCCTCGTTGTTCTCTGCGATCTTCGGGTCGTTCCAGGTGGTGATGACGCCCTGGAAGATCTCGACGATGTTGTCGATGGACAGGTTCAGCTCGTCCACGCCCTCGAGGTTGTAGGCGATGGCGACCGGGCCGACGACGAACGGCAGGTGCCAAGCCTCGTTGCCGCCGCAGCGCTCTGCAGCAGCCTCAACCTGGTCGTCCTTCAGCGGGGAGTCGGAGCCAGCGAAGACAGCCTGGTTGGCGATGAAGTTCTTCTGGCCGGAGCCGGAGCCGGACGGGGTGTAGGCCAGCTGAGCACCCGGAACCTCGGATGCGTAGACGGACGCGAAGTAGTCCATCGCGTTCTGCTGGGAGGAAGCGCCCTCAGCAACGAGGGTGCCTTCCTGGCCGGACAGCTCGTAGTCGCCGGACTTCGCGTCGCCGTCCTTGCCGTCCTTGTCGTCGGAGGAAACAGCCTCGGTTGCGGACTCAACAGCTTCGGTAGCTGCGTTGTCCTCGGAGTCGCCGCAAGCGACGAGGGAAGCGGAAGAGAGGGCAACGACGCCAGCGATTGCGGCGGTGCGCTTGAAGTTACGGATCACGGGATACCTTTCCGGTGCTAACGGGTCAGTTTCGAGTGTCGGAGCAACTGTCCGAATACTCACAAGTGAAAACCTACGGAACCCTGGTTAATGGCCGGTAGCCAGTTAAGTGAATAACTGGTGAACTCCCGTCCATCACACTGTTTTCGCAGGTTAAGGCCAGGCTACTTGTACACGACGTGACTTTCATCAACTTTGAATCCGAGCTGCAAATACCGCTTCACGGCCGGAACATTATCCGCCTCAACATAGAGGATGACCTGCGGTGATCCCTCTACAACAAGGTGGTTCAGCCCCATCTGCATCAGTGGTCCCCCCATTCCCTCCCCCCGATGCCGCGAGGCAATCCCAACCACATACACCTCACCCGTCCCATCCGGGTGCCGTTTGGTCCAGTGGAACCCAGCCAACTGTTCGCCTTCATACAGCAATTGCACACCTGCAGGATCGAACCAGTCGGCTTCCATCGCGCGGTGTAACCGCTCCAGGTCCCAGCCACCTTGCTCAGGGTGCCAGGAGAACGCGTCGTTGTTTACTTCGAGCCACTGCTTCTCGACGGCGTCCCGTCCCCAAAGCTCCACCGCACCTACGTAGTCCAGTGCTTCGAACCCACCCGGCAGCTCAGGCCCGCCGCTAGGGATGTCGTCGGCGGAAATCCCCATCACCAGCAGTTCTCGAGACACGCTGAGTCCCAGTTTCGCCGCGAGCGCCTTCGCCCCCGCAAGGTTGCCGTGCGCCCACAGGCCAGTATCGGGGCTTTCCGCACGGACTTTGCGCGCCAACGCCTCGCCGATCCCCTTGCGGCGGAAGTCAGGGTGCACGACCAGCTCCGCGGAGCCGTCCTCCGCCAGCCCCGCGCAGGCCACCACGTCGCCGCCGTCTTCGACCAGGAAGTGGGTGTGGCGCACGCGCTCGTCGTCAAGCCCCTGCACAAAGCTTTCAGAAAAGGCGGCGATGCCATCGGCGTCTTCGGCGGCCTCAAGCAAGGGTCGCACGCGGTCGCCGGGCAGGTGGGCGCTTAGGATATCTGCAGTCATGGCTCCCAAGGCTACGTGCGGGAAGGAGGGCGCGGTGAAGAAAGCAGCCGTGGTTGCGGTAGCGCTCGTCGCAGCCCTCGGGCTCGCGGACACCGCGCTGGCCTCGCATGTGGAGCACGGTCTCGCGCGCGAGGGCGTGGAGACGGAGGTCAGCGCCGTGCCGTTTGCGTGGTCGGGCGTCACCGGCCGCGTCCCCCGCGTCACCGTGAAACGCACCGACGCGGACATTCCCGGCCCCGGGGTGGGCACCGTGAGTGTGGAGATGTTCAATCTGAAGCTGGACAACCCTGCGGATGCGCTGCGCGGCGAGGTCGTCGGCGCAGATGCCCGCCTGGTGCGCCGCCGCATCCGCCTGGATGGCGTCGGCTTCGGCGAGCTGCTGGGCATCACCGATCTGGACATGGCCAACCCCTACGACATCTCCCCCGCCGGCGGCGTGGCCAGCGAGGCGCGCCTGACCGGCACTGTGCCCGGCGCGCGGGAGCCCGCAACGGTGGTGGTGACGCTGCGGCTTGTCGACGGCACGTTCCACATGCGCCCCAGCCAACTCATCGATGTCGCAGCTGGCGAAGAACAAACCGTACTGGACGGGTTCACGTTCGACCTGGACACCCGCGGGCTGCCCCTGGGCGGGCCCGCGGACTTGGTGCAGCTGCGCGGCGGTTCGTTTGAACTATCCCGCGACCGCGTAAACACCGTGGTGGAACCTGCGGATCTGGAGCCGCTGGCGGGAGCGTCTACGCTGGGACAGCATGACTGAACAGAACAACACCCCGGAACAAACTCCAGACAACAAGCTCAACGGCAACGACGCTGTGAACCTCGCGGCGGAGCAGTCCAAAAACACCGCCCACCGCAACATCCCGGAGCTGGGTTTTGAGGACATGCCGCTCGAGGCGGACACCGCGAACCTGCGTTACGGCCCCTCGCTCCACGACGGCCTGTTGGCCCTGCTGCCGCTCGTCGGCGTGTGGTCCGGTTCCGGCCAGGCCAACGACCCTTCCGACCCGGAGGGCGAGGAGTACGCCTTTGGCCAGCAGCTCATTGTTTCCCACGACGGCGAGAATTACCTGCGTTTCGAGTCCCGCATCTGGCGCTTGGACTCCGAGGGCGACGCCACCGGCGCGGACCAGCGCGAGGTGGGTTTTTGGCGCATCTCGCTTAAGGACGAGATTGAGGTGACGTTGACCAATTCCCGCGGCCTGGTGGAGATCATGTACGGCGGGCTGGTCAACGAGCGCGCATGGCAGCTCACTAGCGCCTCCACCATCGCCACTGAAACCGGCCCGGCGGCCCACGGCCCAGGCAAGCGCCTCTACGGCCTGATGCCCAACAACAACCTGGGCTGGGTGGACGAGCGCGTCGTCGACGGCGAGTCGGTGCCCTACATGTCCGCCGAGCTGAAGCGGGTGGCGGGCTAGCCTATCGCGCCTTCGATGAGCTGCCTGATCTCCGACGCGTTGTCGGGGGCGGGCAGCTTTTCGCCGTCGAGGCGCTTCACGCGCGCGGCGATGCGGGTGGAGCTGACCAGCCAGACCGACTCTGCCTTGAATAGCTCGTTGAGGTAAATGTCTTTGGTCTTGCACTTCCAGCCCAGCTTTTCCGCGTGCTCAAAAACGGCGGCCTGAGTGGTGCCGGCCATCACGCCCGCCCCGGGGGCTGGTGTGCGCAGGCGGCCGCCCTTTTTCACCATGAGCACGCTCGAAGTCGCCCCCTCAAGCACGCGCCCGGTCTCCGGGTCGACGTAGATGATGTCGTCCGCGCCCTGCTCGTCCGCCCAGCGCAGCGCGGCCATGGTCAGCGCGTAGTTGAGCGTTTTCGCGCCGTCGCGCATCCACGGCACATCGAGATCGATGGCGTAGCCGCGCGGGGTGGTCAGCACATTCACCCCGCGTTCGCGCTGGCGCAGCACCTTTTTCGGCAGTGTCCGCACGGTGATCCACGCGGTGGGCACTCCGGTGGTTTCGCGGCCGCGGGTCATGGTCCAGGTGCACTTGGCCTCGATGTCCGGGGCGTCCCCGCGCTCGCGGCAGTAGTCCGCCACGGCTTCCTCGGTCGCGCGAATCCAGTGCTCCCGGCCCGGCTCAGGCAGGCCCAAAAGTTCCGCGGAGCGCGCGAAGCGTTGCAGGTGCTTGTCCAGGTTCTGCGGTTTGCCCCCACGCACCAGGATGGACTCGAAGATGCCGTCGCCGCGCGTGACGGCCGCGTCGTCCCAGAACACGTGCGGCATGTTCGGGTTCTGGCGCCGCACCGAGCCGCCGAACGGCTCCACAAGGTAGATCACGGGCGCTGGCGTTAGCTGGGGAAAAACCATAATGCCCCTATGATAGGCGTCCATGGGTTACACAACGGAGCTTTTGACACGTCCCGGCGCACAGGAGCTGCGCGGCCCTTCGCTTCTCGACGCCAAGGGTGTCCCCTGGCACTACGGCAACCCCCTCGTGGAGCAGCGTATTACCGAGCCGACGCTGGTGGACCGCTCCCACCGCGCCGTCGTTGCCGTCTCCGGGCCGGACGCGCCGGCGTTTTTGGACAACCTGCTGTCGCAGAAGTTGGACGATGTGGCCGACGGCTTCGCCGCCTCCGCCCTGGACTTGGACACGCAGGGGCGGATCCTGCACCACGCGGACGTGGCAGTGGCAGACGGTGTCTACTACTTCGATCTGCCCTCCTACGAGCGCGAATCCTTCGTGGACTTCCTGCGCAAGATGGTGTTCTGGTCCGAGGTGACCATTGAGGAACCGGACCTGGGCGTGCTGACCATCCTGGGGCCGGTGGCGGAGCCGGACCTGGGCCAAGTGGTCACCCGCCGCCTCGACGGCTGGGGCGGGATCGGCCGTACCGACATCGCGGTGCCGAAGCAGCAGATTGGCCAGGTCGCCGACCAGTTCCCGCTCGCGGGCCTGATGGCGTTTACCGCCTACCGCGTTGCCGCAGGCGAGCCGGAAACGCGCGCGGACCTAGACGAAAAGTCCATCCCGCACGAGGCCCCGAGCCTGATCAACCGCGGCGAGGCCATCCGCGCCGTGCACCTAGAAAAGGGGTGCTACCGCGGACAGGAAACCGTCGCCCGCGTGGAGAATCTGGGCCGCTCCCCGCGCCTGCTGGTCAAGCTGCAGCTGGACGGCTCCTCGCCGAACGAGCCCGAAATCGGCGCGGAGATCACCGCCGGTGGGCGCAAGGTGGGCAGGCTCGGCACCGTGGTGCACGATGCCGACGAGGGACCGGTCGCGCTCGCGCTGGTGAAGCGTTCTGCGTTGCAGGCCCCGCTGGACATCGACGGCACGGCGGCGTCGGTGGACCAGTCGTCGTTCCCGGAGGATGAGGGTGAGCATGCGGGGCGCCGTGCCGTCGATAGGCTCAGGCGCGGACCTGAGAGCCAGCTATAAGTGCTGTTCAGCCCCCCGAAGCGCATTTTTCCTGAGAGCAGGCTATAGTGTCCTACAGGAAAATATCGTAAATAAGTATGAGGCCGCCTCTTAAGAAGGCCGCCCAAGAACCACCTCAAGGGGGTCACGCCATGGGCCGCGGACGCGCAAAAGCCAAGCAGACCAAGGTTGCTCGCCAGCTGAAGTACAACACTCCTGAAATGGACCTGGATTCCCTGCAGCGAGAGCTTGTAGGCCAGGCCCCGCGACGCAGCTGGGACGACGACGAGGCTGAGGTGGACGACCAGTACGCGGAGTACGCGGACTGGGACGACGAGGACGACGACCGCTAACGTCCACAGCCTCGATGTAAAAGCACCCCTCGCGGGGTGCTTTTCCTTTTGCCTAGTACTGCGGGTGCGAACCGGTCAGCACGGCCCGGGCAGTGTCGCCCTCGTCCGCGGCACGGACCTCGCCTAGGTCCCACGCGTCGATGTGGCGCGCGGCCAGGATCGCCAGGGCGCGGTCCCGGTCCTCCGGGCTGACCACGGCGACCATGCCGACGCCCATGTTGAACGTCTTTTCCATCTCCTCGTCCGGCACCTGGCCGACTGATTTGATGGTGCGGAAGATCGGGCCCGGAGTCCAGGTGGTGCGGCGCATGTCCGCCACCAGGCCCTCGGGGATGATGCGCTCCATGTTGCCGGCCAGGCCGCCGCCGGTGACGTGGCAGAAGGTGCGTACGTCGCACTCCGCGGCCAGTGCCAGGCAGTCCAGGGCGTAGATGCGGGTCGGCTCCAAAAGCTCCTCGCCGAGGGTGCGGTCCAGCTCCTCTATCTCCGCGTCCAGCGGCAGCCCGGCGCGCTCCAGCAGCACGTGGCGGGCCAGGGAGTAGCCGTTGGAGTGCAGGCCGGAGGACGCCATCGCGATGATGGCGTCGCCCTCGCGGACCTTGTCCGGGCCGAGCAGCTCGGAAGCCTCGACGACGCCGACGGCGGTTGCGGAGACGTCGTACTCGTCCGGGTCCATCACGCCCGGGTGCTCAGCGGTCTCGCCGCCGAGCAGGGCGCAGCCGGCCTGGACGCAGCCCTCGGCGATGCCGGAGACGATCTCGGCGACCTTCTCGGGCACGACCTTGCCGATGGCGATGTAGTCCTGCAGAAACAGCGGCTCGGCGCCGCAGACGACCAGGTCGTCCACGCACATGGCCACCAGGTCGATGCCGATGGTGTCGTGCTTGTCCATCGCCTGCGCCACAGCGAGCTTTGTGCCCACGCCGTCGGAGCCTGCCGCCAGCAGCGGCTCTTTGTACTTGCCCAGCGCGAACAGGCCGGCGAACCCGCCCAGGCCGCCGCGGACCTCCGGGCGGGTGGCGCGCTTGGCGTGCGGGGCGAAAAGCTCCACGGCCTTGTCGCCGGCCTCGATGGACACGCCGGCGGCTTCGTAGGACACGGGTTGCTGTTCAGTACTCATTTAGGCTTCTGCACCTTTCTGGATGCGTCGGACAAGGTCGGCGTTGGGGTTGCCCTCCGGCAGACCCAGCGGGTAGTGGCCGGTGAAGCAGGCCGCGCAGAGGTTTTCCTTGGGCTGGTTCGAGGCGGCGATCATGTCGTCGATAGGCACGAATGCTAGTGAATCCGCCCCCACCATCGTGCGGATGGACTCGGCGATCGCCTCCTCCGAATCCGTGCGGCCGTGGTTGGCAATCAGCTCGCCGGGGCTGGCGAAGTCGATGCCGTAGAAGCACGGCCACTTCACCGGCGGCGAGGCGATGCGCACGTGCACCTCCGCCGCGCCCGCCTCCCGCAGCATGCGGATGAGTTTGCGCTGCGTGTTGCCGCGCACGATGGAATCGTCCACCACCACGAGCTTTTTGCCCTCGATGACTTCGCGCACCGGGTTGAGCTTCAAACGCAGGCCCAGCTGGCGCAGGGTGTCGGAGGGCTGGATGAACGTGCGGCCCACGTAGGCGTTTTTCATCATGCCCTGTTTGAACGGGATGCCGGATGCCTCCGCGTAGCCGATCGCCGCAGGGGTGCCGGATTCCGGCACGGGCATGACCAGGTCCGCCTCCACGGGGCTGACCTTGGACAGGCGGCGGCCGATCTCGATGCGGGACGCGTTGACGGACTGGCCGTCGATGACGGAATCGGGGCGCGCCACGTAGACGTACTCGAACACACAGTGCGCCTTCGGAGTTTCGGCGAAGCGCTCGGAGTGCACGCCGGTCTCGTCGATGGCGACCATCTCGCCCGGCTCAATGTCGCGGACGAAGGAGGCGCCGACGATGTCCAACGCGCAGGTCTCGGAGGCAACCACCCAGCCGCCGTCGAGGCGGCCCAGCGACAGCGGTCGGACGCCGTGCGGGTCGCGCGCGGCGTAAAGCGTGTGGCCGTCTGTGACCATGAAACAGAATGCACCCTTGACGCGGGGCAGGAGTTCACGTGCGGCGTCGAGAAGCGTCTTGCCCTCGGTGACCAGATCGGCCAGCAACGCCGAAACCACCGCGGTGTCCGAGGACGAGCCCTGGCCATTTACCCCGGTAGGAGAAATGAGCTTCTTCTCAATCGCCTCGTTCTGCAGCTCCAGGTAGTTGACCAAGTTGCCGTTGTGCGCCAGCGCGATGTCCGTGCCGTTGGGCGAGGTGCGGAACATCGGCTGGACGTTCTCCCACGAGTTGCCCCCGGCCGTGGAGTAGCGGGTGTGACCGATGGCCACGTCGCCCTGCAGTGCTTCCAGCGCGGGTTCGTCGAAGACCTGGCTGACCAGACCGGTGTCCTTGAACACGACCAGCTTGTCCGGGTCTCCCACCGCGATGCCGGCGCCTTCCTGGCCGCGGTGCTGCAACGCGAACAAGCCGAAGTAGCTCAGCTTGGCCACGTCCTCGCCCGGCGCCCAGACGCCGAACACGCCGCACTCGTCGCGCGGGGTGTCGCTGTCGATATCGAAGTCCTGACTTGGTTTAGGGCTCTCCGTAAACACGCCCCTCACTGTATCCGAGTCCGCCTAGCGCAGCGCAATCACGGGAAGGCCGGCGGCGATTTCTGCGGCGCGGGAACCGGAGGCGTCGATAGTCCCCCGCTCGAGCTCCTCGCCGAAGGTGGTCAGCCCAGTAGCCAGCCGCAGCCACGTCTCCGGTTTCATCTCCACCACGTTCGGCGGGGTGCCGCGCGTGTGCCGCGGCCCCTCGACGCACTGCACCGCCACAAACGGCGGCACGCGCAACTCCACCGAGTGGCCCGGGAGCTCCTCGGCGAGGGTACGCGCGGTGCGCCGGCAAGCATTCGCAAGCTCGCTTCTCGACGGCTCCGCTTCCCCACCTTCCAACCACTCAGCCACCTGCTGGATCGCCTCACGTGTCAGCGCCGGGTCTTGTTTCTGCACCATGACACACCATATTAAGGTGGCCCCATGTCGAATACCCGCGTCGCCGCCGAGCGCTCCCCGTCCGTGACCCTGCGATTCATGGCCTCCCCCACCGACGTGCTGCACCACGGCGCCCAAGGTGTCTCCGGCGGCCGCGTGCTGGAGTGGATCGATAAGGCCGCCTACGCCTGCGCCGCACAGTGGTCAGCCACTTACTGCGTCACCGCATACGTGGGGCACATCCACTTCACCCGCCCGATCCCCTCGGGCCACATCGTGGAGGTGCGCTCCCGCATCGCCATGACCGGGCGGTCATCCATGCACATTGTCAACGAGGTGCTCTCCGCCGACCCCCGCGAGGGCGTGTTCACCCGCGCCTGCGACTGCCTCGTGGTCTTCGTGGCCAAGGACCCCGGCACCGGCAAGTCCATGGCGGTGCCCACTTTCGTGCCCACCAACGACGAGGAGCGCCGCGTCGCCGATGCCGCGAAGTCCCGCATCGGGCTGCGCCAGGCCATCGAGTCGGAGATGGAGGCGCAGACCTACACCGACGACTCCACCGCCCCGCGCATCGTGCACCGCTTCATGGCCAAACCCACCGACGTGAACTGGGGCGGCAACGTCCACGGCGGCACCGCCATGGAATGGATCGACGAGGCCGGCCTGGCCTGCACCATGGAGTGGTCCGGCGAGCGCACCGTGGCGGTCTACGCCGGCGGCATCCGCTTCTACCACCCCGTGCACATCGGCGACCTGATCGAGGTGGATGCACGCATAACCCGCACCGACTCGCGCTCCATCCACACCTCGGTGCACCTGCGCGCCGGCGACCCGCGCGGCGGGCGCGAAAACCTGAAGGACGCCATCCACGCCACGTTCACCTACATCGGCATCGACATCGACGGCAACCCCCTGCCGGCGCGCCACTTCACGCCGGTGACCGAGGAGGACAAGCGGCTGTGGGAGCACACGCAGACGCTCAAGGATCTGCGCGGGCAGTACGAGCCGGTACCGCTGGTCAAGCCGCTGCCGCCGGCGCAGCGCACGTCCTAAGTTTTCCGCACCCGTATAAGCGTTTGGGGAATGTGGCAAATAATTGCCACATTCCCCAAACGCGTTATTGGTGGTCGCGCTGAACCGTTAGACCGCCGCGTTCGGCGCCGTTGCGGCCGCGAAGTGCGACGGCATGGTCGCAGCCCACGCACCGGCGAGCTCCAGCATCTGGACCTCCTCGCCAGCGACGCGCAGCACGCCGTCGTTGGTGGTCTCGCCCAGCACAGCGACCGGTATGCCCGCCGACGTCGCGCGCTCCACGGCGGCCTCTGCACGGTCGCTGGTCACGGCGACCAGGACGCGGGAGGCGGACTCGGAGAACAGCGCGGTGAACGCGTCCGCGTGCACGCCCTCCAGGTTCACCTCCGCGCCCTTGTCGGAGCCGAGCAGCAGCTCGAACACCGCCTGGGACAGGCCGCCCTCGGACAGGTCGTGCGCGGCCGCGATGCCGGCGGCGTTACCGGCGAAGAACTCCGCCAGGCGCGCCTCGTTAGCCAGGTCCACCTGCGGCGGCAGGCCGGCCAGGCCCGCGCCGGAGATGTCCTGCCACACGGAGCCGCCGAACTCGTCCTTGGTCTCGCCCAGCAGAATCAGGGTGTACTGCTCGTCCGCGGACGGCAGCGCGTGCGGGATGGCCTTCTCCACGTCCTCCATCACGCCGAGCACGCCGACCACGGGGGTGGGCAGGATCGGCGTCTCGCCGGTCTGGTTGTAGAAGGACACGTTGCCGCCGGAGACTGGGATGGCCAGCTCAGCGGAGCCGTCGGCAAGCCCGTGCACCGCCTCGCGGAACTGCCACATCACATCGGGGTTCTCCGGGGAGCCGAAGTTGAGGCAGTTGGTCACCGCAACCGGTGTGGCGCCGGTGACCGCGACGTTGCGGTACGCCTCCGCCAGCGCGAGGCGCGCGCCCATGTTCGGGTCGAGGTAGGTGTAGCGGCCGGACGCATCAGCGGAGACGGCAACGCCGCGGTTGGTTTCCTCGTTGATGCGCAGCACGCCGGAGTTGGCGTACTTGGCCTGCACGGTGTTGCCGCGCACGTAGCGGTCGTACTGCTCCGTGATGAAGTCGCGCGAGCACAGCGCGGGCGATGCGACCATCTTCAGCCATGCGTCCTTGATGTCGCTTTGCTTCTCGACGTCCGCTGCGGCCTGCACACCGTCCTGCCAGTCCGGGCGCGCGTAGGGGCGCTCGTAGACCGGCCCCTCGTCGATGGTTGACGGCGGGGCGTCCACCACGAGCTCGCCGTTGTGGAACACCTGGAGGCGATCCTCGTCCGAGGTGACCTCGCCGATGACGGATGCGAGCACGTCCCACTTGGCGCAGATCTCCATGAACTTATCGACGTCCTCCGGCGCCACAACCGCACACATGCGCTCCTGCGACTCGGAGGCGAGAATCTCCGCGGCGGACATGTTCTCCGCGCGCAACGGGACATTGTCCAGGTTGACCGTCATGCCGCCGTCGCCGGACGCCGCGAGCTCGGAGGTGGCGCAGGACAGGCCGCCGCCGCCTAGGTCCTGGATGCCCTCGACCACGTCGGCGGCGTAGAGCTCGAGGCAGCACTCGATGAGGACCTTCTCCGCGAACGGGTCGCCTACCTGCACTGCCGGCAACTTGCGCTCCTCGCCCTCCTCGAAGGTGGCGGAGCCCAGCACGGACACGCCGCCGATACCGTCGAGGCCGGTGCGGGAGCCGAACAGGATGACCTTGTTGCCGGTGCCGGAGGCGAACGCCAGGTGGAGGTCATCCACCTTCAGCGTGCCCACGCACAGCGCGTTGACCAGTGTGTTGCCGGCGTACGCCGGGTCAAAGACGGTCTCGCCTCCGATGTTGGGCAGGCCCAGGCAGTTGCCGTAGCCGCCGATGCCGTGGACCACACCCGGCAGGACGCGCTTGGTGTCGTCGGCGTCGATGGCGCCGAAGCGCAGCTGGTCCATCACTGCGATCGGGCGGGCACCCATGGCCATGATGTCGCGGACGATGCCGCCGACGCCGGTGGCCGCGCCCTGGTACGGCTCCACGAAGGAGGGGTGGTTGTGGCTTTCCACGCGGAAGGTCACCGCGTCGCCGCCGCCGATGTCCACCACGCCGGCGTTCTCGCCGATACCGGCGAGGATCTTCGAAGCCATCTCCTCGGTCATGGTCTGGCCGAAGTAGCGCAGGTGCGTCTTGGAGGACTTGTAGGAGCAGTGCTCGGACCACATCACGGAGTACAGCGTCAGCTCCGCGTCGGTAGGCCTGCGGCCCAGAATCGCCTTGATCTTTTCGTACTCGTCGTCCTTCAGGCCCAGCTCGGCGTACGGCTGCTCAAGCTCCGGGGTGTCGAAGGCGTTGTCGACGGTGTCGTTGTGCACGGTCATTTCGGGTCTACGCTCCGATCTTCGAAATCGCGTCGATGGCGGAAGTGAACAGGCCGAGACCGTCCGTGGACGGGCCGGTCAGCGTCTCAATGGCGTGCTCCGGGTGCGGCATGAGACCCACCACGCGGCCGGTCTCGTTGGTCACGCCGGCGATGCCGTTGATGGAGCCGTTGAAGTTGTCCGAGTAGCGGAACACCACACGGCCCTCCTTCTCCAGCGCCTCAATGGTCTCCGGAGCGGCCTGAAAACGGCCCTCGCCGTGCTTGGCGGGGACGTAGATACGCTCGCCCAGCTGGCTGGTCCAGGCGGTTTCGGTGTTTTCCACCTCGAGGTAGGTGTCCACGCAGTGGAAGTTCAGGCCCTGGTTGCGGGTCAGCGCGCCCGGCAGCAGGCCAGTCTCGGTGAGGATCTGGAAGCCGTTGCAAATGCCGAGCACAGGCATCCCCTTCTTCGCAGCCTCCACGACGGCGCCCATCATCGGCGCCTGCGCGGCGATCGCGCCCGAACGCAAGTAATCGCCGTAGGAGAAGCCACCCGGGACAACAACCGCATCCACGCCGGTGAGGTCATTGTCCGCGTGCCACAGCTGGCGCGGTTCGGCACCGGCGAGGCGGACGGCGCGCAGCGCGTCAACGTCGTCAAGCGTGCCTGGGAAAGTAATGACTCCGATAGTTGCGCTCATCGCACAACCTCGAAGTCCTCGATAACGGTGTTAGTCAGCAGCGTTTCAGCCATGCGCTGCAGCTCGGCGTCGGAGACGGAATCATCCACCTCAATTTCAAAGCGCTTGCCCTGGCGGACGTCGGTCACCCCCTCGACTCCGATCCGGCCCAGTGCGCGGAGCACCGCCTGACCCTGCGGATCAAGAATTTCGGCCTTGGGCATGACATTAACGACGACTCGTGCCATGAGAATCCTTCACGTTTCGGGAGGTTGATCGACCTTTGCGGTACGCGCGTCAGTATATCGGACGCCCCGACACGGCCCGAAACCCTAGCTGACCGGCACAAAATGAACGACCGGTAAATTCTTAGAAAATCCTGCCATCTCGCCGAGCGCAATCTGAGAAGGACAGTTAGTTTGTTTTTGCTATCAACCGTCTTTCTTCAGTTCCCGAGAGGTTTCCATGTCCACTTACCGCAAGAGCCTCGGTGCCGCGTTGGCAATCGCGTTGGCCGCAGGCACCGTTTCAGTCGTCGCCCCGACTGCATCTGCAGCCACCGACGGTTCCAATGTCGTCATCAACGAGGTCTACGGCGGTGGCGGTAACAAGGGCGCCGCCTTCGATAAAGACTTCGTCGAGCTTTACAACCCAACCGACCAGCCCATCGACGTCACGGGCTGGACGATCGAGCAGCGCTCCACCGGCGACAACGTCGGCAATACGCACACACTCAGCGGCGTTGTCCCCGCGAAGAGCACGTTCCTGATCACAAGCACACCCGGCTCCAACGGTGACGCGATCACCGACGCTGACGACACGACCGCCAAGTTCAACTTCAGTGGCAAGGGCGCGATCGCCGTCCTGCTCGACGCAGACAACAACGAAGTGGACCTCGTCGGCTGGGGCGACGCCTCGCGCGCGGAAGGCGCGCCTGCCAACGGCACCGCGAACGCGACCTCGATCCAGCGTGTGACCCTCGGGATCGACACCGACAACAACGCCGCAGACTTTGTGGTTGCTACCCCGACCCCGAGCGGCTCTGGCCAGGCTCCTGCCGACCC
Source organism: Corynebacterium afermentans subsp. afermentans (assembly GCF_030408355.1). Classification (NCBI taxonomy): domain Bacteria; kingdom Bacillati; phylum Actinomycetota; class Actinomycetes; order Mycobacteriales; family Corynebacteriaceae; genus Corynebacterium; species Corynebacterium afermentans. The sequence continues at coordinate 1,931,537 of NZ_CP046606.1, forward strand.
CGTCCCGGAGGATCCGACAGATCCGGCGCCTCAGCCCGAGCAGCCGCAGCCGGGTGAGATCACCCCGATCGCTGAGATCCAGGGCCCCGGCGCCACCTCCCCGCTGGACGGCCAGACCGTCACCACCGAAGGCGTCGTCACGGCGGTGTACGACGAAGGTGGCAAGAACGGCTTCTTCCTCCAGACCGCAGGTACCGGCACTGAGAAGAACCCGGGCGACGCATCTGACGGCATCTTCATCTACATGGGTGACAACCAGAACTACCCGAAGCGCGGGGATTCTCTGCAGGTCACTGGTTCAGTTGGCGAATACTACAACCAGACACAGATCACCGCGTCGGCTATTGCACAGCTTGACGAAGCGCTTGAAGCTCCCAAGGCCATCGAAATCGACACCCTTCCAGCTGGCGACGAGGCTCGCGAGCCCTATGAGGGCATGCTCGTGCGACCGAAGAGCTACACGGTGACCAACAACTACACCCTGAACAACACCGGCGATCTCGGCTTGGCGCCGGGCGATAAGGCGTTCCGCAATCCGACCGACGTGATCGTTCCCGACAAGGCCAAGGTTGCCGAGATCAACGCGCAGCAGGCATCCGAGGTTGTGTATCTCGACGACGGTCGCACCCGCAACTACTTCCGCACCGACAAAGAAACTCCGCTTCCGTACCTGGTCACTTCCGACAACGGCGTGAAGTCGATCCGCACCGGCGACCAGGTGACCTTCCAGACCGATGTCGTGGTCGACTACTCCTTCGACCAGTGGCGCTTCCAGCCGCTGCAGCCGATCACCGGCAAGAATGCAGCCGAGGAACTGCCGATCACCTGGGAAGATTCCCGCGCAACGTCGTACAACGTGCCGGACACCGTCGAAGGTGACAACACCATCGGCTTTTTCAACGTGCTGAACTACTTCACCTCCTTGGGCAAGGACGAGTCGGGCTGCAAGTCGTACACCGATATGAACGGCACCCCGGTTGGCACCAACTACTGCGACGTCCGCGGCGCGTACTCCCAGGATGCGTTCCGGGATCAGCAGGCGAAGATTGTTACCGCAATCAACAAGCTCGACGCGGACGTGCTCGGCCTGTCCGAGATTGAAAACGGTGCCCGCGTCACCGGCGATGTTGCGCAGCGCGACAACGCATTGTCCAACCTGGTCAGCGAGCTCAACGAAGCCGCCGGCGAGAACAAGTGGGACTACGTGAAGTCCCCGAGCGAACTCGGCACCGCCGAAGACTTCATCCGCGTCGGCTTCATCTACCAGCCCGCACAGGTCGAGCCGGTCGGCGAGTCCCGCATCTTCGACGACGAGGCGTTCACCCGCATGGCACGCCAGCCGCTCGCGCAGGAATTCAACACCATCAACCGTGACGACGACGAAAACTTCGTCGCCGTGGTCAACCACTTCAAGTCCAAGGGATCCGTAGCCAATGGCGACGAAGCCACCGGCGACGGCCAGGGCAACAACGCCAATGTTCGCGTTGCGCAGGCGCAGGCACTGCTCGACCACATGGACAAGCAGGACGACTGGCAGGAGCTGCCGACTTTCCTCGTTGGTGACTTCAACGCCTACACCATGGAAAACGCGCTGAACACGCTGCGCGGTGGCGGCTACTCGCTGGTCCACCACGAGAAGGACTTCCCGCAGGAGTCCTACCAGTTCGACGGCCAGCTCGGCTCCCTGGACCACGTCTTCGCCAACGAAGCTGCGATGGCTCTCGTGCAAGATTCGGCTGTCTGGAACATCAACGGCGACGAGTCTGTCGCGTTCGAGTACTCCCGTCGCAACTACAACGTCCAGGACTTCTTCGGCGACGGCGACGACCCGCTCTACGGCTACGGTAACCCGTTCCGCTCCTCCGACCACGATCCGGTCAAGGTTGGTTTCGGCACCAAGCTCGCTGAGAAGGATGCGGACAAGTTTGCTCCGGAGGCAAGCGAGGCCGTCACTGTCACCCAGGGCGATGCTCTACCAGATGCAAAGACCACGGTGAAGGACGCTGATCAGCTGCCGGAAGGCACGAAGTTCGAGTGGACCAAGCCTGCGAACACCGACACTGTCGGCGACGACCAGGACGGTGAGATCACCGTCACCTACCCGGACGAGTCCGTGGATCATGTGAAAGTCGCTGTGAACGTGAAGCCGAAGGCTGAAGAGGAGAAGCCGCGCTACATCGTCAAGGCCGAAATCAACGACGCCGGTGAACTCGTCGTCACCTACGACAACGGTGACACTGAGAACCTCGGCAAGGTCGAGGGTGCCGATGGCAAGGACGGCGATCAGGGCCCGAAGGGCGACAAGGGCGACACCGGCGACGCAGGCAAGGACGGCGCTGACGGCGTCGACGGTAAGGACGGCAAGGACGGCAAGGACGGCGAGAACGGCCGCGGCATCGCGAACCTGGAGGTCAACGAGGACGGCGAGCTGATGGTCACCTACACCGACGGCGAGACCCAGAACCTCGGCCGCGTCGCAGGCGCTGACGGCCAGGACGGAACCGACGGCGTCGACGGTAAAGACGGCGCTGACGGCAAGGACGGCGAGAACGGCCGCGGCATCGCGAACCTGGAGGTCAACGAGGACGGCGAGCTGACGGTCACCTACTCCGACGGCGAGACCCAGAACCTCGGCCGCGTCGCAGGCGCTGACGGCAAGGACGGCGCTGACGGCGTCGACGGTAAGGACGGCAAGGACGGCGCTGACGGCAAGGACGGTGAGAACGGCCGCGGCATCGCGAACCTGGAGGTCAACGAGGACGGCGAGCTAATCGCCACCTACACCGACGGCGAGACCCAGAACCTCGGCCGCGTCGCAGGCGCTGACGGTCAGGACGGAACCGACGGCGTCGACGGTAAAGACGGCGCTGACGGCAAGGACGGCGAGAACGGCCGCGGCATCGCGAACCTGGAGGTCAACGAGGACGGCGAGCTGATGGTCACCTACACCGACGGCGAGACCCAGAACCTCGGCCGCGTCGCAGGCGCTGACGGTCAGGACGGAACCGACGGCGTCAACGGTAAGGACGGCAAGGACGGCGCTGACGGCAAGGACGGCGAGCAGGGCCCGAAGGGCGACAAGGGCGACACCGGCGCCGCAGGCAAGAACGGCACTGACGGCAAGGACGGCAAGGACGGCGCTGACGGCAAGGACGGCGAGCAGGGCCCGAAGGGCGACAAGGGCGACACCGGCGCCGCAGGCAAGAACGGCGTCGATGGCCAGGATGGCAAGGACGGCCGTGGCGTGAAGTCCTTCGAGGTCAACGACGAAGGCCACCTGATGGTCACCTACTCCGACGGCGAGACTGTGGACCTGGGCAAGGTCACCGCTGACGCACCCGACGGCAAGGACGGCGCTCCGGGCACCAATGGTCGTGGCATCGCAGAGGCTGTCGTTAACGAAGACGGCGAGCTCGTCCTCACCTACACCGACGGTGAGACCCAGAATCTGGGCCGCGTTGTGGGTGCTGACGGCGCTGACGGCGAGAAAGGCGCTGACGGCAAGGACGGCCAAGACGGCAAGCCGGGCAAGGACGGCGAGAAGGGTGCAGACGGTGCCGATGGCCGCGATGGCAAGGACGGTGCCAACGCTCCGGCCGGCGAGGGCTCCAGCGTGAGCGACCGCTGCCTGCCGTCCGCGGGCATCATGGCGCTGCCGCTGTTGGCGCTGATCCCGCTCGGCCTGGCTGCAACCATGGACGTCCCGGCGCTGGCTCCGGTGAAGGAGCAGGTCGATGCGGTTGGCGCATCGGTGCAGAACCAGCTGCCGATCTCCCCGGAGATGCAGCAGGCTGCTGGCACGGCTGCGGGTGTGGCGCTGGCCGTCGCGGCGATCGCCACGCTGGCCACGCTGTGCTCCACCGAGGGTGGCTCCTCCAAGTAAGCGCGTAGGCTCGCGCAGCTAGCCCCGTCCCGGTCGATCCGGGCCGGGGCTTCCTGTTTTGAAAACGATTTCCAGTAGTGGTTTAATCTCCCTTATGCGTAATCATTTTCAATACAGTGTTGGTGTGGTGGCTGCGGTGGTGGCCGTAGGGGCGTCGATAAGCAGTTGCTCCACTGAGACCGCGGATAATGCGGAGATTGTCGCCACCACCGGTGTGTGGGCGGACGTGGCCTCGGCGGTCACGGGCAACGACGTGGACGCGATCATCACCGGTGACGCGGTGGACCCCCACCACTTCGAGCCGTCGGCGAAGGACCTCGCGCGTATCAAGGGCGCAAACACCGTCGTGGCCAACGGGGGCGCGTACGACGCGGCGCTCTACACCGCCGCCGAGCAGGACCGCATCGTCTACGCCATCCCGCTTCTCGACGCTGAAGAGGCCCACGACCACGACCATTCCCACGATGATCACGAGCACGGGGACCACGACCATCACCACCATGACATCGGCTCCCTCGACGACATCGAGCACGCCTGGTTCGCGCCCGCGAAGGTGCTGCAGGTCGCGGAGGATGTCGCGGAATGCACCGGCGGGGACGCGTCAGACGTCAAGCAGCGCATCGGCGAAATCCAATCCAAGCTCAACGCGGTGCCGCACGTGCACATCGGCATGACTGAGACGATCGCGGCCGGCTTGGTGTGGGGCACGGAGCTGCACGACATCACGCCCGAGGAATACGTCAAGGCCAGCCTGAACCACCAGGAGCCGTCCGCATCTGCAGTGGCGGCGTTCCTGGAGCAGATCGAGCGCGGCGAGCTGGACATGCTGTTTGCCAACCCGCAGAGCACCAACAGCGCCACCCAGCGGTTGGCGGATGCGGCGAAGGCGCATAATGTTCCCGTTGTTGAAATTCGGGAGACGCCCCCGGCCGGCCAGAACTTCCTGGACTACTTCGAGGAGATCGTGGGGCAGATCACCGACATCGCAGCCCACGCCGAGCCGACCGACCACCACCACTAGGAATTGCCAATTTGATCGCTGAGCTTCGCAGCGCCGCCGTCGAACCACTCTGGCGCGACCTCACCCTCACCGTCGAGCCCGGCGAATTCATCGCGGTGCTCGGCCCAAACGGCGTGGGCAAATCCACCCTGCTGGGCACGCTGATGGGCACGCGCAAGCTCACTACCGGCACGGCCGCGGTCCACGGGCAGGTCGGTTTTATCCCGCAGCAGCACATGTTCCCGAAGGACTTGCCGGTGCGCGGGCGCGACCTTGTTGCGTTGGCGATGGGAAAGCGGGCGAGACCGGAGGACGTCGATAGGCAATTGGCTTCTGTGGGGGCGCAATCCTTTTCCGAGCGGCGCGTGGGGGTACTCTCCGGCGGCCAGCAACAGCTGATCCGCCAGGCGCAGGCATTCTCGCAGAACCCAGAGCTTTTGCTTTGCGACGAGCCCCTGCTCTCCCTCGACCCCGCCCGCGCACGCGACACCGTGCAACGCCTCGCCGAGCACCCCGCGGCCGTGGTGTGCGTGACGCACTCGATCAACCCGGTGATGGGCGTTGTGGACCGAGTACTCTACCTCGGCCCGGAAGGCCACGTGGTGGGCAGCGTTGCCGAAGTTATGCGCTCCGAGGTGCTCAGCGAGCTCTACGGCACCCGCGTGGGCGTCGTGGAGGTTGACGGACGGATGGTGGTCCTGTGAGTGCGTTTTTAGCAGACACTTCGTATCTACTCAGCCAGGACTTCGTGCAGACGACGCTTGTGGCGTGCGCGCTTCTGGGAGTGTTGTCCGGGGTGATGGCACCGCTGATCGTGCTGCGCCAGATGTCGTTTTCGGTGCACGCGACCTCGGAGCTCGCGCTCATGGGTGCCTCCGCGGCGCTGCTGTTCGGGCTCAACGTCGGTTTCGGCGCCGTGGCGGGTGCGGTGGTCGCTGCCCTGGTGCTGGCGGCGCTGGGGCTGAAGGGCCAGCAGGATTCCGCGGTAGGTGTAGCCATGAGCTTCGGCATGGCCTTGTCCGTGCTGTTCATCCACCTGTATCCAGGAAACTCGAACCGGGCGCTAGCGCTGCTGACTGGCCAGATTGTTGGCGTGTCGGCGCAAAACGTGATGCTGCTGGCAGGCACAACGGTGCTGGTTGCCGTCGCCTTGCTGGTCCTGTGGCGGCCGCTGCTGTTCTCCTCCGCGGACCCCGTGATGGCCGCCGCGTGCGGCGTTCCCGTGCGCACGATGGCACTGGTGTTCGCGGTACTCGTGGGCATCGCGTCGGCCCAGTCCGTGCAGATCGTCGGCGCGTTGCTAGTGATGTCGCTGCTGATCACCCCGGGGGCGTCAGCCGCTCAGGTGACGGCGAACCCGAAGCTTGCGGTGGTGCTGTCCATCGTGTTCGCGGAAGTCGCGGCCGTAGGCGGGATGGTGCTTTCGCTCGCCCCAGGTATGCCGGTGAGCGTGTTTGTGGCCTTTATCTCGTTCGGGATCTACCTGGTGTGCCGAGTGATCGGCCGGGTACGCGGCTAGCGGTACTCCCGGTAGTCCGCCGGTGTCGCGCCCTTGTCTACCGCTGCCGCGGCGGCTGCGAGGAAGTCGCGGCGCACCTTCTTCTGCCCCAGCTCGCGCCCGGAGACCGACAAACGGATCGTGTTGCCCTTCTCCGCGCCGCGCTCGGCGGCCTTGATCACGTTGCGGCGCCACCACTTCGCCGCACCATAGCCCTCACCCACCGACAGGTTGCGGGCCTGGGAAAACTCCCCCCGCTTGATGCGGTAGATGCCCTTGGTGGAGGCAGCGACGGTAAAGCCGAACTCGTCGAGCACCTTCAACGTGCCGTCTGACATGCGCCAGCGCGGCGGCGCGAACATATCCAAGTCGAAACCGAGCGCCGACATCTGACGCGTGGCGCCTTTGAGACGAAGCCTCGCCTCGTGCTCGCCCAAACTGGCAAACTCGCTGCGCCTTCCCTGCACCGGCTGGTCGAAGCCGTTGAGCATGAGCGCGCGGGTGCCGAGCTGCTCGGCGAGCCAGGCGCGGGTGCCGTCGTCCTTGGCAAGGTGCCACTTTTTGTCAATGTGGGGCGCAACCAGCAGTGAAACGGGCATCCCCTCGCGGTCCAGGTCGCGCACCATGCTGGTGACATCCTCCAACGTCGTGTCGAAGATGGAAGAAATGGAGACAAGCACGCGCCCAGGCATAGGGGAGATTATCGCACATCAAAACACTCTGCGCCGGGTGAAGTTTTTCGACACCATTCGAACGGGTGTTCTATATCGGCAGGGTCGTGTCGTAGGGGGTCCTACTATGCGTAGTCAAGTGGAATGAAAGGAGGTGCTCCAGATGAGCGCAGTGCTCGACCAAGCAGTCAACCAAATCGTCGCCGGGCTGCGGTCGCTTGCCAACGTAATGCGCGACCCCGACACTCTCCACCTCGTCTCCACCCACGTGGCCATGGAGCGCCTCCACGCCTGCCTGCCGCTGTTGTCCAACGCGGACGCGGCGTTCGCGTTCCTCTGCGACCGGGACGGCGCGGGCGCCCTTGTCGGCGCGAACCACGCGGTGGAGTATCTGACCCGGAGCTTGGGCTTGTCTCGTCGAGAAGCGTTTGCGCTCCTGGAGCAGGGCAGGAAGCTCTACGGCGAACCCGAGGTGCCTGAGCCGGAAGTGAGCGACGACGAAGAAGACCGCGAGCGCAAAGAGCAGGAGGCACAAGCGCGACGCAAGAAGGCGCGCGAGGCACAGGAGCGAGCGCGCCGTGCAGCCGAAAAAGCCAACGCAGAGAAGAAGCGCATTATCACTGACGCGCTCAAAGACCTCAACGCGCACGCAGACCCCGGCTACGAAGAAATCCTCGCCGAAGCGATGGAGGCGGCCGAATCCCACACCGCCGAAGAGCTGCGGAAGTTCGTCCGCGACCTGGTCAAGCGCGCCAACAAGCGCGGGCGCGACTACGACGGAAAGAAGGACCCCCTCGCCGCGTGGAAGAAGCGCGGCATCTGGCTCGGGGAACCGGACGCAGACGGTGGCTCGTATTTCAACGGCTACCTCGACGCAGCATCACGGGCGAAGCTGGAGGCATGCCTCGCCGCCGGCGACCACATGGGATCCAACATGGAAGGCGAGGACGCCGCGAAGCGGGACAGCCGCCGCAAGCACCAGCGCCGCTTGGACCAACTTATGAGCGTGCTCGATCGTTACTGCGACGCCGCCGCAAAATCCCGCGGAGGGGTGGGCACCGTGGTAGTCACGCTCACCCTTGAGGACCTCATGGGTGCGGATGCCTTCACCGAGTTCACGACCAACACTTCGGTGTCAGTCACTCCGCTCGATATTGTCCGCCTGGGCCTTGCAGGAGATAGCTTCATCCTCCAACTCGACTCCGCCACCGGTGTCCCGCTCTCTCTCGGACGCACCCGACTGGCCTCCGTGGAGCAAAAACTCGTGCTGCTGGCGATGCAGAGCGTGTGCGCATGGAACGGCTGCACCAAGCCGGGCGTCGAACTCGAGGCCCACCACCTGGACTCCTACCTCAGCGGCGGGCTGACCAGCATCGACAACCTGGTCCTACTGTGCCGCGAGCACCACATGTGCAACAACGACAACAAAGACGGCGCCGGCAACAAGGGCCACTTCGGCCGCGACCCCGACACCGGCGACGTGCACTACCACCCCGCCAACGGCGACCCACCCAGGCACACCAGCACCTACCAGTACCGCAATTCACCTGGTCAGAGACTCACGAAGAAAGTGAGGGCGCGGCACGGCGGCAACCCAAAACGCCCGCCGGACCCTGCCTTATTCGAACCGGACGGTTAAACCGCCCCGGCTTTCACCAGCGTCCACGCGTACTCGAACGCGGTCTGCTTCCACTTTGCGTAACGGCCGGACACACCACCGTGGCCTGCGGACATCTCCGTCTTCAGCAGGATCTCGCCTGCGGTGCCCACCTCACGCAGCTTGGCCACCCACTTCGCGGGCTCGACGTAGAGCACGCGGGTGTCGTTCAAGCTTGTCACCGCAAGAATGTCCGGGTAGTCCTGCGCGACGATGTTCTCGTACGGGGCGTACCTCGCCATGTAGTCGTACACCTCGGGATCGTGGAACGGGTCGCCCCACTCCTCCCACTCGCCCACCGTCAGCGGCAGCTCCGGCTTCAGAATGGAGGTCAGCGGGTCCACGAACGGCACGATCGCGAGAATGCCGGCGAACTTCTCTGGCGCCATGTTCGCCACCGCGCCCATGAGTAGGCCGCCTGCGGAGCCACCCTCGGCTACCAGCTGCTCGTGGGTGGTCAGGCCCAGCTCCACGACGCGGTCCGCACACGCGATGAAGTCCGTGAACGTGTTTGCCTTGTGCAGCATCTTGCCGTTGTCGTACCACGCGCGGCCCATCTCGCCGCCGCCGCGCACGTGGGCGCACACCCACACCATGCCGCGGTCGAGCAGACTCAGCCGCGCCACCGAAAACCCGGGGTCCGTGGATGCCTCATACGAGCCGTAGCCGTACAGCAGCGTAGGCGCGGGGCCTTCGACGCCCTTGCGGCGCACCACCGAAATCGGCACCTGCTCCCCGTCCGCGGCGGTTGCCCACTCGCGGTAAGCCTCGTACTCGTCCGGGTTGTAACCGCCCTCGATCTCTTTTTCCTTCAGCAGGGTCAGCTCTCCGGTCGCGACCGTGTAATCCAACACCTGCGAGGGCTGGGTGTACGAGGAGTAGCCAATGCGCACCACCGGGGCGTCCCACTCCGGGTTGCCGCCGAGGCCCACGGTGTAGAGCTCTTCGGAGAACTCCAACTCCTTGAACTCGCCGAAGCCGCCGTCGAGCGTTGCCACGGCCAGCCGCGGGATCCCGCCGCGCCTGTAGGCCATGAACAAAAAGTCGCGGTAAGTGTCGATCGCTTCGATGCGCACGGTCTCGGAGTGCTCCACCAGCACGGGCAGCTCCCGCAGGGGCGCCACGGCGCCGACAGGTGTCGTCGCGACGCAGAAGTTCGCCCCGTGAGCGTTGTGCGTGACCACCCACTGCTCTTTACCGTCGACGACGCAGAAGTCCGGGTGGTACTCGATGCCCGCTTCGCGCTCCCACAGCACCTCAAACTCGCCGGTAGGGTCAGTCAGGTCGAGCACGCGGTACTCGGAGGTCAACGACGATGACGCGATGATCATGAGGAAGCGTTCCGCGCGGTCCGCGCCCACGCCGACGCCGAACTTCTCGTCGGTTTCCTCGTACACCAGCATGTCTTCGGCAGCGGGTGTGCCCAGCTTGTGGCGCCAGATCTGGTGGGGGCGCCAGGCGTCGTCGCAGCGGACGTAGAACAGATAGTCTTCGCCCGCCCAGGTCGCGCCGTAGAAGAGACCCTGAAGTTCGTCGTCGAGCAGTTCGCCGGTGTCCAGGTTTTTGAACCGCATGGTGAAGCGCTCGTCGCCTTCGGTGTCGAAGGAGTACGCGAGCAGGCGCCCGGATGTGGACACGGACGATGCCCCGAGTGCGAAGAACTCGTGCCCGGCGGCGAGCTCGTTGACGTCGAGAAGCACCTGCTCCCCCGGCATGTCCTCGGTGACCTCAGGCGGGGTCCACGGGTCATCGCCGGTCGGGACGCGGCACGAGATGCCGTAGTCCTTGCCCTCGATGGTGCGGCCGTAGTACCACCAGTCGCCCTGGCGCTGCGGCACGGACATATCGGTCTCTTTGATGCGGGATTTGATCTCGCCGTAGACGTCGTCCACCAGCCCAGACCAGGCGGACGTTTTCTCCTCCGTATAGGCGTTTTCGGCCTCGAGGTGTGCGATGACCTCGGGGTTGTCCTTGTCGCGCAGCCACTCGTAGTTGTCCACGAACTCGCGGCCGTGAAACTTGCGGACAATCGGGCGCATCGAAGCTACGGGTGGGATCATGCGTGCTCCCCCGGCCATTCGGAGAAGCGGCGGCCAGAAAGGCGCTCGTACGCCTCGATGTAGCGGTCGCGGGTGGCCTCCACGACGGAGCCGGGCAGCTCCGGCGGCGTGGTGCCTTCCTCCTGGTCCCAGCCGGACTTCGGGCCGGTGAGCCAGTTACGCACGTATTGCTTGTCAAAGCTGGGCTGGCTGCGTCCTTCTTCGTAGTTGTCGGCGGGCCAGTAGCGGGAAGAATCGGGCGTGAGCACTTCGTCGGCGAGCACGAGCTCGCCGTTTTCGTCCAGACCGAACTCGAGCTTGGTGTCGGCGAGGATGATGCCCTTGGTCTCCGCGTAGTCGGCGGCACGGCGGTATACCTCGAGCGTGGCATCCCGCAGGCGCGTAGCAAGGTCCGCGCCGAGTTTTCCTGCCATGTGCTCGAAGGTGACGTTGATGTCGTGGTCGCCCTGCTCAGCCTTGGTGGCGGGGGTGAAAATCGGCTCGTCCAGCTTGGACGCCTCGGTCAGCCCCTCGGGCAGCTTCACGCCGCAAACACGGCCGGTGGCGTCGTATTCCTTCTTGCCGGAGCCGGTGAGGTAGCCGCGGGCCACACATTCGAACGGCACCATGTCCAGCTTCTTCACCACCATGGCGCGGCCGAGGACGTCTTCGGGGATACGTTCGTCGTCGATCGGGCCGGCCAGGTGGTTCGGCACGTCGGAAAGCAGGTCGAAGAAGAACATGGAGGTAGCGGTGAGGATCCGCCCCTTGTCCGGGATCGCCGGTTCGAGGGAGAAGTCGAAGGCGGAGATGCGGTCTGTCGCGACCATGAGCAGGGTCTGCTCATCCACCTCGTAGATCTCGCGAACCTTGCCGCCGGAGATGTGTGAGTAATCTGAAAGCTCTGGACGCATGCGCGCTAGTATATGCGCCGTGAAAAACCGCGCTACCGTTGTCCTCCTCCCGCTTATCCTCGCAGCGTGCACCGCACCTTCGGAGTTCAGCGGAGAGATGCCGGATTTCTATCCTTCGCGCGATGGCGCCACATTCCGTTTCGGCCAGACCGGCAAAATCCTCACCGAGGATGTTCGTTACCACGTGCCGGTGCAGTGGGAGGTCACGGTGGACGAGCCGACCACCACCCGCGCGCCCCGCAGCGCCGAGCACGCCCGCTCCATCGTGTGCTTCCCCGTCAGCTTCACGCCGGTTGCCATCGGCGAGTTTCCCATGGATGTCACGGTTGCGTTGCCGGAGCTTTTGCCTATCGACGGCGACCTCGCCGCCAACGTGGCCGACCCCAGCTACTGCGGCGACTGGGACATCACCGGCTACACCGGCGAACTCGAAGCAAACGAAACCTACACCGGCTTCGTGGCCTCCTGGGAGGGCAGTGCCGACCCAGGAATCATCGGCCGGGGCGTCGAGCTCAAATCCCGCGACGCCACCCTGACCTGGCAGTAAGCGCTACAGGATGTCGCCCGGGGTGTAGGCGGCGGCCTGCGGATGCGCGTCGACAAGCTTTTGCACCCTCGCGAGCACCCGGTCAACCTGGGACTCGGCCGCGCCGATGAAGGCGTGCTTGTCCTCCAACGCCGCGTCCAGCTGAGCCTGATCCAACGGCAGGCGCTCGTCGGTGGCCAAACGCTCCACCAAGTTCTGCTCCGCGCCGCGCTCGCGCATGTCCAGCGCCATGGCGACCGCGTTTTCCTTGATCACCTCGTGCGCCGTCTCGCGCCCGACGCCTGCGCGAACGCTTGCCATGAGGATGCGGGTGGTGGCCAAAAACGGCAGGTAGCGGTCCAGCTCACGGTTGATCATGGCCGGGAACGCCCCGAACTCGTCGAGCACGGTGAGCATGGTCTCCAGCTGGCCGTCGATGGCAAAGAACGCGTCCGGCAGTGCGACGCGGCGCACCACGGAGCAGAACACGTCGCCTTCGTTCCACTGCTGCCCGGCGAGGTCCCCCACCATGGTGAGGTAGCCACGCAGGATGACCTGGAAGCCGCCGACGCGCTCGCAGGAACGCGCGTTCATCTTGTGCGGCATGGCGGATGAACCGACCTGGCCTTCCTTGAAGCCTTCGGTGACGGTTTCGTTGCCGGCCATGAGGCGGATCGTGGTGGCCAGCGAGGACGGTCCCGCACCCAGCTGCACCAGCGAGGACACGACGTCGAAGTCGAGGGAGCGCGGGTAAACCTGCCCCACCGAATCAAACACGCGGTCAAAGCCGAGACCTTCTGCGATGCCCTGCTCGAGGCGGGAAAGCTTGTCCTCGTCGCCCCCCATGAGGTCCAGCATGTCCTGCGCGGTACCCATCGGCCCCTTGATGCCGCGGAGGGGATACCGAGACAACAGCTCCTCGACGCGCTCCACCGCGACCAGGATTTCATCGGCTGCCGACGCGAAACGCTTGCCCAGGGTGGTCGCCTGCGCCGCCACATTGTGGGAGCGGCCGGCCATGACCAGGGACTTGTACTCGCCGGCACGGTTGCCGACGGCTTTGAGCAGCGCGATCGCCTTGTCGCGGGTGAGCTCGAGCGCGCGGCGCACCTGCAGCTGCTCCACGTTTTCGGTCAGGTCGCGCGAGGTCATGCCCTTGTGGATTTCTTCGTGGCCAGCCAGCGCGTTGAACTCCTCGATGCGCGCCTTCACGTCGTGGCGGGTGACCCGCTCGCGCTCTGCGATCGAGTCCAGGTCCACCTGGTCGATGACTTTCTCGTAGTCTTCGATCGCGCCCGGTTCGACGGAAACACCGAGCTCTTGCTGCGCTTTTAGCACCGCGATCCAGAGCTGGCGCTCCAGGATGATCTTGTGCTCCGGGGCCCACAGGGTGGCCATCTCCGGGGAGGCGTAACGGTTACTTAGAACATTCGCGTTATTCGGCTTCACGGCATTCATCATAGGGAGATGGCACCCTCAATCGCGGGGCGGGCGATGTCCTTGCGGTAGAACGCCCCGGGAAGTTCGATACCTTCGATGATCTGGTACGCCTGCGCAACGGCGTCCTCGAGCGTCGCGCCTTGGCCCACCACGCCAAGCACGCGGCCGCCTGCCGCGACGTACTCACCGTTTTCTTCCTTGGTGCCGGCGTGCAGCACCCGCGAGGGATCGTTCAACGCTTCGCCGCTCACAACACCACCGGTCTTGGCAGCCTGCGGGTAGCCCTCGGCCGCCAGCACCACCATTGCGGCGAACCCGTCGCGCCACTGCAGTTCCCCGACCTCGTCCAAGCGCCCCTGGGCCACTGCGAGGAGCACGTCCGCCAGCGGGGTCTGCAAAAGCGACAGCACCGCCTGGGTCTCCGGGTCGCCGAAACGGGCGTTGAACTCCACCACTGCCGGGCCCTGCGGACCCCAAGCGGCGCCGATGTACAAAAGGCCCTGGTACGGGGTCCCGCGGCGCACCATTTCTTCCGCCACCGGGCGCGCGATGGTGTCCACGATTGTCTGCACGCCATCCTCCGGCAGCCACGGCAGCGGCGCGTACGCACCCATGCCACCGGTGTTGGGGCCCTCGTCGTTGTCGTAGGCGCGCTTGTGGTCCTGCGCGGGCAGCAACGGCACCACCGTCTCGCCGTCCACGAGGCAGAATAGCGAGACCTCGGGGCCTTCCAGGAAGGATTCGAACAGTACCGGGTTGCCGGTCGCCAGCACCGCTTCCGCGTGCGCTTTCGCCTCGGCGCGGTCCTCGGTGACCACCACGCCTTTGCCGCCTGCCAGGCCGTCGTCCTTGACCACGTAGCGCGGGCCGTACTCGTCCAGCGCGGCCTCAACGTCCGACGTCGTCTCGACGCGGGTCGCCGACGCGGTGAGCACCCCCGCCGCGGCCATGACGTCCTTGGCAAAGGCCTTGGACCCCTCGAGCTGCGCCGCGGCCTTCGTCGGGCCGAACACCGGCACGCCGGCTTCGATCAGCGCGTCGGCCGCGCCCGCAACCAGGGGCACCTCCGGGCCGATCACCACAAGCTCCGCGTCGATGTCGCGGGCCAGCGCCACAATCTCGTCCGGGGAGGCGACGTCGACGGACCGTACCGTCGCTAAGCGGGACATGCCCGCGTTACCCGGTGCGACGGTAAGTTCGTGGCCGTGCATTGCGTTGAGTAGGGCGTGTTCGCGGCCGCCCGAACCGATGACAAGGATGCGCATGCGCCCCAATTTACCGGTAGCGTCGATAAGCATGAGCACCGTATTCAGCAAGATCATCGCCGGCGAGATCCCGGGCCGCATCGTGTACCAGGACGACACCGTCGCAGCCTTCCTCACAATCGAACCCGTCGCCTACGGCCACACGCTGGTCGTGCCGGTGGAAGAGATCGACAAGTGGACCGACATCCCAGCGGAGCTGTGGTCGCACATGAACGAGGTCGCCCAAAACATTGGCGCGGTCATCGTGGAGAAGTTCAACGCAGAGCGCGCCGGCTACCTCATCGCCGGCTTCGAGGTGCCGCACGCCCACATCCACGTGTTCCCCGCCAACGACATGTCGGGCTACACGCTGTCTACCGCGATGCGCCACGATGAAACCGACGCGGAGAAGATGGACGCCGCCGCGGACACCATCAGAGAAGCTCTTAGAGCGCAGGAAGCGAAATAGTAAACGTCGAGCCCTCCCCCGGCGCGGTGGTCACTTTCACGGTGCCGTGGTGCGCCTCAATGAGGGACTTGGTGATGGCCAGGCCCAGCCCCGAACCGCCGGTGGCGCGGTTGCGGGAGGTGTCGGCGCGGTAGAAGCGCTCGAAGATGTGCTCCGCGTCCTTGGCCTCCATGCCGCGGCCGTTGTCGGCGACGTCGATGACAACGCGGTCGAGGTTCTTGCGGATAGTCACGGTGACTTCCGCGTCCGGGCCGGCGTGCTTGTAGGCGTTGGTGATCAGGTTCACCAGCACCTGGTGCAGGCGGTCGGGATCGCCGTTGACCTGGGCGACATCCGGGGTGTCCGTGACGACTTCCACGGTGCGGTCCGGGAAAGCGGCATCGACGGTGCTCTTCGCGGACAGCACCCACTCCAGCACGTCCATCGGTTTCTTCTCTAGGCGCGCGCCCTCGGCGCGGGTGAGCGCCAGCAGGTCCTCCACCAAAAGCTGCATGCGGGCGGACTCTTCGTCGATTTTGCCCAGGACCATGTCCGGGTCGTTCGCCATCCCCTTCCGGTACAGCTCCGTGTACCCTCGCACGCTGGTTAGAGGTGTGCGCAGCTCGTGCGAGGCGTCCCCGACAAAGCGGCGCATCTGTTCCTCTTGGGTGCGGGCGTTATCCAGGGAGTCCTGCAACTTCGACACCATGGTGTTCATGGCGAAGGACAAACTGCCCACTTCAGTCTCACGCGGCCAGGCGGGCACACGGCTGTCCGTCTCGCCGTTCGCAATAGCCAACGCCGTGTTCTCCACGATCTTCAGCGGCGCGAGCGCACGGGCCACCATGTAGTTCGCGGCCACGCCGATGCCGAACAGCGCCAGCACACCGACCCCGGCTTCCACCCAGGCGAGCGCGCGAAGCATCTTCGCCTCGGTTTCCAGCGACTTAGCCACGTACTGCACAGTGCCGTCGGACTGCTGGTGCGCCATCGCCCGCCACTTCACACCTTGGACTTTGTCGTCGACGGAGGGAATGGTGGTGGGGTGGTCGAGGCGCTCCACCTTTGAGTAGTCCGGCGGGTTCACCGATCCCCTGCGCGGCACCAGCTGGTCGTGACCGGGGTACAGGGTGGCTTGGTTGAACTCGCTGGGCAGGCTGAGGATGTTGAACTGCCAGGCGGGTGTTTGCTGCGCCCACGTTGCCATGCCTTCGCGCAGTTGGTCGTCTGCGCGGTCGACCAGAAAGTAGCGCATGACAAAGTAGATCAGCACCGAGCTCAGCGCGATGCCGATCGTCGATGCGGCCATCACCACCGCGACAAGCTGCCGCTTGAGCGGCTTTTTCGACGGCGCCGTTAACACCGAATAGGACATTGCACTACTGACGCGGGGTGCGCAGCACGTAGCCGACACCGCGGACGGTGTGGATCAGCTGCACGTCGCCGGTGTCGACCTTGCGGCGCAGATACGAGATGTAGGACTCGACCACGTTGCCGTCGCCGCCGAAGTCGTAGTGCCACACGTTGTCCAGGATCTTCGCCTTGGACACCACCACCTCGGCGTTGAGCATAAGGTAGCGCAGCAGGTTGAACTCGGTGGGCGACAGTTCCACGATCTCGCCGGCCTTGGTCACCTCGTGGGTATCGTCGTTGAGCGTGAGATCCGCGTAGCGCAGGGTGCTGTCTTCGTTGGAATCTTCGCTGACGTTGCCGCGGCGCAGGATCACGCGCAGGCGCGTGATCACCTCTTCAAGAGAAAACGGCTTGGTCACGTAGTCGTCCGCGCCGATGGTGAGGCCGTGGATGCGGTCTTCCACTGCGTCCTTCGCGGTGAGGAAGAGCACCGGCGCGTCCAGGCCTTCGGCACGCAGCTTGCTTAGCAGCTCGAAGCCGTCCATCTCCGGCATCATCACGTCGAGGATGTAGGCGTCCGGCTTCCAAGAGTGGGCGAGCTCGATGGCTGCGGGACCGGAGTTTGCGGTCTCCACCTCGAACCCTTGGAACTTCAGGGAAACAGTTAACAGTTCCACGATGTTCGGCTCATCGTCGACGACGAGCACCTTCAGGTTCTGCGAGTTCTCTGCCATGACAATCACTTTCCGTTTCGTTGCAAAATTCTGCGTTGCAAATTCCGTATTGCTAACAAGATAGAGCGATTAAACCGCACAAGTCTGCACGTTTCCTGTACGTCCACTGAATAGCCCTAGCGGACTTCCCCCGAAATGTCTCCCCGCACGACAAGCCCCACAAAAGAATTGGAGCTGGAGACGGTGTCTGAAGTCACGACATATTTGACGGGGTGTGCCTGCGGAAGGCGTTGTGATCCTTGACAGGTCAGTCGCGTCATTGTTGACACTTAGGGTTACTTCAGTCGTGTCGGTGATGTTTGACTGGTGAGTCGGGACATGTTTGACACTATGAACAGTCCTAACCGCAACATCGCCATCGTCAGAGCCGTCAGAGATCAAGGCGGCACACCCACCAGCGTCGCCAAACGCTTCGGCATCTCACGGCAACGCGTCCACCAGATCCTCAACGCCTACGACGCAGGCGGCGCCGAAGCAATCGCACCGAAATCACGCGCCCCTCACACCCACCCGCACGCCGTGCCGGAAGCACTACGCAACGACATCATCACCGCCCGCGACTACCAAAAGGCCTACTGGAAACACGGCGACCCACCACTGCCCCCCCCCCGAATGAACAAAACCGGCACCCCAGAACAAAAACAACTGGGATGCCGGTCCGTCCAGCATGTCGCGACTCATGCGTCAAGCATGACGCGACTCATGACATTGGAGCTGGAGACGGGACTTGAACCCGCAACCTACGGTTTACAAGACCGTTGCGCTACCAATTGCGCCACTCCAGCAGTGCAGCAAGATCTTACACACGCCCCGCACCTGCGACATAACTGGCCAACGGATAGTGTGAACGTGTGGCAGAAGGTAGCTCATTGTGGGAGAGGATCTCCGGCTCGCGGCAGCGTGTGGCAACGATTGACGAGGCCCGCACGTCCCCGCCGCCGTCCGTCCTCGCGCCCATTAACCTGGCGGATCCCGCCGAGGTCGCGGCGGTGATGAACATCGCCGCGCGCATCGGGGAGATCCTCATTGCGAACGCGACGACGTCTGCGGATGCGGCGAAGCAGATCCACACGGTGTGTTCCTCCTATGGCCTGCACTACGTGCACGTGTCGATCACCGTGAACACGATC
Organism: Corynebacterium afermentans subsp. afermentans; assembly: GCF_030408355.1. Lineage (NCBI taxonomy): Bacteria > Bacillati > Actinomycetota > Actinomycetes > Mycobacteriales > Corynebacteriaceae > Corynebacterium > Corynebacterium afermentans. Next base: position 1,950,074 of record NZ_CP046606.1, read on the forward strand.
ACGCTCAACACGATCATCGGCGTGAATCAGCGCACCCCGGTGAACGTCTTCCGCGTGGTCACGATGATCAGCGAGAACTACCACAAACTGCAGGAAGTGGACCGCCTGATCCGCTCGATCCGTTCCGGCGCGACCCCGCCGGAAATGGCGGAGCGGATCCTCAATGACATCGACACCTCGCCGATCCCCCACCGCAACACCCGCAACCTCGCCGGCTGGACGGTGATGGGTTTCTTCGTGGCGATGCTGCTCGGCGGCGACCTACTGATGATGACCGTCGGCGGCCTGACCGCGTTTCTCATCATGGGCTTCAACAAGCTGCTTTCCCGCGGCGGCCTGCCTGCGTTTTTCCACAACGTCATCGGCGGCTTCCTCGCCACGGTGCCAGCGGCAATCACGTACGACTTCTCCGCGTCGATCGGCCGCACAATTGTGCCCAGCCAGCTGATTGCGACGGGCATCATCGTCCTTCTCGCGGGTCTGACGCTTGTGCAATCGCTTCTCGACGGCGTGACCGGCTCCCCCCTCAACGCTTCCGCACGCTTCTTCTCCGCCATGCTGAACACCGGCGGCATCGTGGCCGGCGTGGCCGGCGGCGTGGCGGTTTCAGAGATGGTGGGAATGCCCCTGCCGCCGATTGAGCTTCTCCCCGGCAGCGCCGCGTATTCGAATGCGCTGCTCACCGTGGTCGGCGGCGGCATGGCTGCAGCCGCTTTTGCCGTGTGCTGTTTCGCGGAGCGCGCCGCGATCATGCTTTCCATTGTCACCGCCGCGCTCGGCTCCGCCTGCTACTACATCCTCCTCGCGCCATTCGGCCTGGGCAGGCTGTCGGCGACCGCAGCCTGCGCCATTGTGGTGGGACTTGTCGGCGGCCTGGTTTCCCGCCGGTTTTTGATCAACCCGGTGATCACGGCCGTGGCGGGCGTGACCCCGTTTTTGCCCGGCTCGTGGATTTACCGCGGCATGTACGCGTTGATGAACGAGCAGATGCTGCTGGGCATGATGAATTTGTTCAACGCCATTGGCACCTGTATGGCCCTGGCCGCCGGTGTGGTTTTCGGCGAGTGGGTTGCGCGCCGCATCCGCCGGCCGCAACTGTATGTGCCGTACCAAGCGTTCAAGCGCGCCGGCCGCTTCACGTTCGAGCAGCTGCTCAGGGTGCGGCGACGCAGATAAGTTCATCGCGTAGGATGAAAGCCCTTGACGCCTGATGGAAGAAGGAGAACGTAGTGCCACCTAAGATCACCGATTCGCGCCCTACCGCCGAGGCGATGCACGCTGTTGAGGAGCAGACGGCTTCGGGTGCCCGTCGGATCGTGGCAACGTACGCCGAGGATTTCCTGGACGGCGTAACCCTGATGTCCATGTTGGGGGTTGCCCCGAAGGGCTTCGTGTACAAGCGCTACGTGGAGGACCTGGAGCAGGAGGCCGAGGAGGAAGCTCCGAAGAAGGCCACCAAAAAGAAGGCCACGAAGAAGAAGGCCACGAAGAAGAAGGCAAGCAAGAAGGCCACCAAGAAAAAGACCACGAAGAAGGCAAGCAAGAAGGCCACCAAAAAGTCGACGAAGAAGACTGCCAAGAAGGCATAAATGGGGGACAACGAGTTCGTCGTTGTGGCGAACCGCCTGCCGGTGGACAAGGTGGGAGACCACTACGAGGTCTCCCCGGGCGGCCTCGTCGCCGCCCTTGCCCCGGTTTTGCGCGCCCGGGAGGGCTGCTGGGTGGGTTGGCCCGGCACCATCGGGGAAACGCTTGAGCCGTTCGAGTTCGGTGGCATTTCGCTGTTGCCAGTCGGGCTCGACAAGGATGATTTTGAAGGCTTCTACGAGGGCTTTTCCAACTCCGCGCTGTGGCCGCTTTACCACGATCTGATTGTCCAGCCGGAGTACAACCAAGCTTGGTGGGACCGCTACGTCGCAGTCAACCGCAAGTTCGCGGAGGCGACCGCGAAAGCTGCGGCGAAAGACGCCACCGTGTGGGTGCAGGACTACCAACTGCAGCTCGTCCCGGGGATGCTCAAAGCACTCCGTCCCGACGTGACCATCGGCTTTTTCCTGCACATCCCCTTCCCCGCCCCGGCGTTGTTCCAGCAGTTGCCGTGGCGCGACGAGATTCTCGAGGGGCTGAAAGGCTGCGATCTGATCGGCTTTCAGCGCCACACGGACGAGGACAACTTCCGCCTGCTCACGGAGGAGATCCGCTCCGGCACTTTCCCCATTTCCATCGATTCGGGGGAGATCGCTGCCGCCACAAACGAGCAGGTCGAGGCGCTGCGAAGCGCCGTCGGCAGCCCGAAGCACCTCCTTCTTGGCGTGGACCGCCTGGATTACACGAAGGGCATCCTGCAGCGCCTGCTGGCCATCGAGTCGCTGCTGGAGGAGGGCAAGCTCTCCGACATCGCCTTTGTCCAGATCGCCACCCCGTCGCGTGAGCGCATCGAGCATTACCGCACCACCCGCAAGCAGGTCGAAGAGGCCATCGGCCGCATCAACGGCCGCTTCGGCGAGGTGGGCCGGCCTATCGTCCACTACGTTCACCGCAGCGTGCCGAAGGAGCACCTGGGCACCTTTTATGCCGCCGCGGACATCATGCTGGTCACCCCGTTCAAGGACGGTATGAATCTGGTGGCCAAGGAGTATGTGGCGGCCCACCCGGACGCGGACGGCGCGCTGGTGCTCTCCGAGTTCGCGGGTGCCGCCGTGGAGCTCGACCAGGCGTACCTGTGCAACCCGTTTGACCTGGAGTCCGTCAAGGAGGCGATCCTCGAGGCGACCGACCCGGACCCTGCGCGCATGCGCCACATGCATGATTGGGTGATGGAGCACGATGTGGCCGCGTGGGCGAAATCTTTCTTGGAGGAGCTGTGAAGCGCGCCGTAGCTATCGCGCCGTTGCTCGCCTTGGCCGCCTGCGCGCCCGCTCCCACGTGGCAGGTTGTCTCGCTGCGCACCAGCGAGGACCAGCCCGCCACTGAGGCGTCGATCGCGCGCGTGCGTATCGACGACCAAAGGTTCTCCGGCACCACCGGCTGCGCCGACGTGTCCGGCTCGTTCGAGGGCGAAGACACCATCACGCTGGAAAACATCGCACTCGGCGACCCGGGCGATTGCTCCGGCTGGGCCCGCCACACCCACGATCAACTGGAACATTTCCTCACCGATAACCGCACCTTCCAGGTGTCCCACCCCGCCGATTTTGAGATGATCCTCGTGGCCGACAGTGGCGAAACCCTGAGGCTGATGCGATGAGGCTCCTCGTTTGCCTGGATTTCGACGGCACGCTCGCAGAACTCAACCCGGACCCGTACGCGGTCCGCATTCACCCGGCCGCGGAGGCAGCCATCCGTCGATTGGCTGCGCTGCCCGACACCGAGGTGGCCATCCTCACCGGCCGCCACGTCGAGGGCATCAAGAAGGTCCTCCCGCAAAACCTACCCGTCACCCTGATCGGCTCCCACGGCGCGGAGCCGGGGCCAAAACTTGCAGGGGAAGACCGCGCCTACCTGGACAGCATCGAGGGTCAGCTCGACACCCTCGCCACCGACGGCGCCTACGTGGAGGTCAAGCCGTACCAGCGCGTCCTCCACGTGGCACAAGTTCACGACCGCGACGTCGCGGCAACCATCCTCGCCGCCGCGAACGCCATCGACACCCATGGCCGCCCGAAGACTCAGGGCCACAACGTGGTGGAGTTTTCTGCGGTGTCGATTACCAAAGGCACCTGGCTAAACGATTACAAGCAGGACTTCGACAGGACGATTTTCGCCGGCGACGACGACACCGACGAGCACGCCATGGCGGTGCTCGATGACACCGACCTCGGCATCAAAGTCGGCACAAAACCGTCGCGGGCCACCCGCCGGGTACCCGACGTCGACGCCATGGCACAATTGCTCACCCAACTCGCCGACGAAAGGGAAGCATGGAGCGCCACGCGCTAGTCCACCAGGGCCACGAGCGTCGCTGGATCGAGATCGAAGGCACGACCAACGCCCTCCTTCTGGTCCTGCACGGCTCGCTGCAGTCCGGCAACGTGCTGCGCAACTTCACCGACCGCACCTTCGAGGGCCTCGGTCCCACCGTGGTCTACCCGGACGGCATCAAGCACCACTTCAACGACCTGCGCGCGGGCTTCAACGAGGATGCGCGCCGCATGCGCATCGATGACGTCGGCTTCCTCACGAAACTCGTCGAACACTACAGCGCCGACACGGTGATCGGCTGCGGTTTCTCCAACGGCGGGCAGATGGTCATGCGCTTGCTTTTCGACGCCCCAGGGCTGCTCACCGGCGCCGCCACCTTCGGCGCGTCGATGCCAACCGCGGACAACACGCTGACCACCACCGACAACTACCAACCGACGAAGCTTCTGGCCGTCCAGGGCACAAAAGACAAGCTGGTGCCTTACAAAGGCGGCGTGGCCGGCATCGGCGGCAACAACCGGGGAGAAACCCGGTCCGCCCTCAACTCCGCCGAGTTCTTTGCGAACTTAAACGGCTGCACCGACCACGTAACGTCGACAAGCGAAAAGCTCCGCGTCGACGATTGGACCGGCGAGCACCCAGTCCGCCTCGTCTCCCTCGAGGGCGCCGGGCACATGGTGCCGGTGGACAAGGACCTCGACCCGCGGCTGGGCCACAACCCGAAGTCCCCTACCGGCGGGGAGCTTATCCGGCAGTTCTTCTTTGCCTAGCAAACTCGCTTAGCACCACGCCTGCCGCGACGGAGGCGTTGAGGGATTCCACCCAGTCCTCCATGGGCACGGACATGATCACGTCGCAGTTTTCGCGCACCAGGCGCGAGATGCCCTTGCCCTCGGAGCCGACGACGATGACCACGTTGTCGGTGGCCTGGTCGAAGGTGTCCAGAGTGTGCTCGCCGCCCGCATCGAGGCCGACCACGGTGTAGCCGTTGTCCTTGAACTGCTTGACGGTACGGGTCACGTTGGTCACGCGCGCCACAGGCAGCCGCGCCGCGGTGCCGGCCGATGTCCTCCAGGCCACGCCGGTGACCTGCGCCGAGCGGCGCTCCGGGATGATCACGCCGTTGCCGCCGAACGCCGCGGTCGAGCGGATCACCGCACCCAAATTTCGCGGGTCGGTGATGTTGTCCAGCACCACGAACATGCCGGGCCCGTCCACGGACTCGAGCAAATCGCCAAAGTCGGCGTACTTGTACGGCTGGATTTTCAGCCCGAGGCCTTGGTGCATGCCGTTGCCGGTCATCGCGTCGAGCTGCTGGCGGGGCACCTCGTGCACCGGGATGCCCTTGGAGTTGGCCATGCCGACCGCCTCGCTCAGCCGTTGGTCGTGGCCGGTACCAGCGACCACGTACAGCGCTTCCGCCGGCACCTTCGCCTTGAGGCATTCCACTACCGGGTTGCGGCCGACCACCATGTCGGCGACCTCTCGGTCGTGGCGCCCCTGTGCGCGGCGCTGCCGATCCAGCTTGCGCTTGTGGGCGGCGTGGTAGACACGGTCCTCCGCCTTCGGGGTCGCGCCCTTGCCGCGCAGGCCGCGGCGACGCTGCCCGCCGGAGCCCTTCGTGGGGCCCTTCTTGTTCTTCTTTTGCTTGTCAGGCCGCTCGTACGGTTTCGCCATGATCTACTCCTTCACCTGCCACTGCGGCCCATCGGCCGTGTCGGTCACCTCGATGCCGGCCGCGGCCAGCCTGTCGCGCACCTCGTCGGCGGTCGCCCAATCCTTCTCCGCGCGGGCGGTCGCCCTGCGCTCCAGCTCCGCGCGCACCAGCACATCCAGCGCGTTGCTATTGCTTGTCGACGACGGCCACGCCCCCGGATCCACACCCAACACCGCCGCCATCGCACGCACCTGCGCAGCGATAGGAGCGGGGTCCTTCGCCTTGTTGCCCTCGCGGACGAGGTTGTGGATCTCGGCGAGCGCCTTGGGCACGGAGAAGTCGTCGTTGAGCGCGTCGGCGAACCCGTCGGTCCAGGTGGTGGGCTCGGGCATGCCGGCGCGCTTCACAAATTCCTCGATGCGCCGGTAGCCGGCCGCCGCCTCCTGCAGGGCCTCGGGCGAGTACTCCAGGACGCTGCGGTAGTGCGCGGAGCCGAGGTAGTAGCGCAGCTCCACGGGGCGAACCTGCTCGAGCATCGCGTCGATGGACAGCACGTTGCCGAGCGACTTCGACATCTTCTCGCCCGCCATGGTCACCCAGTGGTTGTGCATCCAGAAGTGGGCAAACCCATCACCGGCGGCGTGCGACTGGGCCTGTTCGTTCTCGTGGTGCGGGAACTGCAGGTCCAGTCCGCCACCGTGGATGTCGAATTCGGAGCCGAGGTACCAGGTGGACATTGCCGAGCACTCGAGGTGCCAGCCGGGCCGCCCCGGCCCCCACGGGGTGGGCCAGCTCGGCTCGCCGGGCTTGGCGGCCTTCCACAGCGCGAAGTCCGGGTCGTCGCCTGTCATATCTTCCAGCTTGTTGCCGGAGATCGAGCCGTAGTCCCCGCCGGCCTTAACCCAGGCGTTGACGTCGAAGTAGACGGAGCCGTCGCGGGGGTAAGCGAAGCCTGCGTCGATAAGCCGCTGCATGTAGTCGACCATCTGGGTCACATGCCCGGTCGCGTGCGGCTCCACGGAAGGCGGCAGCACGCCGAGGGTGTCGTACGCGCGGGTGAACTCGCGCTCGTAGGTAGAGACCCACTCCCACCAGGGGCGATTGTGCTCGCGCGCCTTGGTCAGGATCTTGTCGTCGATGTCGGTGACGTTGCGCGCGAACGCGACGTCGTAGTCGTTGGCCAGGAACCAGCGCCGGACGATGTCGAACGCGACACCCGAGCGCAGGTGCCCGATGTGGGGCTTGGCCTGCGGGGTGGCACCGCACAGGTAAATTGAGACATGCCCGGGCCGGATCGGCTCGAAGTCGCGCAGCGTGCGGGTTTTGGTGTCGAAAATGCGTTGCTTCACAACACCGCAGTCTACAGCGCCGACTCGTCCACCTTGAGCTCCGAGTAGCGAGCCTCAGGAACGGCACGTCGATCGGCTCCCCGACCTGGCCCGCGCTGCACTTCACGTCCTGTGCGTCGCCGTCGAGCATGGTGAAGGCACCGGAAACCTCGAGGGTCTCGACCCACTTTTCCTTTACGGTTTGCTCCACCGTGGCCGTGTAGGGCACGGTGCGGTTGGTGAACTGGAGGGTGCCGTCCGCCAGGTAGCGGCGGGGCCACTATGTAGTTACGGAGTACGGAACTTTCGTTCCACCAACGCCGTCGCTATGGCCGCGCGGCCCTCGCCACTTCCGGTGAATCCCATGTGGTCCGTGGTCGTCGCCGACACAGACACAGGGGCGCCGAGCGCCTCCGAGAGGACCCGCTCCGCTTCCTCGCGCACCGGCGACATCTTCGGGGTTTGGCCGATCAGTTGGGCGGAGACGTTGACGACGGTGTGACCGTGGGCGTCGAGAAGCTCTTTCAGCTCTTGCAAGAGCTGGGCGCCGCGTACCCCGTCGTATTCCGGGCGGCCGACGCCGACGAAGGAGCCGAGGTCGCCGAGGCCGGAGGCGGACAATACGGCGTCGACGATGACGTGGCTGACCACGTCGCCGTCCGAATGCCCCTCGCAGCCGTCCTGGTCTTCGTGGAGGATGCCGGCGATCCAGCATTCTTTCCCGGGTTGGATCTGGTGGGCGTCGAACGCCGTACCTACTCGGAGATTTGTCATAAGTACGACGCTACTTCAGCGTCGCTGAAGTCGTAGTCGGAGTAGTACTCCTGCATCTCCTCGAGCTCAATCTCCTTCCATTGTTTTTCCAGCGCGGCGAGGATATCCGGGGTGTCTTCCGGCTTCTTTTCCGGCGGATACTCGAATGTCATGCCGAACCTGTCCTCCATCGCGCGGATCGTGGCCATGCATGCGTCGTAGTCGAAGTCGTTTTCGTACTTCTCTACCGCAGAGTGGCAGCGGTTGTAAAACTCGGCACGGTCCTTGCGTTTCTGCCGCCGTTTCGCCAGCGTTGTCTGCCACCTCGGGTTCGTCGGCTGCAGATAGTCGGTGATGAACCCTTCCGGGGCCGAGACTTGGAAGGTGCCGTCCGAGTGCAGCCACACTATTTCGCCGGTAACCGGATCGGGCACGTAGTAGACGCGGCGATCGGTCTTTAGGTTGTGGTGGTGCGCACAGAGGCTGAACAGGTTTGAGGCGGTGGTTTTGCCGCCTTCGTTGAATGGGATGCGGTGGTCCAGCTGGCAGTTTTCGGCCTTCACGTTGCAGCCGGGCCAGAGGCACACCCCGTCGCGGGCCTGCACCAGCGCACGGATGGCGGCGGTGGGCACGTACGCCTCAGTTTCGGCGCACTCCGCTTCGTCCAGGTCCACGACGTGGGGCGGGTTGTCCTCCAGCATCTGTTCCACTGCGGCGGTACCGTCCGCGTCGGTCCATCCGAAATTCGGGATGTAGTACGAGCTGCCCGGTGTCTTCGACGTGAACATGTAGAGCACGACCTTCGGCGTCGCACGAATCTCGCCGGTGAGGATGGCCTTGATCGCGTCGTCCCTTGAGAGCTTGTGCTCGCGCGCCACCTGTTCGGTGAAACGCTCCATTCGGCCGAGCGTGACGGGGTCGCCCTCCACATTCAGCCCGGCATCGCCGTCGTCCTGGCCGTAGAAGAGGCTCCGGCAGGTGCCTAACGGCAGGTCCTTCTCTTTCTTCCGCTCCTTGATTTTCTTTTGGTTCGGCGCGAGGTCGGAATCGATGCGCTGGATCCGCTCGCGCAGACGGCGACGCAGCGAGCTTGGCGACGGCAACTCCGCCCCCACCCGCCTCGGCGTGAATACCTTGACCAGATACTCGTCCATGTCCGCGAGAATGTCTGGCGTGGCCAGATCGTTGAGGCGGTTCAGCGTGGACTCGATGGCCGACAGACGTCGCACGTCCAACCGGCGGGTCTCTTCCTGCAGCGCCCGCAGCTTCGGTAGATCAGCGAGCACCGAATACCCAAGAATCCCACTTTCAGCCCAACTCTGGCTTTCCCCTACTGCCATCGCAATCGAATAGGCCTCTAGTTCGAAGTCCTCCACTTCTACCAACGGCTTGGCGTAGCGGTGGAAAATCTGGAACTCTGCCTCCCGCATCGCCTGGCCTGCGGCGGTGATCGGACAGCCTTCTCTCTCCGTTGCAAAAGTTCCGTTCATGTCTCACCCTCCTCCCGGAACTAATGTCGAACATAATGCCGACACATGTTCCACGTCAAGGGTTTTTCAAAACTTTTTTCGGATACGTTTTCGAACCCCTGATAAGGCGAGACCTCCCCACGCTACCTATAGCAAACGACCCCGACACGGGCCTTAGAGCGCGCCGACCACGCTTTCCGCCAACCGCAAATCCAGCGGGGTGGTGATTTTGAACGCCATGGGATCCCCCTCCACGGAAACGACCGGCACACCGAACCACTCCATCAAAGACGCGTCGTCGGTGGCGACAAACGCCGGTTTCTCAGCGAGGTACTTTTCGTTCGCCTTGCGCAGCATCCGCAGGTCAAACCCTTGCGGCGTCTGGGCAGCGCGCAACGTAGACCGGTCCAGGGTCTCTTCGACAATCTCCCCCGAAACCCGCTTCACAGTGTCCGCCACCGGCACCACGGGCACCACCGCAGGGGCGTCGCAAAGCACCGCGTCAACCACGCGCGAAACCATCGCCGCGGGGGTTAACGCGCGGGCAGCGTCGTGGACGACCACGCAGGCGTCGTCAAGCGAAATCGCTTTGAGCGCCGCGAAGATGGAGTCCGCGCGCTCCGCACCCCCATGCACGAACTGGACCTCGTAGCCGGCCAGGAGCCCGCGGGCGCGCGTTTCCATCGACGGGCTGACCACTACGACAACGTGGTCGACAACCTCGGACATCGTCGCCACGGAGCGCTCGAGCAGCGTCCGGCCACCAAGTTCCACATATGCCTTGGGCACTTCGGCGCCCAGGCGGGTCCCCTGCCCGGCGGCGGCGACGACCGCCACGGTTTCGAGGCGCAATTTACTTGCCGTCGTCCTCGTCGTCGAAGGAGAGGTCGTCCAGATCCACCTCGTCATCGTCTTCGACCTGGCCCGGGTCCACGGAAATTCCGGCCTTGACCTGCTCGTCGATGATGGCCTGGATCTGCTTGTCCATCTCCTCGACCTTCTTCTCGTCCACCGGCTCCGCCAATGCGAGCTCGCCGACGAGAATCTGGCGCGCCTTACCCAGCATGCGCTTTTCACCTGCGGAAAGGCCTTTGCCCTGGTCGCGGCGCCAGAGGTCGCGGACAACCTCCGCGACCTTGTTGATGTCGCCGGACGCGAGGCGCTCCTGATTGGCCTTGTAGCGGCGGGACCAGTTGCCCGCCTCCTCCACGTCGGTCTCGCGCAGCACGGAGAACACCTTCTGCAGGCCTTCCTCGTTGACCACGTCGCGCACACCGACTAGCTCGGAGTTCTTCACCGGAACGCGCACTTCAAGGTCCGAGTGGAGAATCTGCAGCACCAGGTAATCGAGGGTCTCTCCGCGCATCTCGCGCTGCTCGATATCGGCGATGCGGGCCGCTCCGTGGTGCGGGTACACAACCACTTCTCCGACCTTGAATTCCATTGCGGCTCCTTGCGTCGTTAGGCGAAGTTCAGACCCCAACACCCTACCACCCCGCATTTCGCTTATCGACGACCAAAGGTCGGCTCGCCCAATAGGGGGAGCAAGTGGGAAAACTGCTGTGCAGACGCTAGAGTATTGCGGAGGAAACCCTCGAATGAGTTTGATGATGGAGGACACCCCGTGAAGTCCCTGAAGCGCGTCGCTGCCGCCGCCGTCGCTGGCTGCGCCACCCTGGCCCTCGTTGGCTGCTCCGCCGGCCAGATCACCCAAACCTCGAACCAGGTTGCGGCCGTTGACGGCGCTAGCGCCTCCACCGAGGACGGTTCCGTCGCCGTGCAGGACGTGACCGTGGTGCTCGCTGAGGACGGCCAGGCCGCCCTGAAGTTCACCGCCACCAACCAGGACACCGCGATGAAGGACCACACCCTGAAGTCCGTCGACGTGGACGGCCAGAACGTGACCATCTCCGGCAACTCCTCCATCGCCTACAACTGCGCGCTGGTTGCGGATTCCAAGGACGGCCTGGAGCGCATGCCGCAGGACAAGAACGACAACTGCATCGAGTACACCGCGACCACGCTGGCGAACGACGACTTCGCCTACGGCGGCAACGTGCCGGTGACCTTCAACTTCGACACCGGCTCCCTGGATGTCGTGGCAACCGTGTCCGCCCCGACCCTGGCTTCCGGCCAGGTGGACCGCGAGGTCTAAGCTCCCCCTTCTTGCGAAACCGCTGGTTTAACCAGCGGTTTTTTCGTGTTCGAACACCGTGTCGGGGCCGTGTTATACGGTGTGGCGCATGGCAAAGAAACCCCGTGTGATCCACACCTGCACCGAGTGCGGCTACTCATCCCCCAAGTGGCTCGGCCGCTGCCCCGAGTGCGGGTCTTGGGGCACGCTCCAAGAGGAAGCGCCGGCTGCTTCAGGCCCGGTGAAGAAGTCCTCGCTGACACCGTCAGCTCCCGCGAGCCCGATCACGAAGGTCGAGGCTGCGGCGACGAAGACTGTCAAGTCCGGCATCCGGGAGCTGGACCGCGTGCTCGGCTCCGGCGTGGTGCCCGGCTCTGTGGTGCTGATGGCGGGCGAGCCCGGTGTGGGTAAGTCCACGCTTTTGCTGGAGGTGGCGTCGCGCTGGGCAAAGCAGGGGCGCAAGGCGCTCTACGTCACGGCGGAGGAATCTGCGGGCCAGGTCCGGGCCCGCGCCGAGCGCACGGAGGCGCTGGTGGACACGCTGTATCTCGCCGCCGAGTCCAACCTGGACGTGGTGTTTGGGCACGTGGAGCAGCTGAAACCTTCGTTGCTGATTGTGGATTCGGTGCAGACCATGCACGCCGCCGGCGTCGAAGGCGTCGCCGGTGGCGTGGCGCAGTCTCGCGCGGTCACTGCGGCGCTGACCACGCTGGCCAAGACCACGAACATCCCGGTGCTGCTGGTGGGGCACGTGACCAAGGACGGCAACGTCGCTGGCCCGCGCGTGCTGGAACACCTGGTGGACGTGGTGTTGAACTTTGAGGGGGACAGGCAGTCGTCGCTAAGAATGCTCCGGGGCATTAAGAACCGCTTCGGCGCCACGGACGAGGTCGGCTGCTTCGAGCAGACCTCCGGCGGCATCCGGGAGGTGCCGGACCCGTCGGGGCTGTTCCTGTCTCACCGCGGAAAAACGCCGGACGGATCCGCGGTGACGGTGGCGATGGACGGCGTGCGCCCTATCCTCGCTGAGGTGCAGGCGCTGACCGTGGATCCGGTGAACAAGAGCCCGCGGCGCGTGGTCACCGGCCTCGATTTCAACCGGGTGCCCATGGTGCTGGCGGTGCTGCAGGCTCGCTGCGGGGAACGCACGAACGACAAGGACGCCTATGTGGCCACCGTCGGCGGGGTGAAGATCACGGAAACGGCCACGGACCTCGCGGTCGCGTTAGCAACGTGGTCGAGCCTGCACGAGAAGCCGCTGCCTGCGAAAACGGTGGTTGTGGGTGAGGTGGGGCTGGCGGGAGAAATCAGGCGGGTGCCAAACCTCGGCCGCCGTCTCCAGGAGGCGGCCCGCATGGGTTACACCAGCGCGATCGTGCCCGCCGGAGAGAAGCTGTCTATCGACGGCCTGACGGTCCGCCCCGTCTCCACCCTCGCGGAGGCGCTGTCCTTGCTACAGTAGGCGCGATGAATGAGGGGGAAATTCAGCGGGCTATTCACGTGCTCCGCGAACACACGGCAGATTCAGACCATGTAGTTGCAGTAATTGAGACGGCGACGTTTCTTTTGCGGGGAGGGTTGCACGACCAGGCGTTGGGGCTGGTGTCCGGCACGGAGCCGTTCATTGAGCATCCGGCGGAGGCAATGGGCGCCCTCGGGGAGTTCTTCGCGGCCGCGACGGAGGCTGGGCTGGGGCAACGTTTCCTCGTGCGGTTCACGTCGCCGCGGTGGCCTGGCAGGGACCCGCAGGTGGCGTCGCTGGCGAGGGCGTTCTGGGGAAGGTCACGGGAGGTGGACGTGCCACCGCTCGACCTGGCGGATTTTGCGGACACGGTGGTGTTTTCGTTGTCGTCCCCCGTCGGGGTGCACCTGCCGGAGCCGAACCAGCTGGTGGAGCAGGTGATGGTGCTGCAGGAGCTGGACCTGGGCTCAGAGCTGGCCCGCCAGATTTTCGATGCAGCCGGCGCGGTGGCGTTCCACCCGTCGCTGGATTACGTAGTGGTGTTCCAGCTCGCGCTGCTGGCGGACGAAGCGCGGCGGCCCCTGGACACCTTGGCGTTTCTGGATGCGCTGTCGAGGTTGCCGGAGCGAATCTGCCCGGGCATGGAAGAGATCGACCTGGCGCTGGTCAAGGCCGCGAATTACATGGACTTGGGCGCGATGCGCGACGCCGCGGCGTGCCTGCTGCTGGACACCGCTGGTGCGGACGCGGACACCGCGCTGCGCCGGTACTCGCAGGTGTTGCGCAGGCTGCTTCGCTCCGACGAGTTCGACGCCGCACTATATCTGGTCTCCCCCACCCAGGAGATTGTGGACGCTGGCGAAGGATCGCCGTGGTGGCGCCTGCAAGGGGCGTCGGCGGTGGCGCAGTGGGTCGCCTCCGCGGCCGACCCGGGGTTCGGCGAGCTGTGGCCGTCCGCGCGGGGCCGGCTGAAAAACGCGTTCACCGAGTACGTGGACAGCGGGGCAGCGGACGGTCTGGGTTCTCAGTACGTCGGCAACGTGGTTACCGCGCTGCAAAAAACACAGCGCGCAGCAGAAGCGGTGGACCTGTCGTCGTGGGCGCTGCCGGTCGCCGCGAAAACACAGAACCCGCGGGAAACCCTGTTTACGCTCTGCGACAACGCGGTGTCGCTGTTTTGCTGCGAGCGCTTCGAAGAATCCGCGCTGGTGCTGGAGTCCGTGCACCAGCGGGCGCGCGAGGCGGGCGACGCGGAGGCCATGGGTTGGGCCGTCAACTACCTGCGCGACTTCGGGGTGTTCTCGGGCTTGCCCGCGTACGCGCAGGCGCTCGAGCGGCTTAGGTGATGTTGAAGGGGCTGGCGTCGGAGGCGTTGCCCCCGATCACGCCGTGCAGGAAGTAGGAGCCGGCCTTCACTTCCGGGCGGTTGTCGCACTGTCCCGGCTGCGATGCGGTGACGGACCAGCGGGCCTCCCAACGTCGCTTCTCGCCCGGCGCGAACTCGACGTTGCCTGCCGCCACCGGCGGGTAGCAGTCGGTGTCGGACCAGATGCGGTCGTTGGTGGCCATGTCGTAGACCTCAAAACGCAGCAGGTTGTCATCCAGGTTGATCACGCAGTCGGTGTCCGTGGGGTTTTTCACCTCCATGTAAAACACCGGCTGCACCCCAATGGCGTACGAAGGCTGGTTGCTGGAGGCGTGGATCTCCAAGTCCGCCAGCTCGCAGCTGCCCTTCTTCACAGGAGCGGCGACGGTTTCCTCACTCGGCTGGGTGGAGCTGGGCGTGCTCTCCTCGGAAAGCTGCACCGTCGGCTCGGTGGCCAGGGTGGTGGACGGTGCTTCTGACACGGTCTCGGGGGTGTTTTCCGTCTCGTCGGTCTTGCCGCTGCGGGCGAACGCGGACAGGCCCCACACCAAAAGCGCCACAATCACCAGCAGGATGACGAGGGCCGCCACGCGGCGGCGCATGTAGATCTCCGGAGGCAGTGGGCGCTGGTTCGACATGCCTATAACTTAATCGCCGAAGTTTTCGTAGGTGGTCTCGACACGGCCGTCGGACAGGCGGTAGCGCGCACCCACCACGCCCACGGTCTTGTGCGTCAGCCCGGAAATGACGGACGGGATGCGGGCCACCAGGTGCTCTGCGCCGTTGCGTGCGTGCGCCTGCTCCACCTGCTCGCCGCGGGTTTTCGCCTCGGCGACGGCCGGCGAGATCTTCTCCACGAATACGCGCGTCAAGCCGGGCGGGATGTCGCCGGAGCTGAGTGCTTCCACGGCTGCCCCCACGGCGCCGCACTTCTCGTGGGCGAGGAAGAGCACGAGGTCGACACCGAGGCCGTCCACCGCAAACTCGACGGACGCCGACACCGCGGAGTCCACGCAGCCGCCGGCAGTGCGGATGACGAAGATGTCGCCGAAGCCGGCGTCGAAAAGCAGCTCAATTGGCACGCGGGAGTCGGAGCAGCCCACCACGACGACTGCCGGGTTCTGGCCGGAGGTGAGCTGCTGGCGGGTTGCGGGGTCGCGGCGCGGGTCCGCGGTGTTGCCGGTGGCGAAACGCTCGTTGCCTGCTTTCAGCAGCTCCCACACTTCGCGGGGTGTGGTGGCGGCCTGGAGATCGGTCACATTAGTCATGACCGCTATTGTTGCACGCATTGTGACGAAACTGCGCCTAAACAAGATTATTTCCTGGTACCGAGCCAACGCTCGCCAACTGCCCTGGCGAAACTCGTCAACGTCTCCGTGGGGCGTGCTGCTTAGCGAGGTGATGAGCCATCAAACCCAGGTCGAGCGCGTCGCACCTATCTGGCAGGAATGGATGCAGCGCTGGCCCACCCCGGCGGCGTTCGCGCAGGCTGGCACGGACGAGATCCTGCGCGCCTGGGGCAGCCTGGGCTACCCGCGCCGGGCTCTGCGTCTGAAGGAGTGCGCGCAGGTGATTGTGGATGAGCATGGCGGGGAGGTACCGGAGGACGTCGATAAGCTGCTGGCGCTCCCCGGGATCGGCGACTACACCGCGCGGGCGGTGGCGTGCTTCGCGTACGGGAAAAACGTGCCAGTTGTGGACACGAATGTGCGGCGCGTGGTGGCCCGCGTGGAGCGCGGCGAGGCGCTCGGGGCGCCCGGCAAGAAGGAAATCGAGCAGGTTGCGGCGCTCTTGCCGGAGCAGAATGGCCCCGAGTTTTCTGTCGGGCTGATGGAGCTCGGAGCACTCGTGTGCACCGCGCGGGCGCCGAAGTGCGAGGAATGCCCGGTGCGCGCTGAGTGTGCGTGGCTCGCGGCCGGCAAACCGGAAGCCGAAGTGAAGAAGCGCTCGCAGCGCTTTGTTGGCACCGACCGTCAGGTGCGCGGCAAGATCATGCGGTTGTTGCGGGAGTCCGACAGCCCAGTGGAGCAAAAGCTTATCGACGACCTCTGGCACGACCCCGCACAGCTTTCCCGCGCGCTATTTTCACTGCTCGAAGACGGTCTGGCCGAGCAGGACGAGAAGGGTTACTTCCACCTGCCGCGGTAGTGCAGCCCGCCGGGTAGCTTCACGTACACGCCGCCACGGGAGTTGAAGGTGACCGGCCCGATCTTCTTCGACGCGGACACGCCGGACTTGGAGTAGTTGAGCCAGCTGCCGTCGCTGATCTTTTGGCGCTTGCGGTACTGAATTCCCATGGACGGGAGCTTACACTGCTTCCCATGCGTAAACGGTGGTGTCTTTTTGCTGTCCCGCTCCTGATTTGTCCCTCTGCGCACGCTGAGGATTTGAGCGCGGAATCGCTTTCTTCCCTGTCTTCGGTAGGTTCGTCGACCTTCGAGGTGATCGGTGACGCGTCGTCGCTCTCGTCTGTCCCAGAGATGTCTTCGCAGTCGCTTGACGGCGCGGCAGGTAACACTCCTGGAAAGCTCGACGCGAAAAAGTGGGTGCTGGGCACCAATGGCAAGCGCATCCGCTACACCTCCGTCAACGAGCGCGGCGAGAAGGTGCCGGTCACCGGCGCGCTATACGACCGTCCGTTTGCAAAGGGCCTGATCGTTCTCGCCCCCGGCACGCGCGGCCTGGGCGACCAGTGCGCGCCGTCGGCGGCGTCGTCGATGTTGTCCTCCCTCGGCCCGGGCGGCACGGTGAACATCAACTACGAGGTGCCAATGGTGCAGATGCTTCTCGACGACGGCTACCGCGTGGTAGTCACGGACTACATGGGCCTAGGCACCGACGGCCTGCACACCTACCTCAACCGCGTCGACCAGGGCCGGGCGGTGATTGACGCCGCCCGGGCCGTAGCCAAACGCGGCGAGAAGGTGGCGTTCTGGGGCTACTCGCAGGGCGGCGGCGCAGCTGCGGCGGCCGCGGAGCTGGTCGGCGACTACGCCCCGGAGCTCAACGTGGTTGGTACTTTCTCTGGAGCTCCCCCGGCCGACCCCCTGGGCGTGCTGCAGCAGGCGTCCGCACCGATGCTCACCGCAGTGGCGGGTTTCGCCGCCGCCAGCTACTCGGAGACCTACCCCGAGTTCCACGAGGCGATCCAGGAACACCTCACCGACGACGGCAAGGCCCTGCTGGAGGATCTGAAAACGTCGTGCGTTATCGATGCGTCGATGAACGCCCCGAAGATCACCGACGACATGTTCGTCGACGGAAAGACGTTCGCAGACATCGCGGAAGAAGACGAGCGCATCGGCAAATACCTCGAGCACAACAAGCTTGGCAAGGTGAAGCCGAACGCGCCGATGATGGTGCTGACCAACCCGGACGACGACCTCGTCCCGGAGCCGCAAGCCACCCAGCTGGCTGAGGACTACTGCGCACTCGGCGCCGAGGTGGAGTACCGCCGCGTGGTTGTACCGGGCTCGCCCACGCAGCCCTTGTCGTCTGGCCGCCGCGAGCTCACTCCGCGCGCCCCGGGTTCCGGTCACGCGCTGCCGCTGCTGCTGCAGACCGACAACGTTGCGGACTGGCTGTCCGACCGTTTCAAAGGCAAGCCCATGAAACAGGTCTGCCCCTCCGACCACCCCGAGTACAAGGTGGTGGAGGGGCTCAACGCCGTGGAGATCACCGCTATCGTGTTCTCCGTGCTGGGCACTCTCGGCGCCCTGGGCTTGTGGGCTTACGCTTACACCGGCTCGGGGCCGTTGCCCTCGTTACCGTCGCCGCCTTCCTTGCCGTCGCTGCCCTTCTGATCTTCGCGCTCATCCGGGAACTCTGATGCCTCGGACTCCGGCTGGGTGCGCTCCGGCTCGATGTCGCGGACTTCGTCCTCCGGCTCCACGTCGAAGGCCTCTGCAGGCAGCGGGCGCGGGCGCGGGGTAAAGGTGAACTTCGCGTCCGGCGCGGCCTTGCCGCGTTCCTTGCGTGCAGCCTCGACGTCGCCGTCCCAGCCCTCGACGTCCGCGGTGATGATCTCGCCGGCGCCGATTTCGCCGAACAGGATCTTCTCCGACAGGATGTCCTCGATCTCGCGCTGAATCGTGCGGCGCAGCGGGCGCGCACCCAGCACCGGGTCGAAGCCACGGACCGCGAGCAGGCTCTTCGCGTTCTCGGTCAGCTCGATACCCATGTCCTGCGCGGCCAGGTTCTTGTCCACACGGCCGATGAGCAGGTCCACCATCTGGACAATCTCGTCCTGATTGAGCTGCTTGAACACCACGATGTCGTCGATGCGGTTCAGGAACTCCGGACGGAAGTGCTTCTTCAGCTCGTCGTTAACCTTGCCCTTCATGCGCTCGTACTGCGCCTCGGCATCCGTGGCGGTGTCACCCGTGAAGCCTAGGCCGACCGGCTTGGAAATGTCGGCGGTGCCCAGGTTCGAGGTGAAGATCAGCACGGTGTTCTTGAAGTCCACGTTGCGACCCTGGCCGTCGGTGACGTGGCCCTCTTCGAGCACCTGGAGAAGCGTGTTGTAGATCTCCTTGTGCGCCTTCTCGATCTCGTCGAAAAGCACCACGCTAAACGGCTTGCGGCGTACCTTCTCGGTGAGCTGGCCGCCTTCTTCGTAGCCGACGTATCCCGGAGGTGCGCCGAAGAGGCGCGAGGCAGTGAAGCGGTCGTGGAACTCGCCCATGTCCACCTGGATCAGCGAGTCGTCGTCGCCGAAGAGGAACTCCGCGAGCGCCTTGGACAGCTCCGTCTTACCCACACCGGACGGGCCGGCGAAGATGAAGGAGCCGGACGGACGGTTCGGGTCCTTCAGGCCGGCACGGGTGCGGCGGATGGAGCGGGAGACAGCCTTGACTGCTTCGTCCTGGCCGATGATGCGTTTGTGCAGCTCATCTTCCATGTTGAGCAGACGGTTCGACTCGCTCTCGGTGAGCTTGAACACCGGGATGCCGGTCCAGTTGGCCAGCACGTCCGCGATCTGGTCCTCGCCGACCTCGGCAATCTCCTCCAGGTCGTCGGAGCGCCACTTCTTCTCCTTGGCGGAGCGCTCCTCCCCCAGCTTGCGCTCGGTGTCGCGCAGGCCGGCGGCCTTTTCGAAGTCCTGGGCGTCGATCGCCGCTTCCTTTTCCTTGCGCACCTCGGAGATGCGATCGTCAACCTCGCGGAGGTCCTCCGGGGCGGTCATGCGCTTGATGCGCATGCGGGCACCGGCCTCGTCGAGAAGATCGACGGCCTTGTCCGGCAGGAAACGGTCGTTGATGTAGCGGTCCGACAGCGTCGCTGCCGCCTTGAGGGCGTCGTCGGTGTAGGACACGCGGTGGTGCGCCTCGTAGCGGTCGCGCAGGCCCTTGAGGATCTGCACGGTGTCTTCCAGGCTCGGCTCGTCCACCTGCACCGGCTGGAAGCGGCGCTCGAGGGCCGCGTCCTTTTCAATGTGCTTGCGGTACTCGTCCAGCGTGGTCGCGCCGATGGTCTGGAGCTCACCGCGCGCCAGCTTCGGCTTCAGCAGCGAAGCCGCGTCGATGGCACCCTCCGCGGCACCCGCGCCGACGAGGGTGTGAATCTCGTCGATGAACAGGATGATGTCGCCGCGCTGGTTGATCTCCTTGAGCACCTTCTTCAGGCGCTCCTCAAAGTCGCCGCGGTAACGGGAACCCGCCACCAGGGAACCCAGGTCCAGGGAGTAGACCTGCTTCTCCTTCAGCGTCTCCGGGACCTTGCCGTTGGCGATGTCCAGGGCAAGGCCCTCAACCACGGCGGTCTTACCCACACCGGGCTCGCCGATGAGCACCGGGTTGTTCTTGGTGCGGCGCGACAGCACCTGCATGACGCGCTCGATCTCCTTGTCGCGGCCGACAACCGGGTCGAGCTTGCCTTCCTTCGCGGCCGCGGTGAGGTTGCGGCCGAACTGGTCCAGCACCAACGAGTTGGAGCGCTCGCCGCCCTGCGGGCCACCACCAGCGCGCGGACCCGCACCGGCACCTGCGAAGCCCGGCTGGCCCTGCTGCGGGGACTCCGGGTTCTGGCCCTCGCCGCCCTCGTAGCCGGACAGCAGCTGGATAACCTGCTGGCGCACGCGCGGCAGGTCCGCGCCGAGCTTGATCAGCACCTGGGCCGCCACACCGTCGCCCTCACGGATGAGGCCGAGCAGCAAGAACTCGGTGCCAATGTACTTGTGGCCCATCTGCAGGCCCTCACGCAGGGAAAGCTCCAGCACCTTCTTCGCGCGCGGGGTGAACGGGATGTGGCCGGTCACCGGCTGGGTGCCGTGGCCGATAATGTCGATGACCTCGCGACGCACGTCGTCGAGGTTGATGCCCATGGACTCGAGCGCCTTCGCTGCGACGCCCTCGCCCTCCTTGATCAGGCCGAGCAGGATGTGCTCGGTGCCCATGTAATTGTGGTTGAGCTCGCGCGCCTCCTCCTGTGCAAGGACGATGACGCGACGGGCCCGGTCGGTAAACCGCTCGAACATGTGGCTGACCCCTTCTTTCCTAAATCAGTTGTCCACCACCATAACGCCGGGGTCCGACATCACTTCCCTGGTTTGTTCGCGCATACCCGCATGGTCGTCGATAATCGCAGGTGAGAGGCGATGTTCACCCTTAGCGAACAGGCCGGAAATACACATCCTCGTGGGCCTTGCAGCCGGGATTGAAAGGGTGCCCGCACGAGGGGCAGGACGCGCCGTATTCGGCATGCGTCATCATGCGCCCGCACGCGCCGCACATCACGGAGGGCAGTTGCCTATCGACGGGCACGAAACCGTGATCAGCCAACTCGTCGTGGCATAGCGAGCAGGCCCACAGTTTCTCGCAGGCCCCGCACGTGTTGGCAACGACGTCGCGCTCAGAGTGCCAGTGAGCGCAACGCCCTTGCCCATCGACGGCGATTCCGTGGATCAGAGCAGATCCTGCAGCACCGGATCGGCGAGGTTCAGCACGGCCTCGCGTGCGCTCTTCGCTGTTCGGGCATCAACGGCGAAGTTGGCCATCTGACGGCAGGTGTCAAAGTCGTGCAGGCGCAACGCGGCGCGCACGGCGTTGACCTTGCCCGGGGCCATCGACAGGGACTTCACACCGAGGCCCACCAACACGAGCGCCATGAGCGGGTCGCCGCCTGCCTCGCCGCACACGCCGACCGGTTTCCCTGTGGCCTCGCCGCCACGGCAAGTCTCGCGGATCATGGACAGCACCGCGGGCTGCCACGGCGAGAGCAGCTCCGCCAGCTCGCCCTGCATGCGGTCGGCGGCCATCGTGTACTGCGACAGGTCGTTGGTGCCGATGGAGGCGAAGTCCACCTCCTCCAGCACTTGCCCTGAGCGGATGGCGGCCGCTGGGGTTTCCACCATCACGCCGATCTTTGCCAGGCCAGCACCGCGGGCGCGCTCGGCGAACCACCTGGCTTCCTCAACGGTTGCGACCATCGGTGCCATCACCCACAGCTCAGCGTCGGGGACGTTTTCTCCTGCTTCGGCAAGCGCCTCCAGCTGCGTGTCCAAGAGGTCCTCGCGTGCCTGCGAGAGGCGCAGGCCGCGACGGCCCAGCGCCGGGTTTTCCTCCTCACCAAGATCCGCGAACGACAGCGGCTTGTCTGCGCCCGCGTCCAGGGTGCGCACCACCACGCGGCGGCTGCCGAAGGCTTCGAGCACCTTCGTGTAGGTCTCGGTCTGCTCTTCCAGGCTGGGCGCAGAGTCGCGGTCGAGGAAGAGGAACTCGGAGCGGAACAGGCCGGAGCCTTCGAGGTCGTAGCCCGCTGCCTTTGCGGCGTCCTCTGCGGTGCCGGTGTTGGCCAGCAGCTTGACCTTGTGCCCGTCGCGGGTCGCGCCCTCACCGGAGGAGCCGGCCAGGGCTGCCGCGCGGCGGCGGGAGCGCTCCTCGAGTTCCTCCACGTCCGATGCGTTCGGTGCGACGATGACCTCGCCGACGCCGCCGTCGAGGGCGACCAGCGGAGCGTCCAAAACTGCTTCCGCAATACCTTTGACCTGCACCGCGCACGGAATACCCAGCTGAGCGGCCAGGATGGCGGTGTGTGAGGTCGCGCCGCCAGCCTCGGTGACGATGCCGAGGACGAGGTTTTTATCCAGCGTTGCGGTCTCCGCCGGCGCCAGGTCGTGCGCGATCAGGATGGACGGCTCGGTCAGGTCCGGAATTCCCGGCTCCGGCAGTCCCCGCAGGCGAGCTGTGGCGCGGTCGCGGATGTCGTAGAGGTCGGTGACGCGCTCGGCCATGTATCCGCCAATCTTGCGCAGTTTGTTGGCGTAGAGCTCCACCGCGTCGTGGATCGCCTTCGTCGGGCCGGTGCCCTTCTTCAGCTCTTTGTCGATGCCGCGGATGAGGCCCTTGTCGGTTGCCAGCCCCGCGGTCGCCTCCAGCACGGCCTTCGCCGAGTCCGAGTTGGCGTGCTCGGCGCGGGCGGTGAGCGACGCTGCGACGTCGTCAAGCACCTTGCGAATTCGCTCGCTGTCGGCTGTCGGATCCGTGGAGGCGGGCTCGTGCTCGTCGATACCCACTGCGGGCGTGACCACGGCGATCGGGCCAGACGCGGTGCCGGCCGATACGCCAATGCCGTGCAGGACGGTGCGGTTAGACATTCGTGTTCACCTCAGTTGTGACCTCGAGAATCGGATCGCCAGCGACGACCGTGCCGTCTGCAACGTCACCCACGCCGCCGAGCTTCTTCGAGTTCACCACTGTAGTGATAACCGTCGTGTCCACGCCGTGACCGGCGATTGCGGCGAAGTCCACCTCCGCCAGCGGATCACCCGCCTCCACCAGCTGCTTCTTTTCTGCCAGCGGGGTGAAACCCTCACCGCTGAGCTTGACGGTGTCCACGCCGATGTGGACCAGAAGCTCCACACCATCGTCGGTTTTGATGCCGTAGGCGTGGCCCGTCTTCGCCACGGAAATGACCTTGCCGGCCGCCGGGGCGACCACGGTGAGCGTGGTGTTTTCGGGGGTAACGCCGACCGCCTGGCCGAGGGCGCCGGAGGCGAATGCTGCATCCGACAGCGCTTCCATCGCGACAACCTCACCGGCGATGGGCGCGAGCACAATCGCATCCGCATCGCTTGCCGACGTCAGCCCCGCCCGCTCCTTCGCCGGATCATCAACTGCCGTGACCTCGTCTTCAACCATCTCGGCTTCCTCGTCCTCATCGGCGTTCCGGGCCGCGGCAGCGCGGGCAAGCGCGTCGGCCTTCTCTTCCGGGGTGCGGTAGTCGGTGACCAGGATGATGAAGAAGGAGGTGAAGAACGCCACGGCGATGGCGAGCATGTACACCCACATCGGGTCGAACACGAACATGGTTGGCAGCGAGGTGAACACGAACGCGTTCGTCTTCACGCCGCCAAACGGGGTGCCCAGGATGGCGATGGTGAGGCCACCGGCGAAGCAACCCACCAGCATGCGCGGGTAGATCTTCTTAAAGCGCAGGTGGATGCCGTAGAGCGACGGCTCGGAGATGCCGCCAAGCAGGCCGGCCGCGAGCGCGGAACCGGAGGTCTGGCGCATGAGCGGGTCGTGGTCGCGGATGGACAGCGCGAGTACAGCGGCGGTGGCGCCGAAGCAGGCGAAGTTCCACGCACCCATCGGGCCCTGGATGAAGTCGTAGCCCAGGGTGTCAATGTTGACCAGCATCAGGGCATTGAGTGGCCAGTGCAGGCCAAGCGGCACCAGGAACGGGTACAGCATCGGGATCAGCAGGGCGAAGATGAACGGCGCATTGCCGTTCATCCAGGCCAGGCCGGTGCCGATCCACGCGCCGAGCAGGTAGCCGAACGGGCCGATGAGAAACGCGGTCACCGGGATCATGATCAGCATGGTCAAAAACGGCACGAAGACCATGTGCACCGTGGACGGGATGATCTTTTGCAGGCCTTTGTAGAGCAATGCGGCGACCGCGGCCATGATCAGCGGCACGAACACGTTGCCGTTGTAGCCGTTGAGGATCATGGGCAGGCCGAACACGTCAACGACGTCGGTCGGCGCACCGAAGAGATCAATAACCCGCGCGTCGGGGTGCTCCTTTAGGTCGATGAAATCCGGGGTGAACAGCGCCAACATGATGGCGGCAGGCACCCACGGGTCAATGTCCAGCTTCTTGCCCGCGTTGTACGCCACCGCGACCGGCAGGAAGAAGAACACGGAGTTCCACATGGCGTCCACGAACTGCCAACCCGGGGTCTTTACCTCCGCGCGGAAGTCGACGATGCTGAACGCGTCCAGGAATGCCGCGAAGGCGATGATCAGCGACGCACCGAGCAGCACACCCAAAATGGGCCGGAAGGAGTCGGAGAGGTACTCGAAGAACGCGTCCAGCCACGGGACCTTGCCCTTGGCCTTGTCGCGCTGTTGGGCTTTGAGGTCCTCGTTGGACACGTCGCGGTTCGCTAGCTCCGGCAGCTTGTTCATCGCGTTGTACACGGTGGCCACATCGCCGCCCACAATCACCTGGTAGTGGCTGCCACCTTGCGGGACAGCCCCCATGACCTTGGGGTTAGCCTCCAAGCGGTCCTTGTCTGCCAGGGAGGTGTCGTGAAGCTCGAAGCGCAAACGGGTCGCGCAGTGCGTCATAGACGCGATGTTGTCCGCCCCGCCGATGCCGGCGAGGATGTCGGCGGCCTGATCCTGCAGGCTCGCCTTGGTGGTTGCCATGGTGATGCTCCTTTCAACCACGAGGATTGATCGCATCAAACTTTAGTTGGTTATAACCACCAGTAACAACTGCTAGCTCAGCGGGACACCACGAGCATCGCGATCGTAGCCGCCGGAGCCGGTGAGCACCATGATGAATTCGACAAATGCCCACAGGGCGAGAGCAGCCCAAATCATTTCGCCGATCAGGAAGAATGCGAGCGGAACCGCCAGCAGGAACAGGCCTAGCTTGATGAAGCCCCGGGAATTTTGGTTGAGGTAGAAGTTACCTGCCCCCATCGCACCGAGGAAAAAGAACAACAACGCTGCGACAACCTTGCTCTTTGGCTTCACGTTTATCTGCTGGGAATACATATTCACCGGCATGCCGTTCTGGTCGTACTGCTGCTGCATCTGCATCGGCTGTTGACCCCACGCCGGTTGGCCGGCCGGGTTGTTTTGCTGCGGGTTGCCGTTGTCGTTGGGGCTCCAAGCGGTGCTCACTGTAAAACCTTTCAGGGAGTGGGAAACAATACCCTTGAAATATATACCAATGCCAGCAATCCCACCCGATTAACTAACAGGGGTCGACGTACTCCCCACTGTTATTCAGCAACCGCGCGTTGCCGCCGTAATTCGCCTTCGCCGCGCACAGCGCTGTCGTGTCGTGGCCAAAGTCCATGTAAATCGGATAAATGTTTTGACCGTCAACCTGCTTGCGCAATGATGCGCACTGTCCGGGGTAGGTGAATTCCGCATTGCCGTCCCCCAAGTAGGCAACGCCGAAAGCGATTTGCGAATGCGTGTGCCCGACATCCCCCTCATCAATGACGGAATCGAGGATAAGGATCCCTCGACCATCGCACGACGGAGCTGAAATTTGTCGCGTAAACCCTTCAAGATTGGCTTCAACAATGACACCGTCGCTATCACGCTTGACTCCCCAGTTCGGGTCTTTCGTCTTCGTCGTGGACGGTGCAGCCTGAGTCGACTGCATGTGATACGGCTCCTCGCCAGGCCCGTACACCCCGCAGCGCGGTTCCTTCTCCGCTAACCGCTTCGGCACACCCATTTCTTCGAGGCGCCCCGGGTTAAAGCACGGACGCGCCATACCCATTCCGTCCCAGACGCCGTCTGCATCAACCTCGGTCCAGTGCTTCCCGTCCCATTGCGCCAGCAAAATGAGGCCGGATTGTGGCACACCCGGTCGCGCAAAACCCCCTTCGCACTCGCCGAAAAATTGGAAATCCTCGAACCCCGGTGAGGCCTGCAGCGCCTCGTCGGAGCAGTCCGGCGGCGAGTCCTTGCGCTTGGTGGAGCTGGTGCTTGACGACGACTCCGTGGTCGGCTTCGTAGTCGTGGTCGGGGCGAGGCTCACGGTCGGTTCGGCGAGGTCCTCTTCGGTCTCGGTGGAACACCCCGCGAGGGACGTGGCGAGTAACGCCGCCACTAGGAGCCAACGTCGCATCGTCGCTTACGCCTCCGGCTTCACCATCGGGAAGAGGACGGTCTCGCGAATGCCCAGGCCGGTCAGGGCCATCAGCAGGCGGTCCACGCCCATGCCGCAGCCGGCTGTCGGGGGCATGCCCTGCTCCATCGCGGCGAGGAAGTCCTCGTCGAGCTGCATCGCTTCGTCGTCGCCGGCGCTGGCAAGGCGGGCCTGGTCCTCGAAACGCTCGCGCTGGATCACCGGGTCAACCAGCTCGGAGTAGCCGGTGGCCAGCTCGAAGCCGCGGACATACAGGTCGAACTTCTCGGTCACGCCGGGTTTGTCGCGGTGGTCGCGGGTCAGCGGGGAGGTCTCCACCGGGAAGTTGACCACGAAGGTCGGCTCGTAGAGCTGGTCGGAGCACAGCTCCTCCCAGATCTCCTCCACAAGCTTGCCGTGCAGCCAGCCGGCGTTTTCCGGCACCTTCAGGCCGATGGTTTCCGCGATGCCCTTGAGCGTGTCCACGTCGGTGTCGATGGTCACTTCCGGCTGTCCCGGGAACTTGCGCTGCAGCGCCTCGTTCAAGCTCGGGTACATCTCCAGGACCTTCCACTCGCCACCGAGGTCGTACTCCGTGCCGTCCGCAAGCGTGACCTTCTGGGAGCCGAAGACTTCCTCGGCACAGAACTGCACAAGCCCCTTCATAGTGGCCGCGCCGTCCTTGTAAGTGCCCCACGCCTGGTAGGTCTCCAGCATGGTGAACTCCGGGGAGTGGGAGGAATCCACGCCCTCGTTGCGGAAGTTCCTGTTGATCTCGAAGACGCGCTCGATGCCGCCGACCACAGCACGCTTGAGGAAGAGCTCCGGCGCGATGCGCAGGTACAGGTCGATGTCCAGCGCGTTGGAGCGGGTGACAAACGGACGTGCCGCGGCACCACCGTGCAGCGTCTGCAGCATCGGCGTCTCAATCTCGACAAAGTCCAGACCCGTGAGGTACTTGCGCACAGCAGCGATGACCTTGATGCGGGTCATGGCGTTGGTGCGCGCGTCCTCGCGCATGATCAGGTCGGTGTAGCGGCGGCGCACCCGCTGCTCCTCGTTCATGTCCGCGAACGCCACCGGCAGCGGGTTGAGCGACTTCGAGGCCATGTGCCAGGACTTCGCCATCACGGACAGCTCGCCGCGACGCGACGAGATGACCCGGCCACGCACGGAGACGATGTCGCCCAAGTCCGTGTCGGCCTTCCACTGGCCCAGCGCCTCTTCGCCGACCTCAGCCAGAGAAAGCATGACCTGCAGTTGGGTGCCGTCGCCCTCCTGCAGAGTGGCGAAGCACAGCTTGCCGGTGTTGCGCTGGAACATAATGCGGCCGGCAACGGCGACCTCGTCCTGCGTCTCCTCGCCCGCATCCAGCGTGCCGTCGTACTTGGCGCGAAGGTCCTTCAGAGACGTAGTGCGATCGACTTCGACGGGGTAGGCGTCCCGCCTTTCGTCGATAAGCCTCTGCCTCTTCTCCCGGCGGATTTGCTGCTGCTCTGAAAAGTCCTGCGTAGTCACGGCGAATAATCGTAGCTTATTCGCACACCGGGAGGTCCAGTCGCTGGTTCTCCGCGTCGAAACCATTGACGATGAACAGGTACTCCGGCTTGTCCTGCGGTGTCATCACGTACGCCGGCGGGTTTGCCTCCGGCAGCTCGTGAGAGTAAATCGTGCACTCGCCGGCGCCCAGGACCACGGCCTCACTCGGGTCCGGCACCGCATCGTCGCGGTCAGACACGGAAGCGTACTGCGCGACTGAAACACCCAGCTCATCATTTGCGCAACGGATCTTGCCCACCTGGTCGGTGTCCAGCGAGCCCGGCTCGCAGGCAAGGTCCTTCCAGCCCTTCTGGCCTGCGCGCTCAGAGACAACCTTCGGGTAATCTTCCGCGATCTGTGCCTCCGCGCCGGACCACTCTTCCCCGCGGTGGGTGCTCCAGTACCACAGCGCCGCCAGCGCGATCAGCAGCAGCGCGAGGATGGCGATGATCCACGGCCACGGCGCAGTCTTCTGCTTCTGCTTCGTCGGCACCGTGCGCACGTAGTTGCCGTCCGTGCCGTAGGCGTAGGGCTCCGGCGGCTTGCGGTAGCCGTCCTGCGGACGCGGCGCAACGGACTGGTCGGGCGTTGCAATGGCCACGTGCTCGGCCGGGGCGGTCTCCAGTACGCCGGCGCAGGTGCGCGCCCCGGCGCGCGGTTCGTCGCCGGTCATCAGCGCAACCACGTTGGCAAACTTGTCCACGTTGCCCTTCGCTGCCGCCTCGTCGCTTTGCGCCGGGTCGGTGCTCGGCCCCACAAGGGTGAGCTTGACCGGGGTGGTGGACCACTGCGGCTGCACCAGGAGGCGCTCCGGGGTGATGGAGCGCGAGACGAAGCCGGACAGGCCCTTCAAGTCGTAGTCGTCGATCGCCTCGGCCACCGGGGCGAGCAGGTCGCGCACCTCCTGCGGGGTGAACGTGGCGCCCTTCTTCGCAATCAACTCCGACAGTGGGGTACCGGTGGGCGCCTCACGCAGGACAAACAGTTTGCCGTCCTCGGTGGTGCCCACGCTGCGCGGCTGGAAGGCGCCCGGGTGGGCCGCCAGTGCGAGGCGGGAGTTCAGGGTGTTGACTTCGTCGCCGATCGCGGAATCCACGGGGGCGCTGAAGACCTCCACTTCAACACCGTGGTCTGTGTCGTCGGTGGCGGTGTAGAGCGTGGACGTCTCGGTGCTTCCGGTTTGCGCAACCTGCTCAGGGGTGAAGGTGAACCCGAAGCGTTCTGCGAGCATTCCGGCGATGGTGGCGTTGGACATGCGCGAGAGTCTACCGGGTGTCATGCTTCAACGTGTTTGAAGCCGACCCCCAGCGGCAGACCCACGTTGTCCATCAGGTGCACCCCGCCCAGATCCACCGCTCCGAGCAGGCGCGCGTCGCCTTCTGCGGGTGCCTCGCGCATCGCTAGATCGCGCAGCTCCAGGTACGTCGGGGTGACGCCTGCGGCCTCCAGGACACCGCGGGCGGTTTCGAGGACTTTCGCTTTTCCGTGCTCCGCGGCGTGCGCCCCAGCTGTCAGCGCGGCCGAGAGCGCAAGCGCAGCTTCCCGCTTATCTACGGCGACAAGCGCGTTCCTGTTCGACAGCGCCAACCCATCCGGGGTTCGCACCGTGGGCACGCTGTGGAGCTTGCACTCCATGCGAAGCCCGGACACCGCGTACTGGGTTGCCACCAGCACCTCGAAGTCCTTCTCCCCCAGCACCACATCCGTGGCGTGGGTCGCGTTGATCGCGGCGAGGATCCGCGCAACCTCTTTCTGGGTGAGTTGCGGGTCTTCCAGCGGTTCCACGCCGGAATCCACCCGCACGGTCGTGGCCAGCTCGCCGTGGAAGACCACGTCCACCTGCTCCCGGGCGAATACCTCAGGCACCTCATCGCCTGAGAACGTGACCACCACGTAGGAGCCGAGCAGCGACTTCGCCGCTCGGATGAGCTCCACGTGCCCGCCGTGGATGTCCGCGCCCAGCGGCACCACAACCACCGATTTGCCAATCTTGCGAAACGCCCGGCCGTAGGTGGCCAAGAGCTTCTCGTCGGTGACCACCACTGCCTGGCCTGGTTCGAAAGCCATTTATCCTCCCTCGTATTTCTGAATCACCCATAGCTCGGTGTCGGTGTCCTGGTCCACCTCACCACGCCTGCGCACAAGATCGACAAACAGGCGGCGAACGCCCGGATCCGGCAAGGCGTGGACGAGCTGGTCCAGCTGCTGCGTGTCGTGGGCATGTCGTGGCGCCGGCGGGGCTTGGAAGAACTGCTGCGCCACCGCGTCGAACCCCGGCACTGCCTCAGCGAGGATCGCCTGCGCGTCGTCGCGGATGACGGATTCCATTGCCCGCAGCTCCTGGGCGGCGGCGATCGCGGGGCGGGCGTCGTCGTTAATGCGCAAGCTCACCCCGCCAATTTCCGTGATGAGCAACCCCACCACCGTCTCTCCGAGCTCGTCGGCGGCCGAGGTCACCCACACGTTGTCGAAGATGTTGTGGGCGCACATAGTGATCGCCTGGGCGGTCTCCACGTCGTCGAGCAGCTGCTGGCCCTCGTCCAGCGCGGTGTGCAGAAACATCTGCCGCGGCCGGGCGTGGTCGGCGAGGGTTTCGCAGGCGGTGCGGATGTCGGCCGAAGGTGCGTCGAGAAGCACAAGGTCCACGTGCGCGATTGCGCCGGGATCATTGTCGATGTCCAGCGCACGCACCGTGTGGCCGGCGCGCTCGAAGCGCTCCGCAAGCGGCGAGACGCCGAACACCGCCCCCACCAACAGGCGAGGCGGCATCTACTTCCCCTGGCGAGCGAGCAGCTCGGCGACGGAAACCGAGCCCTCTCCCCGCTCATCGGCGCGACGGCGGCC
Source organism: Corynebacterium afermentans subsp. afermentans (assembly GCF_030408355.1). Lineage (NCBI taxonomy): Bacteria > Bacillati > Actinomycetota > Actinomycetes > Mycobacteriales > Corynebacteriaceae > Corynebacterium > Corynebacterium afermentans. The sequence goes on from NZ_CP046606.1 coordinate 1,980,649, forward strand.
AGAACGACGCTCACGCTTCGGCTCGGGCGCCGGTTCCGGGGTGGGTTCTGGGGTTGGTTCCGGGGCGGGTTCTGCCTTCGCCTTCTCCGCTTCTCGCTCGTTGATCAAGTCGGACAGCGGGTTGCGCGCCGGGCGCGCGGACGGCTGGGTGCCGATGCGGCCCGCGATCGCGTCCGAGCTCGGCGCGCCAGTCGGACGGGAGGGGCGCACGCGACTGATCACAACGGTGTCGTCCGTGGACGGGCTGTGCGCCGGCTGCGGCTGCGGTTCTGGGGTTGGTTCCGGTTCTGGAGTTGGCTCTGGCTTCGACTCCAACTCGCTGATGCGGCGCGCGCGAGCCTGCACCGCGGCGGGCTCGTACTCGAAGACGCGGCCGTTGAGCTCCTCCAGCTGGGCGCGCAGCGCCTGGATCTGCTCCTGCAGCTCGCGCAGCGTCTCCACGTCCACGGAAGACCCACTCGGCCGGGCCTCGAGCTCTTCCCGGTGGCGCTGCTCCTGCTCCTGGATGCGCTGCTCAGCGGCCGCGGCCTCAGACGTAGCGGCGTCGCGGTCACGGCGCACCTTGGAGTTGATCAGGATCCCGGCGGCACCAGCCCACAGCGCGAAGATCAGCGCGACCTTCAACGCGTTGGCGGAGTTGGTGAACAGCATGACCACGGTGCCGATGACAGCGACCACAAAAGGCACGATGACCCACAGGCTCGCGCGGTCTGGGGACGCATTCTGGGCACTCATGCCCAACACTCTAGCTAACGCCTTGGCCCTCGTTGGGCGGCGACACCTCGCAGTTTTTCTCTAACCAGATGCCAGCCACGCACAGAGCGATTCCGCCCAGGGTGCCGGCGGTCAGCGGCGGGACATCGCCGGGCGCCGCTTCGAGCACGCCGAGTTTTGTCACCACGAAGCTCAGGGTGCCGCCGTACAGGCCGCCGAAGACCGCGCCGGCCCAGGCGCACGCCTTGCCGAAGACCATGAAATTCGCCGCCTGCATGGGGTTGAGCTGGCTGCGGTCCAGCCCGACCTTGCCCTCCTTGCGGCGCTTGCGCACCACCAGCGCGAGCCAGGTGGCGATGACTGCCATCACCCACAGCGACAGCGGCACCACCATGCTGAGCGATTCCAGCAGGTTATAGAACCGGCGAACAAGGATCACCGCCGCAGCCGCGCAGAATCCGGCGACGGCGATCAGCCCCTCGTACGGCGTGCGCTTCATAGCTTGCGCACCCCCTGGTCCTCGAGGTTGTCAAGCAGCTCGCTTATCGACGCTCCGTGCATCTCCGCCCCCGGATCCATCTCGAGCCAGGGCTCGAGCACAAACTGGCGCAAGTGCGCGCGCGGATGTGGAACGGTCAGCTCCGGGTCATCGCTGGTGTAGCCCTCGATCCAGACGATGTCCACGTCCAACGTGCGCGGACCCCAGCGCTGATCGCGGACGCGGTTGGCACGCTGCTCCAGCTTTTGGCAGCGGGCCAGAAGTTCGTGCGGGGTGTCGCCCACGTCCACCAGCAGGGACTGGTTGAGAAAATCCGGCTGGTCTGTGTTTCCCCACGGCGCGGTGGCGTAGATGGAGCTCGCGGCGAGGGTCTCGCCAGCGAACTCGTCGGCCACCGTCTGCAGGTGGGCGCGCGCGTCGCCCATGTTGGACCCGGAAGACAGCACGGCACGCATCGGCTACATCCGCTTCCGGGAACGGCGGGCAACCACCGCGACGTCGTCGAACACCGCCGGGATCGGCGCGTGCGGCTTGTGCAGAGTGACTTCCACGGCGTGCAGCGCGTCGTAGCTGCGCATAGCGGTCTCTGCGATCTCCACCGCCACCGTCTCAATCAGCTGGCGCGGGGTGCCGCCGGCGATGCGCAACGCTGTTTCCGCCAGCTCCGCGTAGTTGACGGTCTGAGTCAGGTCGTCGTCCTTAGCCGCGCCCGCGAAGTCGAGCCAGCACGTGATGTCCAGAGAAAACGCCTGCCCGAACTCCGTTTCGTGGTCGAGCACGCCGTGGTTGGCGTGGAACGCGAGGCCTTTGAGCTCAATCCGGTCAGCCATTTTTCCACCTTTCTGCCACGTCTACCGCGTCGCGCGAGACCGCCACCTCGTGCACCCGCACGCACCAGGCACCAGCCTGGGCGGCAAGGGCGGTGACTGCCGCGGTGGCCGGGTCGGCGTCGATAGGCGAATGCTCGAGACCACGCTGCTGCCGCACCTCCATGAGGAAGCGCTTGCGCGACGCACCCACGAGGATGGGAAACCCGCTCGCGATGAACTCCGGCAGCGAGTTGAGCAGCGCCCAGTTATCCGCGGCCGTCTTGGCAAAGCCCAGGCCCGGGTCCAGGGTGATCTGGCTTTCGTCCACGCCTGCAGCGGTCGCCTTATCGACGAGCTCCGCCAGCACCACGTGCACATCCCCCACCACGTCCCCGCCGTGGTCAGCCGCGCCGGAAGCGTTGACGAAGGCGTCCGCGCGCCAGTGCATCAGGCACACCGGCAGCTGCATCTCAGCCATCACCCGGTACATGTCGGCGTCCGCCAGGCCGCCGGAGACATCGTTGATCAGGTCCACGCCCTCCTCGGCCGCTGCCAGGGCGGTGGCGGCGCGCATGGTGTCCACGGAGGTGCGGATCCCGTCGGCGTGGAGCGCACGAATCACGGGGCGGATGCGCGCCGCCTCCACCTCCGCGGGGACACGGGTGGCGCCGGGGCGGGTCGATTCCGCGCCGACATCGATGATGTCCGCGCCCAGGCGCACCAGCTCGTGGGCGTGTGCGATGGCGTCGTCCGTTGCGAGCCACCTGCCGCCGTCGGAAAACGAATCCTCCGTGACATTGACAATGCCCATCACACTCGTGCGCCCCGGCACGGTCAGATCGGCAACGGTAGTCATCTTCTATCCCCTAATCAGGCTCAGCACTTCCGCGCGGGAGGCGGCGTTGTTCTGAAAGCCGCCGCGCACCGCCGAGGTGGTGGTGGTCGCGCCCGGCTTGCGGATCCCGCGCATGGCCATGCACAGGTGCTCGCACTCGATGACCACGATAACCGCAGAAGCATTGAGCTTCTCGACGATCGCGTCCGCAATCTGCGCCGTCAACCGCTCCTGCACCTGCGGACGCTTCGCGTACATGTCCGCCACCCGCGCCAGCTTGGACAGGCCGGTGACCTTGCCCTCCGGGCCGGGGATGTATCCGATGTGTGCCTCGCCGTAAAACGGCACCAGGTGGTGCTCGCAGGTGGAGTAGATCGGGATGTCGCGCACGAGCACCAGCTCGCGGTGGTTCTCGGAGAACGACTTCTCCAGGTGCACCTTCGGATCCTCGTGCAGGCCCGCAAAGACCTCCTCGTAGGCGCGCGCGACGCGGGCCGGGGTTTCTACCAGGCCCTCGCGGTCCGGGTCTTCGCCGACCGCAATGAGCAGCTCGCGCACGGCGGCCTCGGCGCGTTCTCGGTCGAAGTTCGCGTTAGTCATCGTCCCTCCTGTGCTTCGGCGCGCGCTCCTCGCGCGGCAACTGGGCGGTCTCCGCATCCGGCCGCTCGTTCTCCGGCAGGCGAAAGCCGATCTGTTCGGTCTTTTCCGTCGGGTAGTTGCGGGTGCCCGGGTGCTGCTGGGGCTGGTCCTGCTTCGGCGCTCCCTTGTACGTCCAGCCCTCCGGCGGCTTCGGGCCGCCGTACTGCGGCTCGTTGGGTTTCGGCTGCTGCCAGCGGGTGGAGCCCTTCTTCGGCTCCGGGTTTTGCTCAGCCTCGCGTTCCTTGCGGCGGCGCTCGCGGGTGGCCTTGGATGCCTCCAGGATGGAGAAGCGCTTCGGCGGCTCCTCGCCGCGCTCCTTGGCAATCTCCACCGGGGTCTTCACCGGCTCGCGGTCCGACTGGCGCCCGAAGCGCGCGTCGTGCGCCGGCAGCGGCGGCCGGACCGGCTCGACAGTATCGAAGATGGCCTCCAGATCGCCGCGGCGCAGCGTTTCCTTCTCCAGGAGCTTCGAGGCCAGGTTGTCCAGCTCGTCGCGGTAGCGCTCGAGGGTGGTGTAGGCGACCTTGTGCGCTTCGTGGAGAAGCATTTGCATCTCCTCGTCGATCTTGGCCGCCACCGCCGGCGAGTACTCCAGGGAGCCGCCAGAGCCCCGGCCGGAGAAGGGATCGCCCTGCTCCTGGCCGTATTTCACCGGGCCGAGCGTGGAGGTCATGCCGTACTCGGTGACCATCGCGCGGGCGATCTTCGTCGCCTGCTCGATGTCGTTGGACGCGCCCGTGGTCGGCGCGCCGAAGACCAGCTCCTCGGCGGAGCGCCCGCCCATGGCAAACACCATGCGGGCGAACAGCTCGTCGCGGGTGTACATGCCCTTGTCGTCCTCGTCGGCGGTCATGGCGAAGCCGCCGGTGCGGCCGCGGGCGAGGATGGTCACCTTGTACACGCGCTCAATGTCTTTCAGCGCCCACGCGGCGAGGGTGTGTCCGCCCTCGTGGTAGGCGGTGACCTTCTTCTCGTGTTCGGAGATGACCTTGCTGGAGCGGCGCGGGCCGCCGATGACGCGGTCCGTGGCCTCCTCCAGGGCGTCCGCGGTGATCACGTTGCCGCCGATGCGGGCGGTCAGCAGCGCGGCCTCGTTGAGCACGTTGGCCAGATCAGCGCCGGACATGCCGGCGGTGCGCTTGGCCAGGGCGTCGAGCGAGACGTCGTCTGCAAGCGGCTTGTTCTTGGCGTGCACCTTGAGGATCTGGGCGCGGCCTGCGATGTCCGGGTTGGTCACCGGGATCTGGCGGTCGAAACGGCCGGGGCGCAGCAGCGCCGGGTCCAGGATGTCCGGGCGGTTCGTCGCCGCAATGAGGATGACGCCTTCGCGGCCGGAGAAGCCGTCCATTTCCACCAGCAGCTGGTTGAGGGTCTGTTCGCGCTCGTCGTGGCCTCCGCCCATGCCGGAGCCGCGCTGGCGTCCCACCGCGTCGATCTCGTCGACGAAGATGATGCACGGGCTGTTCTCGCGGGCCTGCTTGAACAGGTCGCGCACACGGGAGGCACCCACGCCGACGAACATCTCCACGAAGTCGGAGCCGGAGATGGTGTAGAACGGCACACCCGCTTCGCCTGCCACGGCGCGTGCTAGCAGCGTCTTACCGGTGCCGGGCGGGCCGTATAGCAACACGCCGCGTGGGATCTTCGCGCCGAGCTCCTCGTACACGGTCGGGTCGGTGAGGAAGTCCACCACCTCGTGCAGCTCGTCCACCGCCTCGTCGGCGCCGGCGACGTCCGCGAACGTGTTGGTCGGGTTGTCCTTGGTCAGCTGCTTCGCCTTCGAGCCGCCAATACCGAACGGCCCGCCGCCGCCCGCCTGCATGCGGTACATGAAGTAGAAGATCAAGCCGAAGACCAGGATCATCGGCAGCATGAATCCGAGCATGGACATCAGGAAGGACTCCTGCGTCACGTTCGTCTCGTACTTGTCCGCGCCAGATTCGCGTACCGCGCTGAAAATCTCCGGGGTGGTGCGTGCCGGGTACTGGGCGGAGACCGCCTCAACGCCCTCGCGCTCGTCCACGGAGATCGGTTCGCGCAGGTCTATGCGCACGCGCTGCTCGCGGTCGTCGATCTGCACCTCTTCCGCGTTGTGGTTCTGCAGCTGTTCAAGCGCCACAGAGGTGTCCACACGCTGGTAGGCGCGGGAATCGTCCCCGATCAACGTGAGCAGATAGAGGACGATCAACGCGATGGCGCCAATGATGCCCCACCGCAAAACCTTTTTATTTTTGCTCATAAACCTTTGTTCTAGTCAGCGTCCGAGTGCACGCGCGGGTGCAGCGTGCCCACATACGGCAGGTCCCTGTAACGCTCGGCGTAATCCAGGCCGTAGCCGATGACAAACTCGTTGGGAATATCGAAACCGATGTCCAGCAGATCAATCTTGGCCGTCTGCACCTCCGGCTTGCGCAGAAGAGTAACGACTTCGAGGCTCTTCGGGTTCCGGTTGCGCAGATTGCGCAGCAGCCAGGACAGGGTCAGGCCGGAGTCGATGATGTCTTCCACCACGAGCACGTCGCGGCCGGCGATCTCTTTGTCCAAGTCTTTCAAGATGCGCACCACGCCGGAGCTCGTAGTGGAGTTGCCGTAGGACGACACGGCCATGAACTCCATCTCCGCCGGAATGGTCAGCTTGCGCGCGAAGTCGGTGAGGAAGAACACAGCACCCTTGAGCACGCAGACCAGGATCAGGTCTTCTTCCGAGTCGCGGTACTTCTCCGAGACCATGTCCGCCAGCTCCTGGATGCGCGTTTGGAGCACATCTTCCGGGATCAGAATCGCCTCGACGTCATCGCCGTAGCGGTTCGCTGGGACCTTGAAGTCCTTCTTGTCGTGCAACTCGGTCATGGGTTGGCCCTTCCCTTTCGCGATCTTAGCGCTTCAGTTTGCGTTTACGTGCGCGTAACTTCCACATCTTGCCACCTGCCAGGCGGTAGGTACAACCATCTGCGGGGTTCGGGTCAGCCGCGACGCCAGTCCAGGCAACGCAGACCTTTCACGCGCGAGAATTCACCTGTGTTCGCGGTCACCAACACGAAATCACCCGCCAACGCCTGTGCGGCGATCCAGCGGTCATTCGTCCCGATGAGTTTTCCGCGCCTCGCCAGGTCAGCGGTCACCTCCGCGTAATGGTGAGCAGCGCGCTCATCAATCTCGCACAGGCCAAAGCCGCTGACCAACATATTCACCGTTTGCCGCGCGAGGTCGGGGTCACGTGATCGAGCGGCCCCGACGTAGAGCTCACCAAGCACAATGGTGGAAAGCCGCACTGCGCCCGGCAGTACTGCAAGGAACCGCTCGATTACCTTCTCCTGCTGTCCCCGCTCGATATCGATCCAAACATTCGTATCCAGCAGGTACATCAGTCCAGCCCGGCCTCATCGTCGCTGAGCACAGCGTCATCCAAAAGCCCGTCGCAATCTTCGAGGATGCCGCCTTCAATGCCGTGCGCAGCTTGAAAATCTCGAAGGCGGCGAACCACATGGCTCATCGACTCTTCAACGGGGCGCAACAGCAACCCTTCCGGGACCCGCTCGATGGTCACCTCGTCAGTGTCCAGCCGATACCGCGACGGAATTCGCACCGCTTGACTATTTCCAGACTTAAAGACCCGCGTTGTTGCCCTGACCATTCTGCACCTCCTATGTATATACGAAAAGAATATACATAGCGGATCAGTTACACAAGGGTCAGCTTCCTTTTCAGCGAACCGTTGCAAACTTTTGAGCAACCATGCGATGATCGCGTGCAGGAATTCCGAGAGAGACTCCGTTGGTTCACGACCAAGATTTCCACGAAAGAGGGAGACTCGGGTTCGATTCCCGGCCCACCTTGGTGGTGTAGCTCAGTGGCAGAGCCCCTCTTTACTTATATCCGCCCTGGATTTCCCCCAAAATAGCCAGCTGTCCACCCTCACGCACGACCGCGCGCCCGCCCGCGACAGCCACGGGCCCTTGCCCATGCCAATCGACGACCAAGGCTTCCACCGCATCGAGCTGGTCGCCTTGCACCGGAACACCCTGCTCCAAAAGCCATGCAGCTAATCGACGCCTCCGGACCGGCCCCGCATCCGCCTTCAACTCCGCACAAGAGGTGGTCGGTGCGAGGTCCGTGAGCGACGCGATCAAAGCCTGGTCTGCCGCGATCCGGTCAGCCGCTGCCGCGAGCGCGGGCACAGCGTCGCCGCCGAGGAGATCGCTGAGCAGGGGCAGCACCTGGTTGCGCATGGCCACGCGGCGGAAGGCCGGGTCGGCGTTCATCGGGTCGTGCCACGGATCGAGGCCCAGTTCCTCGCAAGCCCCGACGGTGTCCGCGCGGCGTATACCCAGAAACGGCCGGACGATGCGCCCGTTGCGCGGCGCCATGCCGGACGGATTGCCGCGCAGCGCGCCAAGCAGGAGCGTTTCCGCCTGGTCGTCGGCAGTGTGGCCGACCCAGACGTCACTCCCGTACGCCAGCAGCGCCTCGTACCTGGCGCTTCGCGCGGCCGCCTCCAAGTTGCCCTCGCCAACCTCGACGCGGACAACCTCGGCTTCGAGGCCGAAAGCCTCAACCGCTTGCGCTGCCCGCTCGGCAACCTCGGCCGACCCGTCTTGGAGCCCGTGGTCTACCACCACGCAGCGGACGTCTTTGTTTTCTGCTGCTGCCGCGGCGGCCAACGCCAGCGAGTCAGGCCCGCCGGACAGCCCGATGATGGCGGGGTCGTCGAAGGGGCGGAGCGCTCGTCGACAAGCGAGAAAGTGCGGCGAGCGGCGCGGCCAGAACGGCTCCATCAGAACTCGCGCAGCGCGGAGGTGAACTCGTCCATCGCGCGGCGCGCGGCGAGGACGTCGGCGTCGTTGCAGATCAGCGCGAACGTGTAAACGTTGCCGTTCACGCTGGTCACGGTGCCGGCCAGCGACGCAGTGCCGTCGAGCGTGCCGGTCTTCGCGCGCACCCAGCCGCGGCCCGGAAGGTCGCCGTAGCGGTCCAGGAGCGTGCCCTCGCCAGCGGCCACCGGCAGCGCGGAAAGCAGCGGGCGCAGCTCGGGCATGGAGGTGGCGTCGTACAGCACCGCGTCCAAAAGTTTCGGCGCGATGAGGTTGTCCGCGGACAGCCCGGAGTTGTCGCGCAGCACCAGCCCGGCGGTGTTGAAGCCGCGCTCTTCCAGCACGCTCAAGGTCGCCCCCGGCGCGTCCGTGGTGCCGCGCGCCAGCGCCACTTCGCGCCCGATGGCCTCGGCGTAGACGTTGTCGGAGTTCTTCATCATCAGCTCGAGGCGCTCCACCAGCGTCGGCGACTCCACTGCGGCGACAACCTCGCCGTCCGCAGCACCGACGCCGACGTTCTGCGCGCCGACGCGCTCCGCCAGCGCCTGTGCCACCTCGAGCGCCGGGGTGTGGGAACGGGCCACGTCGCCAGAGGTCTCGCCGTTTAAGCGACCGCCGGAAAGCATCGCCGGTTGCAGGGGTGCGACGAACCCGCCATCGATGTCCAGTGGGTCCCAGCCCGGCATCAGCTCCGGCATGCCCTCCCAGGCGGAGGTGTCGATGAGCACCGTGTCGGCCTGCCCCACCTGCTGCGCTAGCTCGTCCATGGCGTCGGCGTCCAGCCACACGTCGCCGGCGGCCTTGATCACCACCTCCCCCGGGTTCGCGCCGCGCACCACCTCGGTGGTGATGCGGTCCTGCGAGCCCAGGCTCAAAAGCGCCGCCGACGCGGTGAGCACCTTCGTCACACTCGCCGGTGTCAGCGCTTCGTCGGAGGCGCGGTCGAACACCACGTCGCCGCTGCTCGCCTGCGTCACGTGGCCGTGGAACACGCCCAGGTCAGGGTTATCGGCGAGCGAGGCCAGGGCCGTTTCGAGCGAAGTGGCGTCGATAGGCGAAGGCGTCGCGGGCTCGAGCGCCTGCGGAGCCGACTGCAGCTCATACGGCGGCGCGTGCGTGATCTCCGAGAGCTGCTCATGCGCCGCGATGCCGAACCCTGCGACACCGCCGACCGCGGCGAGCGCGACGGCGCCTGCGACCCAAGTCCATACCTTCATCGGCCAAAATGGTAGCCGAAGTATGATGGCGTGCGGACATTCACCAAATTCAGGCACCGAATAAAGGAGAAGTAATGGCTATCGAGGTCATCATCGAGATCCCCAAGGGCTCCCGCAACAAGTACGAGGTCGACCACGAGACCGGTCGCGTCTTCCTCGACCGCTACCTGTTCACCCCGATGGCGTACCCGGCGGACTACGGCTTCATCGACAACACGCTTGCCGATGACGGCGACCCGCTCGACGCCCTTGTGATCACCCCGGAGCCCGTCTTCCCGGGCGTGACCGTGATCGCGCGTCCGATCGGCGTGTTCAAGATGACCGACGAGGCCGGCGGCGACGACAAGCTGCTCTGCGTCATCGACGACGTGCGCTACGAGTCCTACCAGGACATCTCCGACGTCTCCGACTTTGTCAAAGACGAGATCGAGCACTTCTTCGTGCACTACAAGGACCTCGAGCCGAACAAGGAAGTCACCGGTTCCGGCTGGGGCGACAAGGCGGAGGCGGAGAAGATCCTGCAGGCCGCCCTCGACGAGTTCAAGCGCGTCGGCGACAACTCCCGCGAAAGCCTCGAGGCTGACAAAGAAGCCAAGACCGTCAACTAATTTGCTTGTCGACGGCTAAAGCCGGGCCAGTATTCAGACCCTGGCCCGGCTTTTTGTTTGCGCTGCTAGAACCAGCTGCGCTTGAACGCGAAGCCGAGGCCGATCGCGGAGATCGCGGCCGCGGCCACCGGCAGGATGATCGCCAGTGGCGAGACGCGCTTCGGCTGTTCGGGGGTGGGCTCCGGCGCGATCGTGGTTTCGACGACGGTCGTGCGTCGCTCGGTGGACTTCTGGCTTGTCGACGGCTGCGTTTCCGGCTCCCACGTCACCGTCGTCCGGACCGGGGTCGGGGCAACCTCAACGACCGTGGAGTTGCGCTCGCCGACCCACTCGTAAACGTTGCCGTTGTTTGCCGGGGTGGGCTCTGGGGTGGGGGTAGCGGTAGTCGTCGATAGGCGAGCTGCTCGCAGGTCGTTCGCCTGGATGAGCACCTGGGCATCCAGCGGCTGCGGGGTCTTGGCAACCTTGCCTCGGTTGGAGCCGTCCTTCATCAGCGCGTCGTCGCAGGAGTGCGCCAGGCCCATGGCGTGGCCGAGCTCGTGCGCGATGGTCATGACCAGGCTCTCGTAGTAGCCGTTGCGCAAAATGTCCGGGTTGAGCAAAAGCTCCATGTTGTTCACGTTGCCCTGCACGCGGCCGACGACGTAACTGCCCAGGTTGGCCTCGCGCACGGCGACCACCTTGTAGCCCGGCTGGTCAACGTACTCGAAGCGCATCAGGCCACCGGTGGCGTTTGCCCACTGGTCGGTTGCCTCGGTGATGTACGGCTTGTACTTCTCAGGCGCATAGATGCGCAGCACGCCGTTGTCGACGGCGTTTTCGCTGCTGCTGAGCAGGAAGTTGGCGATGTTCGGGATCGGCTGGCCCATGTTCGCGGCGGCGGTGGCGGCGCGGCACTCCGCACCGATCGGGTCGACTGCGGCCTGAGCCGGAGCGGCGAGCGTGCCCGCCGCAACTGCGACCGCACAGCTCGTTGCAATCAGATGTCTATAATTCACCAGACCAGAGAACACCATTCTCCAAGCTGGTGCAAATCTGCGCGTTTAAACCAGGCGGCGACGGGCAAACGCGAAGAATCCCGCGCCCAGGACGCTGGCCAGGACCAGCGCGAACAGCGCGCGGGCGACGGTGTTGGAACCGGTCTCCGCCTCCATGCCTCGGGCGGGCGCGGCGTACGGGGTTGCGATCTCGTCGTTGACGGCGGCCTCGACAGCCTTGCCCGCAGCACGCGCCGCCTCCAGGCCCTGACGGCCGATCTCGCCAGCGTTGGCCTGGATCATCGCGTTGGAGTCTGCGGTCTCTTCCGGGGTGACGTCCGCGTTGACGCGGGCGACGTCGGCGACGAAGGTGTGGCCGTCCTTGTTCAGGAAGAACGTCTTGCCGTCCAGGGTGAGCACCGGAGGAAACTCCACTAGGCCGTGCGCGACGGGGTCGTCGCTGGCAGGGTTCACGTCCTCGGCGCCGAGCGGCTCCTCCGGTGCGTTGTCCGGGGACGGGGCTTCGACGGGAGTCTCGGCGGGAGCTTCGGCCGGGGTCTCGGTGGTTTCCGGATCCGTCGGAACCGGCTCGCCCGTCGGCTGGTCGGAGGGTTGGTCCCGGACCACGCCGGAACCGATCAGCCCGGCAACCGCGGCATCCGCCACGGCGACTGCGCGCTCCTGCTGGCCGCTGTCCAGCTGCACGTACGGCTGCGCCGCCTCCTGGAGCGTGCGCACGTAGTGAGAGCCTTCCTCGTTGAGGAAATACTGCTCGCCGCTCACATCAGTGGTTTCGGCCGGCAGGTCTTCAGCGGTTGCGGCGACCGGCACTGCAAGCAGCGCTGCGGCTGCAGCGGTGGCGACGGCGGCGGCACGGGTGGGGCGGTACATGACGGGCTCCTAGGAGACTCGGGGAAACTTGAGAGGTTAAACCTCAAGCATTGGTTGAGAGTTTACACACTTTGTCCCCACTTTTCACTCCAGTAACACGAGTTTCTCACCAAAAAATGCAGATGAGGCCCGGTTACCTTTTCATAACCGGACCTCGGGGGCGCCTGAAGTTAGACCAGGAAGCGGCGGCCAGCCACGAAGGCGGCAGCGCCCAGCACGGACGCAATCACCAGCGCGAACAGGGTGCGCGCGATGGTGTTGGAGCCAGTCTCAGCCTCGACGCCACGGTTCGCGGCTGCAGCAACCTGCTGCGCGGCGATCTCGTCGGCGTGCTCAGCACGGAGCTGATCGGACTTCTCCTTCTCCTCCGGGGTCGGCTGCTGGTTCACACGCTCGGAAGAGCCGACCAGGGTCTCGCCGTCCTGGTTGAGAAAGTAGGTCACGCCAGCGATGACGACCGGGATGCCGATCGCAGCAGCAGCGATGCCCGCAATCGCACCCGGGGACAGCTCGGCGTTATCCTCGCCAGCGGCGCCGTTGGAGCTGCCCGCGCCAGCGCCGCCCAGGTTTGCATCCACAGTTGCGGAGACGGTGGTGTCCGTACCCGCCGGCACCGTAAGGGTGGTCGCGGTGGAGGTGGAGGTTGCAGAGGCGGTAGCCTCGCCGGTCGCCTCCGGCGCCGGGGCCTGAGGAGTGGTGGTGACCGTCGAATCGGCGGAGTTCTGACCAGCCTGGTTGAGATCCTTCTCGTTCCCCAGCACGATCGTCTCACCAGAGCCGTCCGCAAGGGTGGCGACAATGTCACCGTTGTCTGCCAGGGAAACCTTCGCGGCGTTCTCGGCGCCGGCCGGGGCGGCTGCAGCCTCCTTGTACTCGCCGTTGATCAGCTCGTAGTACGTGCCGTTCGGGGCAACGATAACGGCCGGGAAACGAGCCTCGATGATCTTCGTGGCGACCTCGGTCGGATCGATGTCGGTCTGTGCGTCGGCGGCGGGGGTTGCGGAAATTGCGATCGCGCCGGCCATTGCGGCTGCGGCGAGCGTGCGGATGGTGCGCTTCATAAGGGGCTCCTATCGGGAAAGTCTAAACCTCAGGTCGAAGGTTACGCCACAACAGTAAGCACCTTTCACACAAGTCTCAACTAAAACTTCAGACTTTTTGGGCAACGCCTGAAAACGCGCAGGTCAGCACCCGCAAAAGGACGTAAAAATCTTGACTACCGCGGCTCGAAGGCCATCTCGACCTCGTCGTCGGTCGCTGTTCCAGCCAGCTGCCACCCCACCACAGCGTTGCGCACACTGTCCGCCAGCAGGTTCGCCGGCTGGATGCAGGAAATGGTCAGCAACCTGCCCGGCATCGGCCCCGTCCCCCAAATCTCGGTGTTGCTCGCCAGCGCACCTTTGTCCGGGTCATGCAGGTCGGTCGCGGTGTACTTCAGCCAGTCCTCGCCCGAGGTTTCCGTGCGCACGAACAGCGTGTCGCCGGTGGCTACGGTGTGGCGTTCGGCTTTGCCGTCGTAAAGCTTGTTAAAAACCGCGTCTACGCCCGCACCCGTATGCCCCGCCACGACCACGATGTCGCCGGCGTTTGTCCCCGGCAGCTCGTAGGGGTAGTCCTGCCCCGTCAGCGCGCACGCCTTATCCATGCTTTTCGGGTCGATCTTGCCGTCCACCACGCGGCAATCCGCTCCCTCAAACCCGGCGCGCAGCCCCAGCACCGGCACCACCATCTCCACCGGTCGCCCCTGTGTGATCGAGGCTGCAGCTTGTCGACGAGGCTCCGCCGACACCGACGTCTCCTGCTCCGGCGCCGGGTGGTCCGAAGGTTCGTCGTGAGGCAATGCCTTGAAACCGGCGCGCACAAGAAGAAACAAAATCAGCAGTGCGGCAATGCGGCGAACGTGGTACTTCACGACGGTTATCATACGAGCCATGAAGGAAGTTTCCGTAGATCAAGTCCCCGCAGATGCACAGCTTATCGACGTCCGCGAGCCCGACGAGTACGCCGCCGTCCGCGCCGAAGGTGCCGTGAACATCCCCCTGTCCGAGTTCGTCGCACGCACCGACGAAATCAACCCGGACCAGGACATCTACCTGATCTGTAAGTCCGGCGGACGCAGCGCGCAGGCCAGCGAATACCTGGAGCAGGCCCGTGGCTGGGACAACGTCATCAACGTTGCCGGCGGCACCACCGCCTGGGTAGAGAAGGGCCTGCCCCACCAGAACTAGGCAGTCTTAGGCGATCCCCATTGTTGGGCGCGTAAACGTAGTTATGATGAGGGGCATGTCCGCCCTCCCCGAGCTACCGTCCACACTGGCCAAGTCGCCCCATTTCCAGGTTGAACGCGTGCGCAGGCACACCAAAGACGAGGTAGAGCGCACCCTGGCTAAACACTCCTCCACCATGCGCGAGTACTGGATTCTCACCTGCGTGGACGGGGAGCCGATGAGCCAGCGCCAGCTTTCCGAGCTGCTGTCCATCGACGCCTCCGACATGGTCCGCCTGATCGACAACCTGGAAAACAACAACTGGGTCACCCGCGAACGCGACCCGAAAGACCGCCGCCGCCAAATCGTCGCCGCCACAAAGAAGGGCTCCAAAGCACTGGCGAAGCTTGCCGCGGACGTGGCCGAGGCGGAGGACCGCGCGCTCGAGGCATCTTCCAACAAGCAGCTGAAGAGCCTGCGCAAGCTCTCCCAGGCCCTCGCGGCGGAGGAGTAGGGCGCTTCGGCGGCTACCCTTTCCGCCCCTGCCGCCCCTCTTCTCCGCGGATCCAGCTACAAGGGCCCAGCTAATCGGCCCCTGGAGGCGAAAATCGAGGTGCGGTTAGCTGGATCTGACCGGGGAATGGTGGCGCGGGGGCCAGCACGAGACCCCAGACACCGCAACACCGACAACGTGGGCGGTCGCAAATAGTTGGCATCTCCCATGATTTGCGGATTTTCAACGCGCTATTAGCCTTATTCGCATGTCTCAGGCCGAAAATCCGCTCCTCCGCAGCCACCTCGCCCCGCCAGAGCGAACGCTTATCGACATCCTCACGGCCACCGCCGCCGAGTACCCGGATGCCGCCGCGATCGACGACGGCGGCGCCAACTCTGCCAGCGACGGCGTGCTCACCTACGCCGAACTCGTCGACGAAATCGAGCGCCGCGCCACGGAGATGCGCAAGATGGGCGTGCCTGATGGGGGTCGCGTGGGGGTGCGGATGACGTCGGGAAGCAGGGAGCTCTACCTTGCAATCCTGTCCACGATGCGCGCCGGCTGCGCGTACGTGCCGGTGGACGCGGACGACCCGGACGAGCGCGCGGAGACCGTTTTCGGCGAAGCGGACGTTGACGCGATCTGGACCGACGACGGCCTGCGGGTGCTCAAGCCTGCGCAACCGGCCCCGTTGGGCGAGGTCACTCCGGACCACGACTGCTGGATCATCTTCACCTCCGGCTCCACAGGTAAGCCGAAGGGGGTGGCGGTGACGCACCGCTCCGCGGCCGCGTTCGTGGATGCGGAGGCGCGCCTGTTCTGCCAGGACAACCCGCTCGGCCCGGACGACCGTGTGCTGGCCGGCCTGTCCGTGGCCTTCGACGCGTCCTGCGAGGAGATGTGGCTGGCCTGGGGCCACGGCGCGTGCCTGGTGCCGGCGCCCCGCGCGCTGGTTCGCTCCGGCCAGGACTTGGGCCCGTGGCTGATTCGCCGCGACATCACCGTCGTGTCCACCGTGCCAACGCTGGCCGGGCTGTGGCCGAAGGAGGCGCTGGACAACATCCGCCTGCTCATCGTGGGCGGCGAGGCATGCTCGCAGGAACTGACCGACCGTCTGGCGGAGGGCCGCGAAATGTGGAACACCTACGGCCCCACCGAGGCGACCGTGGTGGCCAGCGCGAAGCAGCTATTCCCGGGCGAGGCCGTGACCATCGGTTGGCCGCTCGACGGCTGGGATTTGGCGGTGGCCGACGACGGCGAGCTGATCATCGGCGGCGTGGGCCTGGCCCGCTACCTGGATCCGGAGAAGGACGCCGAGAAGTACGCCCCGATGGGCGATTGGGAGCGCGCCTACCGCACCGGGGACCACGTCAAACTCACCGATAACGGCCTGGCGTTCATCGGCCGCGCCGATGACCAGGTCAAGATCGGCGGACGCCGCATTGAGCTGGGCGAGGTGGAGGCCAACGTCGCCTCCCTCGACGGCGTGTACAACTCGGCCGTCGCGGTGCAGGAGCTGCCGTCGGGCGACAAGGTGCTGGTGGGCTACGTCTCCCCCAACGAGGGCACCGAGCTGGACGTGCCGCACATGCGCGAGCGCCTCGCAGAACTTATGCCGGCGGCGCTGGTGCCGCGCCTGCACGTCATGGACGAGCTGCCCATCCGCACCTCCGGCAAGGTGGACAAGAAGGCATTGCCGTGGCCGCTGCCCGCCAGCGTGGACGCGGTTGGCTTGAGCGAGACCGAGACGTGGGTGGCGGAGCAGTGGGTTGAGGTCCTCGGTCTGGACGTGCCGGGCCACGACGCGGACTTCTTCGAGCTCGGCGGCTCCTCGCTTGCGGCCGCCGCGCTGATCACGCGCCTGCGCGAGCGTGTGCCCACAATCGCGGTGCGCGACCTCTACGACCACCCCAGGTTGGAAACGCTTGCCTCGCTTATCGACGAGCTCGCGCTGTCCAACCGCACCGCCAAGCGCGAACGCGAGGTAGAGCCGGTCGGCGCCGGCACCCGCGTGGCGCAGACTTTGGCGCTGATCCCAGTGATGACGTTGAAGGCCGCTACGGCCGTGACGTGGGTGGCTATCGCGGCGAACCTGCTGGGCTTGACCGAGCTGAGCTGGTCCTGGCTGGCCGCCGCGTTCGTGGTGCTGTGCACCCCGTTCGGGCGCATCCCCATCGGCGCGCTGGGCGCCCGCATCATCCGTGGCCGCATCAAGCCCGGCGTGTACAAACGCGGCGGCGCGCGACACGTACGGCTGTGGGCGGCCGAGCGCTGGCTGGCGGCCTCCGGCGCGCTGAATATCTCCAGCGCCAACGCCGCGAAGATCACCGCCCGCATGCTGGGCGCGAAGATCGGCAAGGGCGTGGACATGCACGCCTTTGCACCGGTGACGGGCCTGCTTTCCATCGGCGAGGGCTCCGCCATCGAGCCGGAGGTGGACCTGTCGGGTGTGTGGCTTGACGGCGACGAGTTCCACGTCGGCGAGGTGCGTATCGGTGCGGAGGCCCGCGTCGGCGCGCGCTCCACGCTCATGCCTGGCACTGAGATCCGCGACGGCGCGCACGTGGAGGCCGGATCCACCGTCACCGGCCGCAAGCCTGTGAAGAAGCGCTCGCGCTGGGCGGGCTCCCCCGCGCGCAAGGTGGGCCGCTCCAAGCACCGCTTCCCCAACGAGCGTCCGCCGCGCCGCCCGCTGTGGGCGTTCGGCTACGGCTTGACCTCTCTGTTCCTCGCGCTGCTTCCGACTGCGGCGGCTGTCGCTGGCGCCGCCGCGACGGTGGGGCTGGCGCACCTTACGCACACCTCGTCGGTGTGGGGCCTGCTCGTGTTCGCCCCGGTCGGCGGGCTGGTCTACATCGGTTGCGGTCTGGGGTTGACGTGGCTGGCCGTGAGGTTGACGTCGATAGGCGTAAAGCCCGGCGTGTTCCCGGTGCGCAGCGTGCACGGCTGGGCGCTGTGGACCGTGACCAGGCTTATGGACGACGCCCGCACCCGCTACTTCCCCATCTACGCGGGCCTGGCCACCCCGGTGTGGCTGCGGTCGCTGGGCGCGCACATTGGCGAGCGCGCCGAGGTGTCCACTGCCGTTATGGTGCCGAAGCTGACCGAGGTGCGCGACGGGGCCTTCCTTGCCGACGACACCATGGTGGGCACCTACGAACTCGGCGACGGCTGGATCCGCACCGACCGCACCGTGGTGGGCAAACGCTCGTTTTTGGGCAATTCCGGCATGCTCGCGCCCGGCCGCAAGCTGGCCAAGCAGTCGCTGGTTGCGGTGCTGTCCGCGTCCCCGAAGAAGTCCAAGGCGGGCTCGAACTGGTGGGGCTCCCCGCCGGAGCGCATGCGCCGCGTCGAGGTGGAGGCCAGCGGCGAAGCGACCTACAAGCCGTCCGCGTCCCTGATGCGCAAGCGCGGGTTGATTGAGACGCTGCGGCTTTTGGCTCCCATGACGCAGGCGGTGCTCGCCGCGGTGTTCGCCGCGGGCGTGGTGACGCTGCTTGAACACTTTGGCTTCTGGACGTACCTGCTCGGCGGCCTGGTGTGGATGGCCGTGGGCGTGCTCGCCGTGCTGTCCGCCGTGGTGGCGAAGTGGGTGCTGGTCGGTCGCCATAAGGCTGCCGAGCACCCGCTGTACTCCTGGTTTGTCTGGCTCAACGAGCTGCAGGACCAGTTCGTCGAGGTTGTCGCCGCGCCGTGGTTCTTCAACTGGGCCTCAGGCGCCGGCGAGATGAACCTGGTGCTGCGGGCGCTGGGCGTGCGCGTGGGCCGCGGCGCGTGGATCGAGTCCTACTGGTTCCCGGAGACGGACCTGTGCGTGGTGGGCCGCGGGGCAAGTGTCGGCCCGGGCACGGTGGTGCAGACGCACCTGTTCCAGGACCGCGTGATGTCCCTGGACACGGTGTCTATCCTGGACTCCGCAACTTTGGCCGCCCACTCGGTGTCCCTGCCGGGCTCCGTGATCGGCGCGGGTGCGACGGTGGGGCCGGGCTCGCTGGTCATGCGCGGCGACGAGGTGCCGGCCATGACTGTGTGGCAGGGCAACCCGGTGGAGCCGCAGTAGGGGTTTATTGCCCTACGATCTGTGCAATCCCTTTCATTGGGAGTAGCAGGTGCAGCGGCTCGCCTGGGAGTTCGCGGAAATCGGCGTGGCGGAGGTAGAAGTCCTTCGCCGACTGGTCGAGCGCGTGGACCACAACTGCTGCCGCCCCGGCCGCCGCTGCAGCTGTGAAACACCGCGCTAAAGCATCGCGTAACAGCGCTCGACCAACGCCTTTGCCCTGCGCACCCGCGTCCACAGCCAGCCGAGCAAGAATGATCACGGGAATCGGATCCGGCCGGCCTCTTGCGAAGCTGCCCGGTGCGGCCTCCTTTTCCAACCCCCCGGTACAGATCGCGTAATAGCCAGCGACGTGCTCGTTCCACGTCGACACATAGACCGCGCAGTTTTTCGCGCGCTGGTTTTGCATCGCAAACCGGTGGAACCACAAGTCCAAGGATGAGACTCCACACCGAAACGACGCTCGGTCATCGCTTTTCACCAACTGCCGTGGCGGCTGAAGGACGCCTTCAGCCGCCAAAGCTGAATTCCTTCCCGAATGGACTGTCTGCCGCAAACAGCTCAGCCAACTTCCTAAAGTCTGCGGGATGCTCTAGAAGTTTCTCCACGTGCGAGAAGTTCTCTTCACTCAGAACGAACCAGCGCTGATCAGCGAGCACCATTTCAGCTCGCTCAACAGCGCTCTCCAGCACAAACTCCGAGACTGACTTATTAGTCGCCTCCGCAGCCTGCCTGAGCCGGTCATCTTGCACCGCAGTGGTCCGAATATTTAACCGGCGGTCCTTCACTGTCATTTGCCTCTCCCCTCGATGATGTACGCACATTGTACATACGGTGCGGTGGCGTACGTCAACGGATCTGAAACGGCAGCCAGTGGATCAGTGGATCAGCTCCGGGGGCACTGCCGGCAGGCCGAGGCCACCCAAAACTTCCTGCACACGCGGCGCAAGCACCGCAAACGCCCCGCCAATCGCGGCGAGAATGCCAATAGCTACCGCGATTTTCTCGCCGGTGGAGGAACCGCCAGCGGTATCCGCGGGCGTATCCGGGTTGGGCTTGGCCGGGGCGTTGGCCGCGGGCGCCACCACGCGCTTCTGTTTGGAAAAGTCCTGGTACTTGGTCATCTTCGCCTCGCCGTCGGGGTTGGCCAGGCCGCGGCCGTCCTTGAAGTCCCATGCCTCGACGCGGATGCGGTCGTCGTAGACCTTCACACGCAGACCGGTCGCGGCCTTGTCGTCCACGATCTCCTCGTCGTGGTCGCCGTCCGGCAGGTACTCGTTCAAGATCGCGCCGGTGTTGACCACGGGAAAGCCGATGGCGCCCTGCATGGTGCCGTCGTAACGCCTAGTGCCCCACCAGTTGTTCTGCTTCAGCGAGGAGTGCGAGTGGCTGGTAAACGCCACCACGTCGTTGTACTTGGACAGCACGTCAGAGATGGCCTGCTCGTCCTCAAAATCGTTCTGGTACCAGGCGGAATGGCTCATGGACACCGTCCCCGGCAGCAGCGGGTGCGTGAACACCAGCGCGGTCACGCCCTGTGCGTCCCAGTGCGCGAGGCGCTCATCCAGCCACTTGAGCTGTTCAGCGGAGATGCGCTGGAACGGCTCCTTGCCTCCGCGGTCGATGTCGGAGTAGTACTCCGTGTTGATGGAAATCAGCGGCGTGCCGTTGACCACCACCTCGTTCCACGGTTTGTCTTGTCCGGAGTATTTGAGGAAGCGCTGCATGTGCACCTCCGAAATTTCCTTGCCGTACATCTCGTGGTTGCCAATGGTCCACAGCTCCACACCCGAATCGTGCGGCGCCTCCTCGCGCGCGGCGAGGAATCTGTCCCACTGCTCCTGGCTGCCGTTGTCCACCAGGTCGCCGTTGATCACCAGCGCGCCCGCTTTCTCCGGCATGGCATTGAGGCGGCTAATGGCCAGCTTGTAATCCTCCGGGTCGTCCTGCGGGTCGGAGATGACGTCGATGATGGTGTTGGGCTTGTCCGCGATCTTGGTAAACGGCGCACGCACCGTGACGTTGTCCACTGCCCACCAGTAGTCGTCGTTGCCGCCGAGGTAGCCGAAGGTCACCTGCATGGTCTTGGCGCCTTCCGGCACGTCGAGCTCAAAATACTCGTGTGAGGAGTAGCGGTCGTGCGTCAGCTTATCGACGACCTCCGGTTCCCCACCATCGAAACTCACCGCAACCTGCGCTACCTGGCCGTCCTTGCCCTGGCGGTAGTGCTGGTCAAACTCGAGGGCGACGGTGTCCTGGCCGGCAACGTCGATCGGCGCGGTGTTCATGCGCGCATCCATGGAGTCCCGTTCGGCCAGGCGCTGCTGCTTCGAGTCGATGATGGCGAACTGGTCGTGGCCTTGCGTGAAGAAGTGGCGCTCATCCGTGCCGGCGGCCCACGTCCAGTGACGCACGTCCGAGACCGTCCAACCGTTCCAGCGCGCCTCCCCGGAGGTCACGCCGGAGACCTTCTGCGACCAGCCCCCCGGCAGGTCGTGGGTGAAATGTGCGGGGTTAGCCACCCCGTCGAAGCTTTCGAAGTACAGGTACGGGCGGGTGGATTCGGGGAACGCGTCCGGCTGTGCAGCCAACGCGTGCGGGGTGGCGGCAGCGATCGTGAAGGCGGCGACAGTAAACGTGGCGGCGGTGTGGCGTGTTATCATGCATCAAAAATTAGCGCCAGCTTAGAGATTCCGCAGCGCAAGTTCAGACAGCAAAGTGCCCGGCTGACGGTTTCAGCCAGGCACTGTCTGCGGCTAGCCCCTCAGACGGAGCAAGAGCTCCTAGTCGCCGATCTGGTCGCGGCCGCGCTTCACAATCAGCGGGTCCGGCTCACCGACAACATCGTGGTCCTTGTTCGTGTACTCGAACTTGGACAAGATGTAGCGCATCGCGTTGAGGCGGGCGCGCTTCTTGTCGTTGGACTTGATGGTGATCCACGGCGACTCGTCGGTGTCCGTGTAGCGGAACTGCTCCTCCTTGGCGCGGGTGTAGTCCTCCCACTTGTCCAGGGAGGCCAGGTCCATCGGGGAGAGCTTCCACTGGCGCACCGGGTCCACCTGGCGGATGGCGAAGCGGGTGCGCTGCTCCTTCTGGGTCACGGAGAACCAGAACTTGGTCAGGGAGATGCCCGAGCCAAGGATCATGTTCTCCAGCATCGGCACCTCACGAAGGAACTCAGCGTGCTGGGATTCGGTGCAGAAGCCCATGACGCGCTCGACACCGGAGCGGTTGTACCAGGAGCGGTCGAAGAAGACGATCTCGCCGGCAGACGGGAAATGCTGGATGTAGCGCTGGAAGTACCAGGACGTGGACTCGCGCGGGGACGGCTTCTCCAGCGCCACGGTGCGCGCGCCGCGCGGGTTGAGGTGCTCGTTAAAGCGCTTGATGGTGCCGCCCTTACCGGCTGCGTCGCGGCCCTCGAAGAGGATGATGTGGCGCTGCCCGGTGTCCTTGGTCCAGTTCTGCCACTTCAGCAGCTCGATCTGCAGGGCGCGCTTTTCCTTCTCGTAGTCGTCGCGGGAAAGTCGCTCGTCGTACGGGTAGTTCTCGCGCCACGTCTGAATGGCGGTGCCGTCCGGCATGAGCAGGACGGGATCGTCCTCGTCGGTGTCGTCGACGACCCAACCCTCGGTCTCGGCGAGGTCGATCATCGGCAGTTCGTCGTCTTTATTGTCAGCCATGACTCTCAGTGTATTCGGCGCGGGCGAGGTCTGCCGGGGAAGTATCCAGATATGCAAAAAGCCCCGCCGCTTAGCGACGGGACCTTCGGCTCAAGGGCGGGTCTTAGATGACCAGGCCCATCAGGTCAGCGACAGCGCCGGCCAGTTCGCCGAGGTTGCCCAGCAGCTCAATGAGAGCGCCCGGAACGCGGGTGATGCCGTTGTCGCCGTTACCGGAGGAAAGTGCAACCCAGTTAGTCAATGCGTCCATGATGATTCTCCTTTAGGAAAGTTTGTGTCGAGTGAGGTGAAGGCTTACTTGTCGGTGACCTTGTCACCGAAGTCGCGGAGGGCCTTCGGGGTCTTCGTGAACAGCTTCTGGATGCTGGTGGCGAAGGTCTTGAAGGTCTTGAGAGCCTTCTGGATGGACTTGAGATCGAAAGGCATTGATTTCCCCTTTTCGATAGGTGCCAGTGTGTGTCTGGCAAAACTTGACAGGTACTGACACCCAGCGGGCGTCACAGGAGAAATTTTGCCACATCAACCAGCTACGTCAAGCGATTTCTGAAAATTAGATTTGCGCCACACAGGAAGCTTCAAGCTGACATGCGTTCACCGAAACGTAACCTTTTCGCGACCGGGCCGATAACCTGCTCCGACCAGTTTCCGAAAGTTAACACCGATTGAATATCCGCCAGAATGCGTAACTCAACCGCCTGCACGGGCGATCTATACACACCAAAAATTCCTCCCCCGCGGTGACTTTTTACACCATTCCGGGGGTGCGCCGAAGGGACGTCGATAGGCAAGAAAAAGCGCGCCCCGAAGGACGCGCTTTCAAGCCTCAAGGCTGATTTACATCATGCCCATAGCTTCCGGGTCCATGCCCGGGTTGGCAGCACCAGCCGGCTCCGGCTTGTCGGCCACGACAGCCTCGGTGGTGAGGAACAGCGCGGCGATGGACGCCGCGTTCTGGAGTGCAGAACGGGTCACCTTGGCCGGGTCGGCGATGCCGCTGGACAGCATGTCCACGTACTCGCCGGTTGCGGCGTTGAGGCCCTCGCCGTCCGGGAGGTTGGCAACCTTGTCGGCCACCACGCCCGGCTCCAGGCCAGCGTTCAGCGCGATCTGCTTCAGCGGAGCGGACAGAGCCTCGCGGACAATCTTCACGCCGGTTGCCTCGTCGCCCTCCAGGCCGAGGTCGTCGACGAGCTCGTTGGCGGCCTGCAGCAGGGCCACGCCGCCGCCGGCGACGATACCCTCCTCGACAGCAGCCTTCGCGTTGCGCACAGCGTCCTCGATGCGCAGCTTCTGCTCCTTCAGCTCCACCTCGGTGGCGGCGCCGACCTTGATCACCGCAACGCCGCCAGCCAGCTTGGCCAGGCGCTCCTGCAGCTTCTCGCGGTCGTAGTCGGAGTCGGAGTTGTCGATCTCGGCGCGGATCTGCTTCACACGGCCGTCAATCTGTGCCTGGTCGCCAGCGCCCTGGACGATGGTGGTCTCGTCCTTGGTCACCACAACCTTACGGGCCTGGCCGAGCAGCTCGATGCCGGCGGTCTCCAGCGACAGGCCGACCTCCTCGGAGATGACCTGGCCGCCGGTGAGGATAGCCAGATCCTGCAGCATGGCCTTGCGGCGATCACCAAAGCCCGGAGCCTTCACAGCCACGGACTTGAAGGTGCCGCGGATCTTGTTCACCACGAGGGTGGACAGAGCCTCGCCCTCGACGTCCTCGGCGATGATCAGCAGCGGCTTGCCGGACTGCATGACCTGCTCCAGCACCGGCACGAGCTCCTTAACGTTGGAGATCTTGCCGGAAACCAGCAGGATGTACGGGTCCTCGAGCACTGCCTCGCCGCGCTCCATGTCGGTGGCGAAGTATGCGGAGATGAAGCCCTTGTCAAAGCGCATGCCCTCGGTGACTTCGAGGTCCACGCCAAAGGTGTTGGACTCCTCAACCGTGATCACGGATTCCTTGTTCACGGCACCGTTGCCCACGGCGTACATCGCCTCGGCGATCTTCTTGCCAATCTCCGGGTCGGACGCGGAAATACCAGCGGTGGAGGCGATCTCCTCCTGGGTCTCAACTTCCTTGGCCTGATCCAGCAGGTACTTGGTCACCTTGTCGGTGGCGGCCTGGATGCCGCGCTTGATGCCCATCGGGTTGGAGCCAGCCGCGACGTTGCGCAGGCCCTCGCGCACCAGGGCCTGAGCGAGCACGGTGGCGGTGGTGGTGCCGTCGCCGGCGACGTCGTCGGTCTTCTTAGCAACTTCCTTGACCAGCTCGGCGCCGATCTTCTCGTACGGGTCCTCGAGATCGATCTCCTTGGCGATGCTCACGCCGTCGTTGGTGATGGTCGGGGCGCCCCAGGACTTCTCCAGCACCACGTTGCGGCCCTTCGGGCCGAGCGTGACCTTCACAGCGTCAGCCAGGGTGTTCAGGCCGGTTTCGAGGCCACGACGTGCTTCCTCGTCGAATGCAATCATCTTTGCCATGTGAGTGTGTCACTCCTTGTATATAGGCGTTCATGGACGATCACTCAGGTCGTCGGTGCAAGCAGGCGCCCGCGACGGCACGGCTGACGAGTGGTCTCAGCCTCACCCGCTCTATTCGTTTATTTGGCACTCGGTTTGCGTGAGTGCCAGCCACATTTTTAGCACTCGACGGGGTTGAGTGCAAGGAACGCAAGGGGTGTGGAGGATGCCGGGGCGAGGATGCTAACTGCTAGATGCTTACCGGCCCGAGGATGCTTACTGCAGGATGCTTACTTCTCGAGTAGCACGGGAGACAACGCCGGGGGTTACTCGAACAGTAGGCATCCTGGGGTAAGCATTTAGCCGGGTAAGCATCCTGGGGTAAGCATCTAGCCGAACAACACCGCCCAGAAACACCGCCGAACACAGCCACCGAGCCGGCCCCGCCAACGCTGCTAGCGTGGTGCCATGACTGCACAAAACGGATCACAGAACTACACCCCGCAACGCGACCGCATCTTCAACGACCTGTCCAAACTAGTCTCCTTCAATTCGGTGCACTCCACCCCTGAGCTGGCGGATCAGCACGAGGACGCCTGCGCCTGGACGGTGAACGCCCTGAAGGATCTTGGTCTGGACGTGACGCGCTACCCCACGGTGGATGACGCGGACACGATCGTCGCCAAGCGGGAGCCCAAAAACGGCGCACCGACAGTCCTGCTGTACTCCCATTACGACGTTGTCCCCGCGAACAACCCGGACGCCTGGACGAACAGCCCGTTCGAGCTGACTGAGCGAAACGGCCGCTGGTACGGTCGCGGCGCCGCGGACTGCAAGGGCAACTTGGCCATGCACCTGGAGGCGCTGCGGCTGCTGGAGGAAAACGGCGGCACTGACCTGGGCCTGAAGGTTGTGGTCGAGGGCTCCGAGGAGCTCGGCGGCAAGGACGGTCTGGGCAAACTCATCGTGGAAAAGCCCGAGGTGTTCGAGTCGGACGCGATCCTCATCGCGGACTCCGGTAACGTGGCCGTCGGTGTACCTACGCTGACCACCTCGCTGCGCGGCGGCGCGCAGGTGAAGGTGACGGTGGAGACGCTGGATAACCAGGTCCACTCCGGCAGCTACGGCGGCGGGGCCCCGGACGCCGCGCACGCCCTGATGGTTATCGCGAACTCGCTTTTCGACGAGCACGGCCGCACCACCATCGACGGCGTGGACACCACCGCGAAGTGGGACGGCGACGCTTACGACCGCGAGTCCTTCCGCCAGGATGCGACTGTGCTCGAGGGCGTGCAGCTGCTCGGCACCGCGGACGACGAGCCGGCCGACCTGGTGTGGGCACGCCCGGCGGTGACCATGATCGGCTTTACCTCCACCCCGGTGGCCGAGGCCATGAACGCGGTGAACGCCCGCGCGGAGGCCCAGTTCAACCTGCGCGTGCCGGCCGGCCAGAGCGCCGCCGAGATCGCGCAGAAGATGGAGCAGCACATCAAATCCCACACCCCGTGGGGCGCCAAGGTCGAGGTTGAGGTCAGCGGCGTCAACGAGCCCTTTGCGACGGATCCTTCGGCGGGCGCCGTGGCCGCGCTGGGCGAGTGCCTCAAGGATGCCTACGGTGCCGACAAGCTGTCCGTGGTCGGCTCCGGCGGCTCCATCCCGCTGACCATCACTCTGCAGAACACCTTCCCGGACGCGGAGATCGCGCTCTACGGCGTGGAGGAGCCGATGTGCGGCATCCACGGCGTGGACGAGTCCGTGGATCCGACGGAGATCGAACGCATCGCGGCAGCGGAGGCTGCTTTCCTGCAGCGTTTCGGCAAGTAGCACCAAAAATCGCTACAGTTAATTCCCAACGGCCGCGCCACCGGTGTTGACGCGTAGATACCCAGTTACCGCTGGAGTGAGTATTTTCTGTGTGAACTCAATGAGCTCCCCCGCTTGAGGCGCGGCGTGCCCTGCATGCACGCAACCAGAGGAGGGCCGCGCACCTCGTGCTGATACTGCTCATCGCGCTTACCGCCGCCACGCTGGCCGCCCCTGTGCTCATTCGCACGGTGGGACGCGCCGCGTTTGGCCTCCTCGCGCTCGTGCCGCTGAGCGGGTTCATCTGGGTGGCGCGCCTGTTCGCCGCCGGGATGTTCCGCGACGGCGGCGAGGTCAAGGCGGTGTTTACATGGATGCCGTCGACGAACCTCAACTTGGAGTTCCGCCTGGATGCCCTCGCGGGTCTGTTCAGCCTCATCATCCTGGGTATCGGCGCGCTGGTGCTGTTTTATTGTTGGGGCTACTTCAACTCCAATCCGCGGCGCCTGGCCAAGTTCGGCTTCGAGCTGACGTTCTTCGCCACGGTCATGTACGGCCTGGTCATCGCCGACAACTTCCTGCTCATGTACGTGTTCTGGGAGTTGACATCCATTCTGTCGTACATGCTCGTGTCCTACTACGGCGAGCGAGCATCCTCGAGGCGTGCCGCCATGCAAGCGCTGATGGTGACCACCATGGGCGGGCTTGCCATGCTCGTGGGCATCAACCTGCTGGGCTTCAAGGCGCAGATTTGGAAGCTGTCCGAGATCCCCCAGATCACCGACATTGAAAACACCCCGGCGATCTCCGCCGCCATCGTGCTGATCATGCTGGGCGCGCTGACAAAATCCGCCCAGTCCCCCTGGCATTTCTGGCTGCCCGGCGCGATGGCCGCACCCACCCCGGTGTCGGCTTACCTGCACTCCGCGGCGATGGTGAAGGCCGGCATCTACCTGGTGGCCCGCTTGGCGCCGGACTTGTCCGCGGTGAACACCTGGCACCTGGTGGTGTTGTCCACCGGCGGTTTCACCATGCTGCTGGGCGGCTGGATGGCGCTGAAGCAGCGGGACCTGAAGCTGATTTTGGCCTACGGCACCGTCAGCCAGCTTGGTTTTATCACCACCGTCATCGGCGTGGGCTCGCGCGAGGCCACCATGGCCGGGTTAGCCATCACGTTCGCGCACTCGCTGTTCAAGGCCGCGCTGTTCATGATCGTCGGCGCGATCGACCACGCCACCGGGACCCGCGACATCCACGAACTGTCCGGGCTGGGCAGAAAGCAGCCGCTTCTGGCCACGCTGGCCGTCATCTCCGCAGCGTCGATGGCGGGCATCCCGCCACTGTTTGGGTTTGTGGCCAAGGAGACCGCGCTGGATGCCATCCTCCACGAGGAACTGCTCGTCGGTATGCCGGGCAAGATCACCCTGGTGGTGCTGGTGGCCGGCTCGATCCTCACTATGGCGTACTCGCTGTACTTTGTCTACGGCGCGTTTGCCACGAAGGGCCAGCCGTGGGCGGAGGGGCAGTCCCCGGCGGTGCGCGACATGCACTCCCCGGGCCCGAAGCTGTGGCTTTCCCCGGCCGTCCTCACCGCCTGCACGGTGGGCTTCGGCCTGTTGCCGGCGGGGCTGTCGGCACCGATCAACGAGTACCTCAACGTGCGCTTCCCGGACGTCGAGGGTGCGGAGCTTGCACTGTGGCACGGGTTCACGGTGCCGCTGGCACTGTCCGGCGTAATCATCTTCGTGGGCGCCATTATGTTCTGGCAGAGCAACGTGGTGGCCAAGGCGCAGTTCGAGCGCCCCGCACTCGGCGATGCCAACGCGGTGTGGGACACCCTCATGGACACGCTGCGCCGCTGGTCGCTGAAGTTGACGGCATCCACGCAGCGCGGCTCGCTGACCATCAACCTGGCCGTCATCTTCACCTTCCTGGCCGTGGTGCCGCTGGCCGCGCTGATCCTGGGTGATTCCAACAACATCCGCATGCAGGTGTGGGACAACGTTTGGCAAGGCTTGGCGGTCACTGTCATGGCCGGGCTCGCGTTTTTCGCCGCCGTGCAGCGCAACCGCCTTTCCGGTGTGATCATGGTGGGCCTGACCGGCTACTTCATGGCGCTGATCTTCGTGCTGCACGGTGCACCTGACCTGGCATTGACGCAGGCACTGGTCGAGACCATCGTGATGGTGGTGTTCATGCTGGTGCTGCGCAAGATGCCCACGGAAACAGAGCAGCGCATCGAGGACAACCGTTTGCGCGCCTGGTTGTCCATCGGCACCGGCGTCTCCGTGGTCACCGTGGCCATGACGGCCATGTCCGCACGCGTGGCCGAGCCGATTTCCAAGTACATGCCGGAACTGGCGTACGAGATCGGCCACGGCCGCAACACAGTCAACGTGTTGCTGGTGGACCTGCGTGCGGCGGACACCTACGGCGAGACGCTGGTGCTGGTGGTCGCCGCCACCGGCATCGCCAGCCTGATCTTCGGCACCTTCCGTTTCGACCCGGAATCGCGCCGCCCCACTCTGTCCACCACCAAGGCGCGCTGGCTCGCCTCCGGCGTGGAGACGGAGACTGCGCAGAACCGCTCCATCCTGGTGGATGTGGTCACGCGCCTGCTCTTCCCGTCGATGATGCTGCTGTCCGCCTACTTTTTCTTCTCCGGCCACAACGCCCCGGGCGGCGGTTTCGCAGGCGGGCTCGTCGCAGCGCTTGCGCTGACGTTGCGGTACTTGGCTGGAGGACGCAGCGAGGCAGAGGAAACGCTGCCGGTGCACCCGGGCAAGGTGCTAGGCATCGGCATCATGTTCACAACCGCGTCTGCGGTCGCCCCGATGTTCTTCGGGATGCCTCCGCTGACCTCCTCGTACGCGGAGTTCAGCGTGCCGCTCGTCGGCGACGTGACGGTGCCGTCCGCCCTGATCTTCGACGCGGGCGTCTACATCATCGTCGTCGGGCTGATCATGCACGTGCTGGCCTCCATGGGCGCCTACCTGGACCGCGAGGAGGACACCCGAAAGCAGCGCGCCCGCGACCGCGCGCGCGAGTTGCAGGCGAAAAACGAGCAGCGCCGCAAGCTCATGTCCAGAAACCGCAAGGCGCGTTACGACGAGCGCAGGGCGGTGGCGGCCAGCGGGTCGTCCATAAGCAAACGCGAAAGGAGAGGCGAGTAGATGGAAGCGAACCTGTTTTTGCTTATCGGCTCCGGTGTGCTGATCGCGTGCGGCGTGTACCTGATGCTGGACAAGTCCATGACCCGCATGATCATGGGCGTGACCCTGATCGGCAACGGCGCCAACCTCCTGCTGCTGCAGTCCGGCGGGCCTGCAGGCTCCCCGCCGATCATCGGACGCGACTCCGAGGCGGCCGCCGACAGCGCGGACCCGCTGGCGCAGGCGATGATCTTGACCGCCATCGTGATATCCATGGCCATGGTCGGTTTCATGCTCGCCCTGGCCTACCGCCAATACCGCTACCGCACAGACGACATCGTCGAGCGCGACGAGGAGGATCGCGCAATCGCCGCGCGCCCCAAATCAGCCTCCCCGGACCGCGACAAATCCGACGATGCGCAAACCGGTAAAGCCAGCCCGTCCGGCCACGCGTTCGGCCCCAAGCCGTTCGAGGACCCGGTGAAGGAAGTCAAGGGAGGCCACGATGCGAAATAGCTTCATGGCCTTCGCCGACTGGGTGCTGCCTGCCATGCCGTACCTGACGGTCATGCCGATCATCCTGCCCGCGTTTGCCGCCGGGCTAATCATGCTGTTCCGCGGCGTGAACCTGCAGCGCTTCATCGCCTTGGGCACTTTGGCCGCGCTGACCGTGATCGCGGCGGTGCTGATCATCGTGGCCGACACCCACGGCATCCAGACGGTGCAGATGGGCGGTTGGGATGCGCCGGTGGGCATCACCATGGTGGCGGACCGGTTGAGCTCCATCATGCTGTTCGTCTCATCCATCGTGCTGTTTGCAGTGATGTGGTACGGCATCTCGCAGGGGCTTCGCGACGGCGACGAGGACGACCCCGTCGCCGTCTTCCTGCCCACCTACATGCTGCTGAGCATGGGTGTGAACCTGTCGTTCCTCGCCGGCGATCTATTCAATCTCTACGTCGGCTTCGAAGTCTTCCTGGTGGCCTCCTACGTGCTGTTGACTCTTGGTGCGTCCCCGCAGCGTGTGCGCGCAGGCATCGGCTACGTCATGGTCTCCATGGCGTCCTCCATGGTCTTCCTGTTCGCGCTCGCGCTGGTCTACGCGTCAGTGGGCACCGTGAACATGGCGCAGGCCGGCATCCGCATGGAGGAGCTGCCCACCGGCACCCGCGCGGCCATCTTCGCCACCTTCATCGTGGCCTTCGGCATCAAGGCGGCGATCTTCCCGCTCGACGCGTGGCTGCCGGACTCCTACCCCACCGCCGCATCCATCGTCACCGCCGTCTTCGCAGGACTTTTGACCAAGGTGGGCGTGTACGCCTTCATCCGCGTGCGCTCCACCGTGTTCACCGGCGGCGCCTTAGATTCCACGCTGATGGTGATCGCGCTTCTGACCATGATCGTGGGCGTGATGGGCGCGATCGCCCAGAACGACATCAAACGCTTGATGTCGTTCACCCTGGTCAGTCACATCGGCTACATGATCTTCGGCATCGCGCTCGGCTCGGTTGCGGGCCTGTCCGGCGCCATCTTCTACGCGGTGCACCACATTCTGGTGCAGACCTCCCTGTTCCTGGTGGTCGGCCTGGTGGAGCGCCAGGCAGGCTCCGCGCAGCTGCGCCGTTTGGGCTCGTTGCTCTACACCGCTCCCGTGATTGCGCTGCTGTACCTCATCCCCGCGCTGAACCTGGGCGGCATCCCGCCGTTTTCCGGCTTCCTGGGCAAAATCATGCTCATCCAGGCTGGCGCAGAGGACGGCTCCTGGCTGGCATGGGTGCTCATCGGCGGCGCGGTGATCACTTCACTGTTGACCCTGTACGCCATGATGAACGTGTGGTCCAAGGGCTTTCTCCGCGACCGCGCCGACGCCCCCGAAGGCGACGTTGTGTTGGCGCGCCCCGCGAACCTGGCCGCGCGCTTGGAAACCGTCGCCTCGGGCGACCGCGACGACGTCGGCCGTGTGCCCGCCGGCATGTTTTTGTCCACCGCGTTTTTGGTGCTTGCGTCCACCAGCATCACGTTTTTGGCTGGCCCGATCTCCAACATCACGGACCGCGCCGCCCAATCCGCCCAGGACCTGTCCATCTACCGAAGCGCCGTGCTTCTCGACGACCCTTCGGCCCCCACCCGCAACCTCGACGCCTTCCGCGAACAGACCGGCGCCGGCGGCGGCCGGGACTCCCTCGAACAACGGGACTCCTCCCGCCCCGCGGGTCCCACCAGCACCGGCGTGACCACCGAGAGGGTGCCGGAGCCCGCGGACGCTGAGTCCAACACAGAGTCCAACACAGAGCCGAACGAGGTGAGCCGCTGATGTTTTCCGGTATCGCCCACCGGTTCCGCCCGCTGACCGTGGCGTGGCTGACGTTCATGTGGATCCTGCTCATGGGCCAACTCAGCTGGGGCAACCTCGTCGCCGGGTTGGGCTTGGGCCTGCTCATCGTGCTGGCACTGCCCCTGCCGCCCGTGCCGCGCAGCGGCAACCGGGTGAACTGGCTCAAGCTGGCCGCGTTTGTGGCCGAGTGGTTCTTCGACCTGCTGGTGGCCTCGGCGAAAGTGGCGTGGCTGTCGCTGCGCCGCGCGCCGCAACCCCGAAACGCCGTGCTGCGCGTGCCAATGCGCCTGAGCAACGAGCTGGTGCTGTACCTAGCCACCTGCGCCTACAACCTGCAGCCCGGCGGCACTGTCACCGACATCGACCTGGCCAACCGCGAATGGACCGTGCACATCCTCGACGCCGACAGCGACGCCGCCATCACCCGCGAAATTGAAAACGTGCAGAAATTGGAGCGCCAAATGATCGCCATCTTCGAAGGAGGCCGCTGACATGCACAGCACCGCCTACACCGTCTGCCTCACCGTGGCCGCCGTGTTCCTCGTCGCCGGATTTTTCATCTTCGCCTGGCGCGCCATCGTCGGCCCCGACTCCATGGACCGCATGCTGGCCAACGACGGCATCACCGCCTCCCTCCAATGCGCCCTCGCCCTCTACATCTGCTGGACGCTGGACACCACGGTGGTCAACGTCATGATCGTCATCGCCCTGCTCGGCTTCGTTGCCACCCTGTCCGTCGCCCGCTTCCGCAAGAGGGACGGTTCCCTATGATCGCCGACGCCATTTCTCTGCTGTTTATTCTCCCCGGCGCGTTCATGGTCTTCTCCGCCGCCGTGGGCACCGCCCGGTTCAACTCCACCCTGGCGCGCGTGCATGCCATCACCAAACCCCAGACCACCGGCCTGGTGCTCATGATCACCGGCACCATCATCCGCGTCGTCACCGCCGAGGACTTCAGCGTCCACGAACGCGGCGACATCGGCATGATGGTGCTGCTCGTGATATTCGCCCTGATGACCAGCCCCGTCACCGCGCAGCGCCTCGGCCGCATCGCGCGACGCGAAGGCCTCTACGGCGACGACGAGCAGCTCACCCGCAACGACCGCCCCGCCAGCTACCACCCGCGGCGCATCAACCCTAAAGGCTAAGCTCCCACATCTCCGCGCAGGTCGCGTCCACGACGTCCTTCCAATCCCCGGTG
Source organism: Corynebacterium afermentans subsp. afermentans (assembly GCF_030408355.1). Taxonomy (NCBI): domain Bacteria; kingdom Bacillati; phylum Actinomycetota; class Actinomycetes; order Mycobacteriales; family Corynebacteriaceae; genus Corynebacterium; species Corynebacterium afermentans. The sequence continues at coordinate 2,014,037 of NZ_CP046606.1, forward strand.
CGCTGGTAGATCGCGCGCTGGCGCTCGTAGCCCGCGCCGCGCTCGATGATCTCACGGACCAAGTTCAGCTCGTCGACACAATCGAGGTCGGCGGCGACGGGCGTGAGCTCGTCGATAAGCAACTGCAACTCGTGTTTCACCCAGTCCTCGTCGGTGCCACGACTAGTGATGACCAGGGCGTCCATGCCATAGCGGGCACCGCGCCACTTGTTCTCCGCGACATGCCACTGCTGCAAAGTGGGCAGCTTTTCGCCGCGCTCGAGCATGCGGTCGTAATGGACAACCAGGCAGTGCGTCAGCGCCACGACGGCCGCGAGCTCGCGCAAGTTGCTCGTGGCGTCCGAGATGCGAACCTCGACGGTGCCCCACTTCGCGGCCGGACGCACGTCGAAATGCATGGAGCCGGTGTGGTTGATCACGCCCGACGTCTGCTGGTCACGCATGAAATCGACCCACTCGTCCCAGCTTTCGAACTGATACGGCATGCCCGCGGTGGGCAACTGCTGGTAGAGCATCGTGCGGTTCGACGCGTAAGAAGTGTCAATGCCGTCCCAGCCCGGGCTCGAGGCGGAAATGGCGAGCAAGTGCGGGTACTTAGTCATCACCGCGTTGATGATCGGCCACACCTTGTCCTCGTGACTGATGCCCACGTGGCAGTGGATGCCCCACAACAGCATGTGCTGGCCCCAGTACTGCGTGCGGTTGACGATTTCCTCGTACGTGTGCTTCGGGCTCAGCGGGTTCGTGCGGAAATCCGAAAACGGGTGGCCGCCACTTGCCCAGAGCTTCAGGCCCTTCTCATCCGCGACCTCCTTGACCGCGCTGAGGTCTCTTTGCAGCGCGCGCACCGCCTCTTTGGTGTTGGCGCAGATCGGGGTGACCAGCTCGATGGTGTTCTGCAAAAACTCCGGCTCGAGGCGGATGTCCGGGTAGCGGGCCTGCACCTCCTCTATCACCTCGGCGGCGCGGGGCACCAAGTCGCGTGTGACCGGGTCGACGAGGCAGATCTCCCACTCGACTCCAAGGGTGGGGCCGTCAGACCTGGAAAAATCGCGGAATGGATCCATAGACGACGAGCCTATCCCCTGCCGGGCCCTGGGCGGGTGCCAGAAGCTGTTTTATATGCGCGGGTGACGTGGGGTGTTGGGGCGTTTGTGCGCCGCTAAGGCCGCCCCAAACCGTCCATGCGCCGAAACCGGCTACCTAGAACCGGTTGCCAGCTTGATTTTCGCTTGGTAGTCGGTTCTAGGTAGCCGGTTTTGTGGGAGGGGGCACTCTGGGGCAGGCGACGACTTTGCAGATGGTGAAAGGCAGATGGTGAATCCGCGCGGATTTTGCGGATTTTCACCACCTGCCTTTCACCATCTGTGGGCAGCGGGCCTCAATCGGGCCGGCGTGCCCGGCGCGGTGCTAGCCCGCCAGGACCACCGCCACGGCGGCGCTGTTGTTCGCGGCCTGCTCCGGGATGCTCGTCGCGCCCTCGGGGAGGTCGCCCTTCGCGCGGGCGGCACCGCCGACTCGGCGGGCAATGTCGGCCGCAACCTGCTCGGCGCCCGGCACGGCCGGGTCGAAGAAGACGTAGGTCTCCGGGAAGATGCCGTAGACCTGCTCCGGCATGTTCATCACTGCGGCGTCGGCCGAGTTGTTGGCCACGTTGTACTGGCCCTTCAGCTGGTCGGCGGTGCGGCTGGCCAGGTCCGGGGTGCCGGAGTTGTTGTAGACGTACACCTGGGCCGACGCGTTGTCGAGGCCGGCGCCCGCCGGAGCGGGTGCCGGTGCCGGTGCGGGCTGGCCGTTCTCGCCCTGGCCCTCGGCGCCTTCCGGACGCTGCGCGTTCGGATCCTGCGCGTTGGGGTCCTGGGCGTTCGGGTCGCCTGCGCGGTCGCCCTCCTGGCCCGGCTGGCCTTCAGTGTCCTGGGCGTTTTGGTCGGTGCCTGGCTGACCTTCGACCCCCTGGCCATCCTGGCCGTTCTGACCAGCACCGTCGCCGGCGGGGGCGGCCTGGGAGGTGCCGACCACGGTCGACGAGGTCGGCCCAGCACCTTCACCTTTGCCGTCGTCGCCGTTGCCGTCCTGCGTCATCTTCCAAATGCCCCACAGCGCCAGCAGCGCCGCCACGGCGATCAGGATCATCGCCAGGCCGCGCTTCGGCAGGCCGCCTTCCGCGGCGCCGCCAGCAGCAGCTGCCTTACGACGATCCTCCGGCTCCTCGTAGGCGCCGTCGTAGGGCTCCTCGTAGATGGCGTCGTCGGCGCTGCGGGAGCGGGAGCGCGCGCCAGCACCAGCGGCACCAGCACCAGCGGCGCCAGCACCAGCGGCGTAGTCGACGTCCTCGATGTACTCGGAATCGTCGTCGCGGCGGTGGGCACCGCGGTACTCGGTGTCGGCACCGGAAGCGGGGTAATCGTCGACGATTTCAGCGTCGATCGGCTCGGCGTCGTACGCGCCGTCGTAGGAGTCGGAGTTCCCTGTGTAGCGCGTGGAGCCGGAGTCGGGGCGGTTGTTGCCAAAGTTGTCGTTAGTCACATCGGCAACTCTAACCACACCAACGCGGGAAGCAGGGGCAACACACCGTAAAGTTGAACTAGAGGTTGGGGGACCTTTGGTCGTCGCGAAGCCTTTGCAAACGCCGGACGAGCTGAGGCTCGGCCGCGAGCGCATCGGGCGAGTCCAGCAACCGATTCAAATGCTGGTAGTAGCGGATGGGCTGCATGCCCAGCTCAGAGCGCACAGCGTCCTCGCGCGCACCGATCGACCTGGGGGCGCGCGCGGCGAAGCGGAGCACGGAAAGGTCGGTGTCTGAAAGCATGCCTAATATATTGGCATGACCATCCGACCCATCGTTATCCACGGCGACCCGGTGCTGCACGAACCGACCAAGGAAGTCACGCAGCCCGTTAAGGAGCTGCAAGAGCTCATCGCCGACATGCACGAAACCATGGACGCCGCCCACGGCGTGGGCCTGGCCGCCAACCAGATCGGCGTGCCGCTGCGCATCTTCGTCTACCACTGCCCGGACGGCGACCAGATGCGCCGCGGCACCGTAATCAACCCGGTGCTTGAGACCTCCGAAATCCCCAAGACCATGCCCGCGGACACCGGCGAAGACGACGAGGGCTGCCTGTCCGTGCCGGGCTACGGCTGGCCCACCGGCCGCGCGGACTGGGCGAAGGTGACCGGTCTGGACGAAAACGGCAACAAGATCGAGGTCGAGGGCACCGGCTTTTTCGCCCGCTGTCTGCAACACGAGACCGGCCATTTGGACGGCTTCTTGTACACCGACGTGCTCACCGGCCGCTATAAAAAGGAAGCCAAGCGCGTGATCCGCGACAACGGCTGGAAAGAAGCCGGCCACACCTGGCTTCCGGGCACGGACGAAGATCCGTTCGGCCACGACGATTAACGCGCTAAGATATCCGCCATGCGTATCCCCGCCACCATCGCCGCCGCGTCGCTCACCCTCACCCCCGCGACGCCCGCGGAGCCAGTTGAGCAGTTGCTTGACAGCGTCTCCGCCACCCACGAATCCTCCACCACCGCCATCAACAGCGCGGAGACGGACGACGAGGTCCGAGACGTGCTCATCGCCTGGCGCAAGGAGCTCATCGCAGCCGCAGACGAACTGTCAGAGCTGCGCGAGGAAGCCGCGGAAGACGGCCTGACCGAGGAAGAAGAGGCCACCTTCGACGAGGCCGCGAAGACGCTCAAGCGCGAGCGCGCCGGCGTACGTGAGCTGCGCGCGGAGCTTCTGCCTGACGACGCACCAGTGGTCGTACCCTCCCCCATCGAGGGCCTCGACGAGATCCTGGGCACCACCGCGTTTGACGCGTTCGAGCGCTCTGAGGCCGGCGACGCCCCGATCGTGTACGGCATCCCCGGCAGCGACGCGGATCGCCCTGAGCCGACGGTGGTGACTTCGGCGACACCGGTGACCAAGCCGACGGTGGTCGAGGAGCCGACGGTGGTCGAGGAGCCGACGGTGGTCGAGGAGCCGACCACCCCAAGCAGCACGACCACCACCCCGTCGAGCACCACCTCCGCCACGTTCGACCCCGAGGTGACCCACCGCGTGGAGCGCCTCCAGGACAGCGACACCACCACGACCGAGAACACCACCACGGAAACGACGTCGGAAACTACGTCGGAAACTACGTCCACCACCACGGAATCCGCAACGTCTACCACCACCGACGCCTCTGCGACCACCACGGCCACGACGTCCACCTCGTCGACTTCGAGCAGCTCCACCCGCTCAGTGCTGGAAAACCGCACCACGTCGGCAACGTCTAGCTCGACGACCTCCTCCTCGTCGACGACCTCGTCCTCCTCCAAGACGTCGTCGACCACCACAACCGAGGATGACGACGAGCGCGACGGCGACCTCGCCGACACCGGCACCCCGATGCGCGCCCTGATCGCCATCGGCATGCTGTCGCTGATGATCGGCGCGGCCCTGGTGCTCACCGGCGCGATCCGCCCGCGCGGGGCCCGCAAATAGCCGTGTCCCGGATTTTCCGCTCCGACGAGGTGGCGGTGGGCGACCGCGTCGTGGTGCGCCAGCGCCGCGGCGAGCACGCCAGCGACATCATCGGGCACGTGCTCAGCCTCGACCCGCTGGTGATCCGCCCGCAGGAGGTCGGCGGCTTTCCCTCCTCAAAGGAGGCGATTGAGGTCACGGACCTGCACATCATCAAGAAACTCTCGCCGCGCACGGTGCGCAATTCCGAAATCCGAGAGCTGGAAAAACGCCTCGCAGACCGACTCAACGTGTGCGACTGGGCGTGGGCCGGCGGCTGGCTCATGCGCACCGGCGACACCGAGGAGGCCAACTCCGCAGTCCCGCTCGGCCCTTCGGCGGGCTTCGGGCCGTTGCCTATCGACGCCATCCGGTCCTTCTACGACCAGCGTGGCCTGCCGGTGCGGCTGACCATCCCCGAACGTATCGGCAAACCGGCGCTGAAAGTGCTCGACCACGCGTGGGAGCTCCGGGACGAGCAGGTTGTGTGGGTTGCGGGAGAGGCCTTTGGTGTGACGTCGATAGGCAATGTGCCCGAAGGGGCGCTGGAACACCACCGTAGGCGGCTGGCGCTAGGCTAGGCCGCATGCGAATCGCCACATGGAACGTTAACTCGGTGCGCACGCGCGCCGAGCGGATCGCCGCCTTCCTCGAACGCGAGGACGTGGACGTGCTGGCGATGCAGGAAACCAAAACCGCGGACAACAAATTCCCCTACGCCACCTTCGAAGCCGCAGGCTACGAGGTCGCGCACGTGGGGGTCAGCCAATGGAACGGCGTGGCCATCGCCTCGCGCGTGGGGCTGGACAACGTCCGCGACAGCTTCGAGCGCCAACCCGCGTTTGCCAAAAAAGGCGACCCGTCTGTGGAGGCGCGCGCCGTGGGGGCGGTGTGCGGCGGGGTGGACGTGTGGAGCCTTTACGTGCCCAACGGCCGCGAAATCGGCGACCCGCACTACGACTACAAACTGCAGTTCCTCTGGTCCCTGGCCGATCAGGTCCAGCCCGGGGAGCTGCAGGTGTACATGGGCGACTTCAACGTCGCGCCCCGCGACGAGGACGTGTGGGACGTGTCATGGTTCGAGGGCAAAACGCACGTGACGGAGCCCGAGCGCGCCGCGTTCCAGATGCTGCTCGAGGCCGGATTGCACAAGGTCACGCACGAAAACCAGTACTCGTTCTGGGACTACAAGGCCATGCGGTTTCAGAAGAACGAGGGCATGCTCATCGACTTCCAGCTGGCCACCAAGCCCATGTTCGAGCGGGTCCAGCGCGCGTTCGTGGACGTGGAGGAGCGCAAGGGCAAGGGTGCCTCCGACCACGCGCCCGTGATCGTGGACTACGACACCCGCGGCCTGGCCTACGACGAGGTGCGATGAGCCTGGATTTTTCCTGGTGGCAGTTCGCGGCGATGGCCGTGGACTACGCCATCAAGTTCGTGATGATCGGCGTGGTGCCCGGCGGACGCAAGCCGTCCTCGGCCAACGCGTGGCTGCTGCTCATCCTGCTCCTGCCGGTGGTGGGCCTGCCGCTGTACCTGCTGTTCGGCTCCACGTTCGTCTCCCGGCGCCGCCACCGCATCCAGGTTGAGGCGCGCCGCGCGCTGGACGGGGCGTGGGCTGGCCCCGACGGCACCATCGCGCACCTGCCGCCCGAAACCGCCTCGCTGGTCCGCCTCAACCGCCAGCTCACCGGCTACCCCGCCGTCCGCGGCGAGGTGCGCGCGCTGTGGGCGGATTACCGCAAGACCATGCTTCGCATTGCCAAGCTTATCGACGAAGCATCCGCCTCCATCTCCATCGAAATCTACGCCGTCGCCTGGGACGACACGACGGACGTGGTGTTCCGGGCGCTGCAGCGCGCCGTCGCACGCGGCGTGCACGTGCGCCTGCTTTTCGACCACATCGGCTCCGCCAAATACCCCGGGTTCCGGACTTTGAAGAAGCGTCTGACCGACATCGGCGTGGACTGGCACATGATGCTGCCCCTGGCTCCCCTGCGCGGGCGCTGGCGCCGCCCCGACCTGCGCAACCACCGCAAGGTCGTGGTCATCGACTCGAAGGTGGCGTTCGTCGGCTCGTTCAACCTCATCGACCGCGGCTACCTCATGCCCGGGCACGTCAGGGCGGGCCGCCAGTGGGTGGACACGTTTGCGGAGCTGGAGGGGCCGATCGTGGAGTCCATCGAGTCCATGTTCGCCGTGGACTGGTACACCGAATCCGGCGAACGGTTGGATGTGGTGGGGGCGTCGGGGGAAACGTCGATAAGCGATGGCGATGTGCTCCAGCTCGTCCCCTCCGGGCCCGGCTACCTCACCGAGCCGAACCTGCGCATGTTCAACTCGATCGTCCACAACGCGAAAGAGCAGCTCACACTGTGCTCGCCGTACTTCGTGCCCGAGGGATCGCTGCTGGAGGCCATCACCTCCGCGTGCTACCGCGGGGTGCGCGTCGACCTGTTCGTCGGCGAAAAAGCCGACCAGTTCATGGTGCACCACGCCCAATCCGCCTACTACGAGGCGCTGCTGAAAGCCGGAGTGCGCATCTGGGAATTCCCCGCGCCGTACGTGCTGCACAGCAAGTTCGTGCTGGCGGATCCGGGGCGCGAGGGCGCAGTCGGCGTGCTCGGGTCCTCCAACATGGACATCCGCTCGTTCTCGCTGAACTACGAATCCTCCCTGCTCGTCGCCTCCGGCGAGCTGATTACGGCGCTGGAGCAGCTGAGCGCGAACTACCAGGCCGTCTCGCGCGAGCTGACGCTGGAGCGGTGGACGCGCAGGCCCTGGTACCGGCGGTACGTGGACAACGTGTTGAAGCTGACGTCCGCGCTGCAGTAGGGGGTTCGCGCTTTATCCCCGCAGATGGTGAATCTCAAGTGGTGAATTCGGCCCTATTCGCCGACAATTCACCACTTGAGATTCACCATTTACGGTTAGATACCCAGCCTCTTAGCCAACACCCCTGGGAAGAACTCCTGCCGGCTCGGCCCCTTCGGCTGGTAAAGGCGCGGGACCTCCCGTAGGGTGCGCGAATCCTCCTCGAGCGCATCCAGGACGCGGCGCACCACAGCCACCTCGTTTCGGTTGATCTCTCTGGGGGTCACGCGCAGGATCTTGAAGCCCTGCTCCTTCAACCAATTCTCGCGGGCGATCTGTTTCGCATACGCTTCCTCCGGCCCCTCCTTCATCTTCCCCCAGCCGTCGACTTCAATGATCAAGTCTCCGATAATGAGATCCACCCGGTATGGGCCGATGAGCACCTGGGCGTGACACGTGATGCCGTGCTCTTCCAAAATGAGGCGCAACAGCGTTTCGTACGTTGACTCTGAACGGTTGGTTGCTTTTGCCAGCGCGTGTCGCGCCTTCCCGATCCCCTTCGTTCCCCTCATGCGCTGCATCATTGCGGCGCATTCCTCACGGATGAGGTCGGCCTCGGAGTCTGAGCACCGCGCTAAAAGGCTTTCAAACGCGATGATGCCGGATCGCTCTCCGGCGCTGCGGGCGATGTCGATGGCGGTGCGGACCGCGTTGGTGAACCTGATCCCTGCCCGTTGGACCACGTCTTCCTCTGGTACGGCCATGCGTTTGTACTCGATGCCCGGGCTCTGGGCCTTCGCCGATGGCGGTTTTCCGCTCGGGAGCGCGACTTGCACGCCTGGTTTGGTGTCGTAGTGCACCCACACTCCACAGACCCGCGCCGCGGAAAAGCCGACAAGGACGGCCTTGGTGCTTTGCCTGGATGCGGCGCAGCCCCGGAGAAACTCCTGCTCGTAGGGCTCTAAGGTCTTCCACTTTGCTGCGTCGACGTAGAGCGATTTGGTCAGTTGGTGCAGCTTTCCGTTTCTGATGCGGGAATGCGTGGTGATGTCGTGGGCGGTAACCCTGCGGACGTCGACAAGCATCTCCAGCAGCTCATTCTTGCGAGCCCCATCCATTTCGAACCCCCGTTCGTCGTATCCCACGGTGATGGTAACCGAGGATCACGCGCCCCGCACAGATGGTGAAAGGCCGATGGTGAATCCGCCCCGAATCAGCGGACATTCACCATCGGCCTTTCACCATGCGCAGCTACGCGTCGCGGGTCTCCAGCAGCACCACGCCGACGATCCACGCCACCACAGCCCACACGGCGAAGATCAGCAGCGACACGGGCAGTGTCCAGTTCTGGGTGGGGCTGTTGGTCATGAACGCCATGAGGTTGCCAAACGGCAGGAACTTGGCCACGTCGGCGCCGTAGCGCGGGATGAAGCCGACGATGGATTCCACCAGCAGCATCATGCCCATGCCGGTGACCACGGCGCCGGAGGTGTTGCGTGCGATCCAGCCGACCCCCTGCTGGAACAGGGTGATCAGGGCCATGCCGAGGGGGATGGCCCACAGGGCGCGTCGGGAGGCGGTGTTGCTCACCCAGTTCGCGGGCACGGGCGCGGTGAGATCGCCGATTGCGAAGGCGACGACAAGCCCGAAGAAGGTCAGCAAAGCAGCCAGCGCAGCACCGAGCACAAGCTTTGCGACGGCCACCTGCCACCGCTTCGGAGCAACCCTGAAGTTTGTCGGCGGGATGCCGAAGCGGTACTCGGTGGTCACGGTCATGGATGCCTGCACGATCACGATGATCGCGGTGGTCAGCGCCATGGTGGCTGCGACGGTCAAGGGCGCGTACGGCATGCCGCCGAGTTTGGATGCGGTGCCGAACAGGGCTCCGTAGAAGGCGCCGAAGACGATGATCAGCGCGGAGGTCCACCAGAAGGAGGCGGTGGAGCGCAGTTTGGTCCACTCGGCGGGAAACAGGTTAAGCATTGGTACCTCCGGAGACGTACTGGGCGTGGCCCTCGGTGGATTGCATGTATGCCTCTTCGAGGGAGGCGCGGCGCTCGGCGAGCTCGGATAGCGGCACCCCGGCGGCGAAGGCGACGCGGCCGACGTCGTCGGAGCTGCGGTCCGGGATCTCGAACACGGCGCGGCCGTCGGCGTCCACTGCCCGCGTGAAGGGCATGGCCGTGTCGGCGTGCTGCAGCGCGGCGGCCAAGGCGGCCGCGGCGTTGTCGGTGGGGGTGCGCACGATGGTGGTCACGCCGGAGTTTGAGCGGATGAACTCGGCCATGGACGTGTTGGCAACCAGGCGGCCGCGGCCGATGATGATTAGGTCTTCGGCGGTCTGCGCCATCTCGGCGAGCAGGTGGGAGGACACGAGCACGGTGCGCCCCTCGGCCGCCAGGGACTGCAACAGCCCGCGCACCCAGCGGATGCCGGCAGGATCGAGGCCGTTGACGGGCTCGTCCAGGATCAGGTACTCCGGGTCGCCGAGCAGCGCCGCCGCGATGCCGAGGCGCTGGCCCATGCCGAGGGAGAACCCGCCGACGTGTTTGCCGGCGACGTCGCTTAGGCCCACCAGCTCGAGCACTTCGTCTACGCGGGTGCGCGGCAGCCCGGCGGCTTGCGCTTGCCAGAGCAGGCTGGCGCGGGCGGAGCGGTTGGGGTGGACACCTTTGGCGTCGAGAAGCGCGCCCACTTTGCGCGCGGGGTTGGGAAGCTGGCGGTAGGGCACGCCGTCGATGAGCGCGGTGCCGGATGTGGGGCGGTCCAGGCCCAGGATCATGCGCATGGTGGTGGATTTACCTGCGCCGTTGGGGCCGAGGAAGCCGGTGACGACGCCGGGTTTGACGGTGAACGTGAGGTCGTCAACCGCTTGGACGGCGCCGTACCGTTTGGTCAGGCATTGCACTTCAATCATGCGGTTCAGTATGCACCATGGCTTTGGCGAGCACATTGCTTAGCGACGCCGCGAAGCCCGGGTGCAGCTCAAACCCCGAAACCTCATGCAGCCCAATCCAACGCAGTTCCTCCGATTCCTCGTTGGCGGTCACGGCCAGCGGCGCCTCGCACAGCGCGATGACGGTGGTGTAGCTCCACTCCGGCAGGTCCGTGGTGACTACTTCCTCGACTACGTTGATGCGCTCCGGGTCGATGGCGCACTCCTCCATGGTCTCGCGCACCGCCGCCTGTGCTGGGGTTTCGTGGCTGTCGCGGGCGCCGCCGGGGATGCCCCAGGTTCCGCCCTGGGCGGTCCAGCTGGCGCGGTGCTGCAGCAGCACTTTCGCGTCCGCTCCCTGACCGGCGATGAGAAAAAGGCCGGCGGCGCCGAAGCGCCCCCAGAGTTTTGTGCCGTCGGGTGTGGTGACCCAGCCGTTTCCGTCGCCAAGCATGGCCCCCACTGTAGGTGGGAACAGTTATCATTGCGGAATGGTGACGCAAAGCAGGCCGAGCGACGACGCGTGGCTCGACGAGCTTGAAGCGCGCCCGGCGCACCCGCGGCTGCACGGCGTCCTCCACGGCCCGCTCGCCGGCCCCTTAAGAATGGGGCGGCGCGGCCGCGCGTTCGCGCAGACCACCCCGGGCAAGATCATCGTGGTGATGGTTCTGCTGACCGCCTTGCTGCTAGCGGCGGGGCTATCCATGAGCCAGTCCATGTCCAGCCGCAACCAGTCGCTGGACACGGTGCGCGAGGCCACAGAGCCGATGAGCGCGGCCGCCCACTTGCTATCTACTTCCCTGCTGCGCGCCGACACCATCGCGGCGGGCGGGTTTGTCCAGCCCGGGCCGCTGTCGCACGAGGACGTGCAGGCCTACTCCGCTGCGCTGGACACTGCGGTCAGCTCCGCCAGCGAGATTTACAAGGGCGCGGTGGAGGCCGACACCGCCACTAGCGAGCGCATCGAGGAGCTGGTCAGCGAAATCCAGCGGGACCTTCCCGTCTATGCGGGCCTAAACGAGCGCGCCCGGGTGAACCAGCGAATGGGTAACCCGGTGGGCGTGGCCTACATGTCCGAGGCGTCCAGCATTATGCGCACCCGCATGCTGGTGGCCGCCTCCGAGATCAATGCGCTGACCCGCGAGGACGTGGCTAAGGAGATGCGGCGCTTGTCCGAGCCGCAGTGGGTGCCGCTGTCCGGCCTGGTCGCGGCACTCGGATTCCTCGTGCTCACACAGTGGTGGCTGTGGCGGGTGTTCCGCCGCCGTCTGAACAAGGGTTTTCTCGCCGGCACCCTCGCGGTGGTGGTGGCGCTGAGCTGGGCCACGGTGTCGAATTACCAGTCCTGGCGCAACGGTTCGGTGGAGTATGAGCGGGCGGCGAAGCCCTGGGAGGAGCTCACCGTCGCCCGCTTCGACGCGCTGCAGACGCGCACGGACGAGACATTCGCGCTGCTGCGCCGCCAGTCGGTGGTGCACTCGTCGCGGGCGTTTGACGGAACGTATGCGTCGGTAAGCGCGGCGCTCGCAACGGCCGAGGCGTACGGCGGGGAGCAGCAGCTTATCGACGACGCACGCGACGCCCTGCGCACATGGGCCTACGAGCACAACGAGCTGGTCGGCGCTTTAAACTCCGGTAGCTACGAACAGGCGGCGGACCTGTTAGTTTCCGGCGGCGGGGCGGGCGAGGCGCCGTTCAGGGAGCTGGACGCGACGCTGTCCAAACTCATCGCCTCCTCCCGGGAAGGCACGCAGGCCTACATCGACGCCTCGTTGGACGCGACGCGGCAGGTCTCCGCGGTGGTGGCGTTTTTGTCCATGCTGGCTGTGGTCTGCACGTGGCTGGGCATTCGCAGAAGGCTGGGTGAGTACCTGTGAGAACGACGTGGGCCGCGTGCGCGGCGGCTGTAACGGTGCTGGCGCTGGCGGGCTGCTCCGATGAGCCATCGCCGGTGCGCGCCACCATCGCCCCGGAGCAGGAAACCTCCACCACCCGCGAGCTGCTGCCGCTGCCGCCCGGCGCGACACTCGAGGGGGCGCAGGGGGTGCCGGAGGAGCCCTACGTGTCATCGAAATTGGAATGGGAGGGCTCGCTCAATCCGCGCGGGGCCGAGGAAGCCACCCCGAACGTCGACCGCATCAAGCGCCGCGGCCGGCTGGTGGTGGGCATCGACCAGTCCCTGTACCTGCTGGCGTTCCGCGACACCGCCAGCGGCGAGCTGCGCGGGCTGGAGGTGGACCTCGCCCGCGCGATCGCCGAGGACATCTTCGACGAGGAAAGCACCGGCATCAACCGCCTGGACCTGCGGTTTGTGGATTCGGCGGCGCGCGCCGACGCGCTGAACAACGGCGAGGTGGACATTGTCATCCGCACCATGTCCATTACCCCGGAGCGCGCGAAGTCTATCGACTTTTCCACCCCGTACCTGACCTCTCGTGTGCGGGTTTTGGTGCCGCGGGACCGGGGAGTGGACGACATCAACCAGCTGGGCGGCAAAACGGTGTGCATCGTCGACGGCACGAACCTGGCCCAGATCGCGCGCACGTTCACGCCGCATTCGGAGATTTTGCGCACCCGCTCCTGGTCCGACTGCCTGATGGCTACGCAGCAGTTCCAGGCGGACGCGATTGTGGCGGACGATTCCATCCTGGCAGGCTTGTCCGCGCAGGACCCGTACGCGAAGATCCTGCCGGGCACTCTGGCCTCGCAGTACTACGGCGTGGGGATCCCAAAGGGCCAGGCGGACCTGGTGAGGCAGGTCAACTCGACGCTGGAGCGGATGCGTAACGACGGCACGTGGTCGCAGCTCTACTCCACCTGGCTCGGGGGCTCCATCGCGGAGTCCTCCCCGCCGCCGCTGATGTACCGCAAGGAGGGGCAGTGAGCACTGAACGCAATGAACAGGACCCGCTAGAGCAGCACACCGAGGCGGTGGCCTTCGACCCCTTCGCGGACGAGGACGATGGCGCCGAGCCGGGCACCGAGGCAGTAGCGTTTGACCCCTTCGCCGACGACGAGACTGACTACTCCGCCATGGGCGAAATGGCCGGCCTGCTCAAAGACTTGGACGAGCTGCGCAGGGGCAGCAACCGCGAGGACACCTCCAAGCGCTCGCTCAGGCTCGCCCTCGACACGTTCCGCGAGCGCCGCGGCACCCGCCGCGCCACCCGCGTCGTCGCCGACGGCATGGTTGAGCTGCCCTGGGTGGAGCCCACCGAACCGAAAGAGGCGCTGATCGACCCGGAGCCGGCCGTGGTGAAAAAGGGCATCGCCCCGCCGGCCCTACAGCCGGGCGACGTGGTGGCCAGCCAGTACGAAATCATGGGCGTGATCGCCCACGGCGGCATGGGCTGGATCTACCTGGCACAGGACCACCACGTGGCCGGGCGCGTGGTGGTGCTCAAAGGCCTGCACTCCACGGACAACCCGGACGAGGCGGCGGCCGCCGCGGCCGAGCGCGAGTTCCTGGCAGAGATGACCCACCCCGGCATTGTGCAGATCTTCAACTTCATCGACGACCCGCGCGTGCCCGGCGGGTTCACCGTCATGGAGTACGTGGGCGGGCCGAGTCTGCGGGCGTGGCGGAATGCGTCGACAAGCAAAGTGCTCCAACCCGACATCGCGATTGCGTACATGCTCGAAGTGCTGCCGGCGCTGGACTACCTGCACTCGCGCGGCGTGGTGTACAACGACCTGAAGCCGGACAACATCATCGTCACCGAAGACCACGTCAAGCTCATCGACATGGGCGCGGTCTCCGGCATCGGCGCCTACGGGTTCATTTACGGCACGAAGGGGTTCCAGGCGCCGGAGGTGGCAACCGAAGGGCCTTCCGTATCCTCCGACGTGTACACCGTGGGCCGCACGCTGGCCTCGCTGGTGGTGGACCTGCCGCAGACCGACGGGGTGTACGACCCGGGCCTGCCCTCCCCCATCGACGAACCGCTGTTTCGCCAATACACCTCCCTGTACCGCCTGCTCGCCCGCTGCTGCAACGAGGACCCGGCGCAACGCTTCACCAGCCTGACCGAGCTGGAGGCGCAGATGCTCGGTGTGCTGCGAGAACTCGTCGCCGTGCGCGACGGGCGCACCTACCCTGCGCAGCACTCCCTGTTCTCCCCGCAACGTACGACGTTCGGCACAAAACACCTGGTTTTCCGCACCGACCAGCTGATCGACGGGATCGCCCGCAGCGTGGACATCACCCCGCAGGAAGTCGTCGCCGCGCTGCCGTCGCCGCTGGTCAACCGCGACGACGTCGGCGCCGCCATGCTGCAGGGCTCCTCCTACGCCGAGCCACGCGAAACGCTGGAGACTCTGCGCCAAGCCATGACCACCCCGCAGTACGAGCACTCCGTGGAAATCTCCTTCGGAGTCGTGCGCACCATGCTCGATCTTGGCCTGACCACCCAAGCGCGCACCTGGCTGCGCTCACTTTCGGACCGCTTCGGCGACAACTGGCGCTACTTTTGGTACGCGGGCGTTGTGGAGACACTGTTGGGCGACTTCAACTCCGCGAAGACCTCGTTCTCCGAGGTGCTCAATCAGCTGCCCGGCGAGGCCGCACCAAAACTCGCCCTCGCCGCAGTCAGCGAGCTCATCCTGCAGGAAGGCGGGTATCAATCGAGCGAGCTGCTTCATAGCGGGCTCGCGCCCGCCGCTGCCGGCCTTAGCCAGCACCTCTGCGACGTGCCGGACGACGTGTTCGAGCACATGGCCGCCGACGGTGTCACAGACGGCACCTGGTCGCTGACCGTGACCTCCCCCGAGGGGCTGCGCTTCCACGCCACCCGCCTCTACGCGCTGGTGTGGATGACCAACCCCACCACCGTCTCCTCCGCATTCGGCCTAGCCCGGATGCTTATGTGCGAGCGCGAAGTGGGCCTGGCTATTCAAGCTCTGGACAAGGTTCCTAACGCGTCGCGCCACTACCGCATGGCGCGGCTGACCGCGATTTTGTGCCTGGTTGCGGAGGATGCCACTGAGGACCACATCCGGCTCGCCGCCCGCCGGCTGGAGCAGATCCCCTCCACCGAACCGCGGTTTTTGCAGATCAAAGTCGCCGTCATCGAGGCCGGCCTAACGTACCTGCGTTCCCACGAGGCGGCGACCAACGTGGCGCTCTTCGAGTACCCGTTCACCATCCGGGGGCTGCGCCGCGGCCTCGCCCAAACGCTGCGGGACCAAGCCCGGGTAGCGCCGTACCCGAAGCACCGGTACGCGCTGGTGGACCTAGCCAACAAGGTCCGCCCCGCCACCTGGTTCTAGGGGGTTGGGCGCCGTTCCCAAATTTGTTCACCCCGGCCGGGTGCTGTCGGTGAACAAATCCCCTTTTGGCGGTTGATTTGTTCACTTTCCGCAGGTCGCCCAAAACCTGAGGCAGATCTATTCATCGCGCAGTGAATTAATCCGCCGGGGCGGCGGGAACCGAGCGAGGCCGCTGTCCCGCCGACACTTCACGGCGGAATCTGTCAGCCGAACCCCATCGGCCCAGGTCAGCGCAAACGGCCGCCGTAATCTGTCAGGATTACGGCGGCCGTTCCAGCGGCGGTGCTTAGATGAACCCGCCCATGACAGCTGCTGCGCCGCCGAGTCCGACAACCGCCAGGATCGCGATGATCACGCCGACGATCGTGCCGGCGCTGCTGCCGGCCTCCTTGCCACCCTTGCCGCCCTTGGTTTTCGGGGTCGGCTCGTTCTGGCTCGGGGACGCCCCCGTCTTCGGAGCGGGTGCCGGGGACGGCTTGGACTGGGTCGCGCCGTTGAGCTCGGTCACGGCCGGGCCGCGGGTGCCGGGCTGCACCGGCTGGTTCGCGGTGGTGGGCACCGGTGCCGGCTTGGCCAGGGTCGGCTTCGCCGGGTCCTTCTTGCCCACGGTGTCGCGCGCGGCCTGGAGGTGCTCGGAATTGTTCTTCTCCAGCTCCTTTACCAGCTCGTCCATCTGCTCGGTGGTGTAGTTGAGCACGGAGAACTCGTTGGTTTCCTCGGCGACCAGGTGGCCGTCGGCGTTGTACACGCGGAACTTCACCGGCATGGAGGAATCCTTGTAGCCGGCAGTGTTGGCGATCGGCACCTCGACCGGCAGCTTGGCGTGCTCGGACAGTGCGCCTTCCACCGGGTACGTCTCGCGGAACTTGCCGCCCGGGTAGTCCACCTGCAGGGTGAATTCGTGCAGGTCGATGCCCAGGTTGGACAGCTCCAGGTGCACCTTGGAGTCGGAGCGGTTGGCGATGATGGCGTTCTTGATGCCCTCGCGCTCACCCAAGACGCGGATGCCGGCCTTGCCGTTGTTCTCCTCCGCTGCCATGACAACGAGCTCGTCTACACGCGGGTGCTCGTGGCCGGATTCGTGCGGGTCCTCGGACACGCCGGTGGAGCCGGTGGCCTTGGCAATCTCGCCGTTGACAAGGTTCAGGTTGTCCCAGTCCGGGGCGATGTTGTAGGCGCCGGTGTAGCACTGCGCCGAGCCGTCGTAGCAGGCTTGCGGGATGCTGGTGTTGTCGTTGGCAGTGGAGTTCTTGTCCGAGTAGTCGAAGTGGCTGAACTGGTACAGGTAGTTCATCACGGACTCGTACTTAGGCACGTAGGAGTGGTGCGGCTTCTTCACTTGAGATGCGCCGGAGTGGGTCAGGCCCAGGTTGTGGCCGAACTCGTGGAGGATGGTGTTGCGCATCTGCTCCTGGGACGTCATCAGGTAGTTCTTGGACACGTAGAACGCGCCGTCGGAGATCAGGCCGTTGCCGGAGGCAAGGTTGCCCGCCTCCTGCTGGTCGCCGATGATGCCCACGCGGAAGACGGACTGGCGCGCGCCGAGCAGGTTCTTGCGGTCCTTGACTAGGCGCACACCGGGGACCTCCGCGCGACCCTTGTCGTCCTTGAAGTAGATCGGCGCGTACGGCAGCGTGTCGCCGCCCTGGGGCGTGATGCCCGGGATGTTGCTGTAGTAGTCGCCGGCGTCGATGTGGAGGTTGTAGCCGCGGCTGTCAAACAGGTCCACCAGGTCGTTGAGGATCTGGCGCGACGGGCGGTAGACGTTCACGTTCGCGTCGGCGCATTCCAGGAACTGGCCGAAGTCGTCTTCAGTGGCAGCGTACTGGCGCTTCTCAGAGCAGCCCTTGGTCTCCCATTCGGACTTCATCCAGTTCAGCTGGAGGAAAAAGTCCGGCTTCTCCGGGTCCGCGCCCCAGCGGTGCAGCGGGAACTGGTTGCCGTCTGGGTCGGTGTAGCCGTTGATCTCCCATTCGTCGGGCAGGCCGTCGCCGTCGGAATCCTTCAGTGCTTCGTTGGCGTCGCCGGCGATGGTCATGCGGGCGCTCAGCGATTTGTGGTGGCGCTCCCACACGCCCGCGAGGTAGCGGTCGCCGTCGTTCGCGCCTGCTTCTGCGGATTGCTGGCTCTTTCCGGTGCCGGTGGAAACTGCGCCCTCGAACGTGGTGTGCAGCTGGTAGCGGCCGCCAACGTCGATGGTGTACTCGTCCGGCTGGGATTCAACGGGTTCGGAGGTGATCGGGAAGTCGTGGGACATCAGCCCGTCCGTGAGCACGAGCTTCAGGTCCCGCTTGCTGTCGCTTCTCAGCTCCACCCGCACGTCCACTTTCTTCGAGGTGACGGTGAAGGTGCGCACGAGCTCCACGCCGAGCTTCGGGTCGGTGTGGGTGAGGGTGACAACGTCGCCTTCGTTGTTGGAGGCGGGCTGAACCGTGGTGTTCTCGCCCGCGAATTCGACCTTTTGGCCGTCCGCATAGGCGTCCAGGTAGAACGCCGTGGGCATCAGGCCGGAGGAGAGGCTGTTGTACATCAGCCAGGACACGCGGCCCTTGTTCACGTCGACGTTTTGGAAGCCCTCGCTTGAACCGGTGGTCACGCCGACCTGGTAGCTCTTGGACAGGTCCACAGCTGCGTCGGCCGTTACCGGCAGCGTGACACCGGCGGTGAGGCCGAGTGCGACTGCAGCCGCGATTGCTTTCTTACCTGTGTGCATCATGCGCCTACATCCACCGCTCTAAAAAGTGTTGAAAATTATCTCGGTTATCGTACAAAACCTTGCCAGCTGCCCCCAACAATCCAAGCACCGCGAGCGCCCACACCCAGGGCGAGGGCTTCGAGGAGCCACTTTCGCTTTGCGACGACCCTCCGGCCGCCACGCCGTCCACCTTCACAGCCACCTTGAGCTGAGTCGTGGAGCCGTCGGCGAGCAACACGTTCACCGGGATCTCCTTGACCTGGCCAGTAGCGGAAGCGGGAACGTGGATGTCCAGCACGCCGCGGGTGCGGTCCAGGGAGACCTCCCAGCCATCGGCGTCGAACTCGCCCAGAGTGAACGGATGCTCCGCGGCTGCGCGGGGTACCGGCAGGGTGATTTGCGTGGTGGTGTCGGGGCGGCCGACAGCGGAGACGTCGTTAAGCGAGATGCTCTCGGCGAGTGTGCCCTTGCCGGTCTTGGTGCGGACCTCAACCCGGGCGGACGTGATGGTGTGCGAGGAGTCCTCGAATGTGACCTTCACCGGGATGTCGCGTGGGCCCGGCACGGTGCCGTCGTAGCTGGCGACGGTCAGCTCGCCCGTCTCCGGGTCGACCTTCGTGCGCAGCCCTGGAATCGGTTTGATCAGGGAGAACGACGCGCCTGCGACATTCGGCCGCAAAATGGCGATCTGGCCGGCGTTGATGGTCACGCGCGGGTACTCCACCCGCGTCAGCGCCGCAGTGCCGCGCACGGTCGTTGCCGGCACCTCGACGACGCGCTGCGAACCGTCCGCGAACGTCACCACCACCGGGATCAGCGTGGCCTGCGGGTCCTCCTCGTCGCCGTTGCGAGCGGCAGTGATCGCGCCCGTTGTCGGGTCCACGGACGCCTGCCAGCCATCTGCGCCGAAGGACGCGGCCAGTGCGTACGTGGCACCAGCCGGGGCCTGGCTCGGCGCCACCGTGACCGGGGTTCCGGCCTCCGTGACCTGCACTGGGCGCCAGGACACGACCTGGCTGGCGGCCTCAGATTGTGTGGCCACCGGGACCGTGATCTCCTGCACGGAACCGTCCGGAAGCGTCAGCTTCAACGGGATGTCAAAGTTCGCGCCAACCGGAGCGTCCTCCGACACCTTCACGGTGATCGCGCCCGTTTCCGGATCGATCTCCACAGGCAGCGCCGTCAGCCCGGTCTGCTCGAACGTCGCGCCCGGAGGCATCGAGCCCGTGGGGAACATGCGGATGTTGCCGTCCGCGTCGAAGAACGGTTTGCCGTAGCCCGCGGCCTCGGTGGAGTCTGCCAGCGACGGTCCCGTCAGTGCCGCGATGCGGGCGAAGACGGTGGGCTCGCCGTCCTTGTCCGAAACCGTGCCGTCGGAGTACAGCACCCTCACCGGGACTTCGATCGGCTCCGGGTTCTCCTCCGGAGCAGCGGCGTAGATCGCGCCTGTGTCCGGGTCGATGCTGACATCCCAGCCCTTGTATGCCTTGGCCGTGCCGAGCTCGTTGCCCTTATCGTCATACACCGGGGCCAGCGCGTACTGGCCGATATTCTCGCCGTCCTTGTTGACGGGGAACGTGCCGTCGAGAAGCGGCACCACAACAGTCTTGCCCGGTTGCGCGCCGAGCCCCTCCTGGTAGGCGGGCTTGTACGCCTCGTTCTGCGCGCCGGCATCGACGTGGAAAACCGCATCTGCCTTGCCCTTGGTGCCGTCCGGGTAGGTGAAGTCGACGGGGATCGTGATGGTCTCGCCCGCCGGGGTACGCAGCGGCGCCTTCACCGTGACAACGCCGGTGTCCGGGTTAACGGTGCCCTCGGCGCTCTCGGTAGAGAACTTCGTGCCGGCGGGCAGCGGCTGACCTTCGTACTCGATGCCGTCGCGGTCGATGGATGCGATCGGCGTGCGGCTCGAGTTGGTCTTGCCCGCCTGGACGTACGTGTCCTTGTACTCCTCATCGCTGATGCGGTCCGCGTCGCTCACCGGCTTGGTGACCTTCACCGTGACGGTGTCGCGCTCCCCTGCCTCGGAAACCACGTCAACGGTGTACATGTCCGGCTCGACGCCGCGGCCCGGCGCCGCCACGACCTGACCGTCCGACGCCACGGACAACCACTCCGGTGCGTCGCCGTCCACGCGCACGTTGACGGTCGTGGACGGCTTGCGCGCCGGCACCGCAACCTTGGTGGTGCCTGCCTGCACGGTCAGCTCATCCCAGGCGAAGTCATCGGCCGACGGGGCGGGCTTCGGGGTGGTGGGCTTGGTCGTGGTGGGCTGTGCGGAGGTCGTCGGCGCGGGCTGGGTCGTCAGCCGGCCCGAGGTCGGGGTCGGCGAAGTCGGCTTCGAGGTGCTCGGCTCGGAGGAACCCGGCGTGGACGGTTTCGTTGTCGGCTCCGGCTGCGTCGTCGGTCGGTCCGAGGTCGGGGTCTCCGAAGTCGTGGTCGTGGAAGTCGGCGCGCCCGAAGTCGTGGTCGTCGGCTCGGGCGTCGAATCTTCAGACGTCGTCGTTGCCGGTGCCGTCGTTGCCGGTGTCGTCGATCCGCCTGATTCCTCCACCTGGATGTCGATGGTGTCGGTGATCACCTTGGCGTCGTTAGTAATGATGTCGACTTTCGCCTTGCCTGACGCCTTCGGCTTGCCGGCGATCTTGCTCTTCTCGCTGTCGTACGTCAGACCCTCCGGGAGATCCGTAACTTCGACGGAAGATGCGTTCTCCGTGGGAATAGCAATGTCTACGGACTCCCCCGGCTTCACCGGCGCCGGGTCCTCGACAATGTTCTCTTCGACCGGGGCCGGCAGGTCAGCCGAGTCCTTCACCGTGATGGTGAACGACTGCTCAAGCGGGCCATCGGCGCCGACAACGACGCTTTCGCCCTCCACCAGCTGGGTTTTCACCGTGAAAGTGCCGGTTTCAGTCGGGGTGCCCTTCAGGAAGATGTGCTTGATATTGCCGAAGTTGCGCGGCGTGGCGGTGATACCCTCCGGCAGCGTCGAGTCGTCAATCTCCAATTTTGAGGCGTACGCGGCACGATTGACGCGGATATCAACGGGGTTGATTTCTTTACCGGTCCAGTAGACCTTGTCGCTTTGGTCTACGTAAACCGGCGCGGGTTCGAGGCTAATCTCGGCATCGACCACCTTGGTGGACCCATCCCCGAAGGTGAATTCGACATGAATCGTGTCGGTCTCCGGAAGCTCGGCGTTCGAGTCCGGGGTGATGGAAAGCTCGCCGGTCGCTGGGTCCACCTCGGCGCCCCAGCCCGGGTTCACACCTTCGACAAGTTTGTAGCCGGTGGGCGGGTGCACGGTCAACGCATTGGTGTTGGGGCTAACGCTGGTTGTCTCGCCATAGCGAACCGCAGTTGTCCCAAGGTAGCTCACCAACGACTTGTCGGCCTCTGTCCTGTCCAAAAGCTGCGCCGACGCCTGCGATGCGGTCTCCGGGGCTGCAACCGGCTGGACACCCGTCACCACAAGCGACAGGCCGAGCGCGCACGCGGCTACCGATGTCCCGCGCCGACGCGGGATCGCGCGGTCATGCTTTCCAGTCATTGCAAGACCCCTTTTCTGAATCTTTCATTTACCGTCGACTGAATCAACAGCCAACAATACGGTTTTCTGCACCCGTAAATCTATCGCCCGCCAACCCATGAAGACAACACAATTATGGTTTGCAGAGCCGTAAGTCAGCTCAATAGAGGTCAGCACAGTCCTCTACCCTGCTACACCCGAGACCTTGACAGTTTTTGTGCAATCCATCACAAAAGGCGGAATCGTCATATGTTTGAGCGGGCATGGTCGATTCGGGCACTAGCAGATCAACCCCCTGCCGAACCTGCTTTTCAATATCACCTGGGACAATGCAAACTTGGACGCTTGATCTGCTAGTTGCAGCTTGCACATTGCCTATCGACGCATCCGGCACCCACGCCAACAGCTCCCATCAACACCAAGATCGCTGATCGCCTAGCACCCGCCGCACGCTGCTAGACGATCACGCAACAGGCGCAGCAAAAAGCCCCGGCACCAGAACTCGCGAACCGGTGCCGGGGCTGAAAAGCCGCACTACCCCACGCGGGCGGCGACAGCAGCGGCCTTCTGCGCGATGGCCAGCTCCTCGTTGGTGGGCACGACAAGAACCTTCACTGTGGAGTCGTCGGTGGAGATGATGCGCGGGCCGTCGTTGGGCAGCGCGTTCTTCTCCGGGTCGACTTCGATGCCGTACATCTTCAGGTTGTCCAGGGCGTCCATGCGCACGTGCTGATCGTTCTCGCCGACGCCGGCGGTGAACGTGATGGCGTCCACGCGGCCCAGGGCGATCATGTAGGAACCGATGAAGCGGCGCAGCTGGTTCAGGTAGACCATGTAGGCTAGCCAGGCGTTTTCGTCTTCCTCCTCGATCATGGCGCGCAGCTCGCGGAAGTCGTTGACGCCGGACAGGCCCTTCACACCGGACTGGCGGTTGAGCAGGTTGTCAATCTCGTCGATGGACATGCCGCCCTGGCGCACCAGGTGGAAGATGATGCCGGGGTCGATGTCGCCGGAGCGGGTGCCCATGGCCAGGCCGGCCAGCGGGGTCAGGCCCATGGAGGTGTCAATCGGGCGGCCGTTAGCCACGGCCGACGCGGAGGCGCCGTTGCCCAGGTGCAGCACGATCTGGCGGGTGTGGTTCGGGTCGCGGCCGATCAGCTCCGGCACCTGGGAGGAAACAAACTCGTGGGAGGTGCCGTGGAAGCCGTAGCGGCGGATCAGGTTCTGCTCCGCCACCTCGGCGTTGATCGCGTACAGGGCGGCGGCCGGCGGCAGGTCGCGGAAGAAACCGGTGTCGAACACCGCCACGTGCGGGATGTCCGGCAGCAGGGCGCGGGCAACCTCGATGCCGTCGATGTTGGCCGGGTTGTGCAACGGCGCCAGCGGGATCAGGTCGCGGATCATGTCCACCACCGGGTCCAGGATCAGCTCCGGCTCGGAAAAGACCATGCCGCCGTGGACGACGCGGTGGCCTGCGGCGACGATGTCGAGTTGGGTCGGGCCGATACCTTTGGCGTCGAGAAGCTTGAAAGTTTCCTGCAGGCCGTGCGCGTGCGTGGGCACCGCCTTTTGCACGACGTACTTCTGACCGTCGTGCTTGATGGTGATGCGGCCCTGCGGCTCGCCGATCTGCTCGACCAGGCCGGAGACGAACGGGTCGTCGGAGGCGCCCGAGGTCGGGTCGACGATCTGGAACTTGATGGAAGAAGAACCAGAGTTAATAACGAGTACGTAGGACATTTACTTCGCTCCCGCCTGGATCGCCGTGATAGCAACGGTGTTGACAATGTCCGGCACGGTCGCGCCGCGGGACAGGTCGTTGACCGGCTTGTTCAGGCCCTGCAGCACCGGGCCGACAGCCAGCGCGCCACCGGTGCGCTGGGCGATCTTGTAACCCGCGTTGCCCGCCTCCAGGTCCGGGAAGATGAACACGTTGGCCTGGCCGGCAACCGGGGAATCCGGGGCCTTCTTGGCGCCGACACCCGGGTCGCAGGCGGCGTCGAACTGCAGCGGGCCGTCGATGGCGACGTCCGGGGCGAGCTCCTTCGCCTTCGCGGTTGCCTCCACGGCGCGCTCCACGTCCGGGCCGGAGCCGGAGGCGCCGGTGGAGTAGGACAGGATGGCCACCTTCGGGTCGATGCCGAACTGCGCGGCCGTCTTGGCGGACACGGCGGCGATCTCGCCGATCTGCTCCGCAGTCGGGTTCGGGTTCACGGCGCAGTCACCGAACGCCCAGAGGCGGTCCTGCATGACCATGAGGAAGATCGAGGACACCACGGACGCGCCCGGGGCGGTCTTGATGATCTGGAAGGACGGCTTAATCGTGTGCGCGGTGGTGTGCGCGGCGCCGGAGACCATGCCGTCGGCAAGCCCCTTGTGCACCATCATGGTGCCGAAGTACGAGACGTCCTTCATGGTCTCGCGCGCCTCTTCGACGGTCACGCCCTTCTTCTTGCGCAGCTCCGCGAACTCGGCGGCGAACTCCTCGGCCAGCTCGGATTCGAGGTGGTTGACCAAGTTAGCCTTGGACAGGTCCAGGCGCAGCTCCTGCGCGCGACGGTTCATGTCGTCCACGTCGCCGAGGATGGTCAGCTCAGCCACGCCCTGCTTGAGCAGCTGGTCCGCGGCCTGCAGGATGCGGTCGTCCTCGCCCTCCGGCAGCACCACGTGCTTGCGGTTGGCCTTGGCCTGCTCCACCAGCTGGCGCTCGAACACCACGGGGCTCATCACCTGGCGGGCGTCCGTGCTGCCAATCTCAACGTCGTCAAGGGAGCCAATGCTTATCGACGCCACGGTCGCCCCCAACTCCCCAATCCTCGCTACAGCGAGCTTGGCAGCCGCCTCATCGCCTGCGGCGAGCAGCACCGGGGCGCCAATCGCGGCGGCGAGCTGAGCATCGAAGTTGTAGTCGCCGGTACCCGCGTACAGCGCCGGCTCTTCGGTGACCTGCTCGGAGTTGAAGATTTCTGCCACGCTGTCACCCGAAAGTCGCACCAGGGGCAGCTCCAAGCGGCTGGCAAGCTGCTGCAGATCCAGGCCATCGAAGGTGCGGTTAGCGAGGGTTACCAGCAAAGATTGGCGTTGAGACATGGCTTCACCTTTCGTCGTGGGCAAACATGCACAAGTTTACCGGTGCGAGCCCCGTCAAGACGAACCAAATGGTGTGATCTAATTCTCGCCGGGTTTGCCGTCGATTTTGTATATTTCCCGGACGGCCTCATCCGTGCGTTGGCGGGCCTCGGCTGCGGAATCGGCGGTGGCGAGGACCAGCGTGCCGTCGCCAAGCATTCGCACCGTGACCTCCTCCACCGCCATGGCCGCAGCGAGCGCGGCCTGCGACGGATGCCCCTCCAAAAAGCGCACCGCGCCAGGGCTGATCAGCGTCGAATCAATAGGCAAGCGCTGTGTGGCGCGCGCCTGCAGGTCAAACTGGTTGATGCGCTGGGTGACAAAAGTAACTAGGCCGTCGCGGCTCGGGCGCGGGGTGACCTGGGAGAAGTAGACATCGTCGCCCGAGACGAACATCTCCACCGAAAAGATGCCGCAGCTGGCCAGCGCGCCGACGATGCGCGCGGCGATCGAGCGGGCGTTATCCATCGCCGCCTCAGGCAGCGGCGCGGGCTGCCAACTCTCCACCAGTTTGCCGTCGCGGTGGCGGGTGCCAATCGGCTCGCAGAACCACGTGGCCAACTCGCCCGTGCTCGGGTCGATGGAGCGCGCGGCGAGGATGGTCGCCTCGAAATCGAAGTCGATGTAACGCTCCACCACCGCGCCCTGGCCCAGGCCGCGATCGGCGGCGCGCCACGCGTCCGCGAGATCCGCGTCGCTGTGCACGAAGCTGAACCCCTCGCCGTCCTTAGAGGTCGGCGCCTTGACCACGCACGGGTAGCCGATGCGCTCCACCGCGTCGTGCATCTCCTGCGGGGTGGCGGCGAACTCGTAGTCAAGGGTGGGAAGCCCCAGCTCCTCGTTGGCCTGCTTGCGCACCGCCATCCGGTCCGCGGTGTGGCGGCACCCCTCCACCGACGGCGCCACCACCGCGCCGACGCGCTGCGAGACCTCCTCGACCGTCTCGATCGTGTCCTCCGCGTCGCCGGAGGTGACGATGATGCCCGGGTAGAACACCTCCGCGATGCTCGCCGCCCCGATGCGGGTGTCAAAGCCCATGCGCTTGTAGGCTTGCTCCAGGTCCAGCGCCATCGCGGACTCGCCCAGGATCAACGCGCGGCGCGGCATCTCCGCCGGTTCCTCGCTGGGTGCCCTGGCGGTGTCGTTGACGGTGGGGATAGCGCCTGTGTCGTCGGCGGAGTGCTCGGCGTTGGGTCCGGTGTTGGGCCCGACTGGGCGCTCGGAGGGGTGCTCTGCAGAGTGCGGAACAGTCATGGGAGCTAATTATCCCACAGTTCCGAGTGCGGGCTGGTACGCAAAGCCTGCCCCGGTGCGAATACGCCGGATCCACCCCCAGACCGTCACCGAACTGGGGGATGTTTGAGGAGCTGCGACACACGATTGAAACCTGTCGCCCATTCCTTAAACTCCGGATCGACGATTTCTAGAAGCTCGAAGATATCGTTAAGCCGCTGACGAAGAGGATGCGTTGCGGTTACATGAGCTGAAGGCCCCAGCAGGTACTCGTGGTGCGCTATGCGGTTCCGAAAGTATGTGAGCCTGTAGAGAAGCCACCGCAATCGGTCCGGATCGGCTCCCGGCTGGAAAACACAGTTGAGGGCAGACTCCCAAAGAATGGTGCGGTAGTTGTTCGTCACCGGGTCTTTCGACTCTCCCCACTCAGACGGAAACAAATTGTGCCACGCTCCAAAAGTCACCTGAGCAAGAACATCGCCTTCCTGCAACGGAAATCCCTTTCGTGGGTGCGCAGGGTTCTGATCTCGACGGTTCTTCGCTTCCTTCGCCTTGGATTGAGCCTCAAGCAGAGGTCCCTTCATCAACTTCTGCAAAGGAAGCGGGAGCATAGCTGGCTCCGCGAGCAGCCATTTCCCCACGTCCCTAGAGAGACAGTAGCGGTCAACCCCTCTGTAGATGACGTTTCGCAAAGCAACCTCCGAAATGCCAAGCAATTCAAAATAAGCTGCCCCGACTTGGACATTCCAGAGATAAAACGAGAGCGCCAACTTCACGTTTCCATCAGCAAGCTGAAGGAACGGCGCTAAACGAGCCTCTCCGAAATAGGTTCCCCAGAAACCCTTATCCATTACCATCCCCCTCGATACGTGCTACTGTTCTACGCGAAAAGGCTCTACGGAGTCGGAGACTGAAAGCGGGTCTGCTGGTTTTCACCAGCACGGCCCGCTTTCGTTTGCGTTTACTCGGACAGACCCTGGGATCCTCACCCTGGGATCGGCCGATTTTCTAGGGGGAGTTGTCAGTGGGTGAAGATCCCAGAGTTTGGCGGTGCCGGGGGTCTGAGCAGCGCACTTCACGAATAATGATCGATCATTAAAAGTGATCAAGCGGATAAGACCAGTCGCCCACGGGCTCGTCCCCAACCAAACGACGAAGCGCCCCCGCCTCCCAGTGCGGGAAGCGGGGGCGCTCTGCTCGAGTACATGTGACAGAAAGATTTCACATGTCCACCAAACGGCGGTGGGACGCTGCAGCAGGCGCACGGCGAACAACGCAATAGCCCCTGCCCTCCCGCACGGGAGAACAGGGGCTACCTAAGCCGGACTACGCGGGACTACTACTTCTTGTCAGCAGCCTTCTCGCCAGCCTTATCGGCATCCTTCTTGTCAGCCTTCTTCTGGCCCTTCTTCGAAGAACCAGACTCAGCACCCTTCTCAGACGCCTTGCCACCCTTCTGATCCTTCTTCGAAGAACCAGCGTAGGTCTTACCGGAAGAACCCTTCAGCTCCAGATCCTTCACAGAGCTGCCACCACCATTCGGCGAGCAGTTGTCGTAGATCAAAGTGCCAGCCAGAATGCCAGCCGCAATCAGCGCCAGGCCAGCGGCAACGGTGCCAAGATCGGTGCCGAACTGCGCCAGCTGCTTGTTCGCAGCATCAACCTGCGCGGCAACCTCCGGGTTAAACAGACCCAGCTGCTGCTGAATCTGCGTATTCGCAGCCTGCAGCTGAGCATTCGCGTCAGCCACAACGTCGGACAGACCCGGGATCTCCATCTGGGTAGCCAGACCCAGCGGAATCAACGCCAGCAACGGCAAACCGAAACCAACCGAGGTAGCAACACACTTACCGGTGTCAATACCAACCTGCTCAGTGGTCTTGTTACCAGCACCGTCAGAAACAATCACCTTGTCACCAGGCTTGAGCTCGACATCAGCCGGAACCTTCACGGTCCACTTGCCGTCCTTGTCGGTCTCGGTCTCGACCTTCTTGCCACCCGGCAGCTCGACGATGATCTTCTCATTCGGACGATCACCCGTACCAGAGACGGTCTTATCACCCGGCTTAATCTCGTCGACCTTCGGAGCAGTCTTGTCCTCGCCCTGCTCAACCGTCACTTCGCTGGAGTTACCAGCACCATCGGTGACGGTGACCTTGTCGCCAGTCTTCAGCTCAACATCAACCGGGACGTCGACGGACCAGTTGCCGTTCTCGTCGGTCTTGGTCTTGATCTCCTTGCCGTTCGGCAGGGTGACAATGATCTCCTCGTTCGGACGATCACCCGTACCAGAGATGGTCTTGTCACCCTCGGTGATCGGGTTCACCTTCGGAGCGGTCTTGTCCTCGACATCGCCCCCCTCGGACGGCATGGAGTTATCGTCTGCCGGGTTGGAACCGCCTTCAATCTCCTCCTTGTTGGTGTAACCGTCACCGTCGAAGTCGCCTTCCGGATCCAGCAGGGACTTGCCGTCCTTGCCCAGCAGGTCGAAACCAGCGGTTGCGTCGTTTGTGGACTTGTCCTCGTACTCGAAACCAACCTTCACCTTCGGCTTCGCGTAGGGCTCGAAGGTCTCGACGAACTTGTCCCAACGCTTCTTCTCCTCAACCTTGGCAAGGTTCGGCAGCTCTTCATTCACCGCCTTCTTCACTTCGTCGGAGGTAGGAGCAGTTGCCTTGACGACGCCATCCGGCTGCGCCTCGAATTCCCAATCCGTCGCCGCAGTCTTCGGGTCCTCGCCGTTGATCTCCTTGATCACGGTGGAAGCGACCGGAACGTCCTTTTCGGTGAACGGGTTCTCAGTGTTGCCGTTCTCGCCGACCTTGACGCCGGTGACGTCCTTGTACTCCGGCACGAACTTCTCAGCGTCCGTGGCTGCCGGAGCGTCCGGCTCCTTGATCTCGACCTCGACGGTGTCGATGACGTTGCCCTCGGGATCCTTCACCTCGACAACAATCTTGTCGTCCGGCTTCGCGTCCTCAGACGGCGTCACCTTGATGTTGCCGTCTTCGTCCAGCTCCGCGGTACCCGGACCATCGGTCACCTCAACGGTCGAGCCTTCCGGAACATCACCGGAGCCGTCCTTCTTCGGAATCTCAACCGACTCACCCGGGGTCGTGAACGCATCGTCCCAATCCGGAGCCGCCGTCGGCTCTTTAACAACGATCTTGGAATCAACCTCGTCAACAGAGCCATCCGGGTAGGTCACCACAACGGTGACATCCTTGGTGCCCGGGGTGGAGGTGTCCGGCTTATCCGCGTACTCGAACGTAGTGCCCTCCGGCAGCTCGTCCGGGTTCTGGATGTTGTTCTTCGGATCCGGCTCGCTGTTGAGATCGACTTCCTGAGACTGCGCCTCTGGTTCGATCTTGTCGGCCTGGGAAACAACGAGAATGGTGGTACTTACTTCCTCGCTGGAGCCATCTGGGTAAGTCACAACCACGGTGACCGGCTTGTCACCGGTGGTGGAGGTATCCGGAGTCTCCGTGAATTCGAACGTGGTGCCATCCGGCAGCTCGTCGACGTTTTCGATGGAGTCCTTCGCCTCTGGCGTCGAGTTCAACGGCACCTCGCGACGTTGACCACGGGGATCGAATTCATCAGCCTGGTCCGTCACGGTGACGGTTGCCGGAACCTCGTCGGTGGAGCCATCCGGGTAGGTCACCACAACGGTGACGTCCTGCTGGCCGGGCTTAGAGGTGTCCGGATCCTTCTCATACTCGAACGTGGTGCCCTCAGGCAGCTTGTCCGCATCCTTGATGTTGTTCTTCGGATCCGGGGTTTCGCCCTGCTTAACCTTCTGGTCTTGGCCCTTCGGATCGTTGTTGTCCGCGTCCGAAGTTACCTTGACGGTGGTGTCCACGGTCTCGGAGGAGCCGTCCGGGTAGGTCACAACGACAGTGACGTCCTTCGTGCCCGGGGTGGAGGTATTCGGGGTCTCCTCGTACTCGAACTCGGTGCCCTCCGGCAGCTGATCAACGTTGCCGATGCTGTCCTTGGCCTCAGGCTCGGAGTTCAGTGGCACTTCCTGTTCCGCACCCTGCGGGGTGTAGTTGTCCGCATCCGTCTTGTCGGGATCGGCGACCTTCACCGTTGCGTCAACGGTGTCCTTGGTGCCGTCCGGGTAAGTCACGATCACCTTCACAGGCTTATCGCCCGGAGTGGAGGTGTCCGGATCCTTCTCATACTCGAACGTGGTGCCCTCAGGCAGCTTGTCCGCATCCTTGATGTTGTTCTTCGGATCCGGAGTCTCGCCTTCCTTGACGGTCTGGTCCTGACCCTCAGGCGAGTACTTCTCAGCGTCCTCGACGTCCTTGACCTTGAACTTCGCGAAACCAACCGTCTTCGTGCCATCTTCCAAGGTGGCACGCACCGGAACCTCGAGCTCAGTGCCGGGCTCCGCATCCTTCGGGAAGGTTACAGAGACTTCACCGGTCTCCTCATCGAGGTCAACCGTGTAGCCGTCCGGAACCTGGAAGGTATCCGGGATCTCGTACGACTTCACCGGAGACGGCAGATCGCTGCCCTTCTCCTTTTCCTCCTCATCGGTGGTGGTGTTATCGAACACCGGCTCACCGGACTTCAGCGGCTCACCCGGAGCACCTTCAGTCTCCTCATACACCGGAGCCCAACCAACCAACACAGTGAAGGAATCCGCGGCGATACGGCTGCCACGTGCGTTGTCTTCGTCGACGTCAACCGGGTAGAGATCCGCACGGAACGTCGTCGTCTTGTCGATGCCGTCCGGGAACAGCTTCGCATCACCGGTGTTCAGCGGGAACGATGGCAGAGTACCGTTCGCGTCCGCTGCCATCGGCTCGCTGGTGTTGACAACCTCACCGGTATCAGCGTTGACCCACTCGATGACGTAGTTGAGGTTCTTCACAAACTTTGCCGGCAGGCCACCAGTCTCCGTCTCCGCGACATCGCCCGGCTTCGCCCAGTTCGCGCCGGTGTCGTATGGCGTGACATCAAACGTGGCGTAGTCCGCGTACATGCTAAGGAAGGCAGTGTTCAGGTGCTCGCCGACCTTAACCACGTTCCAGGTGTCGTTGGTGTTGTATGCACCGACATCGAGGTAGCCGTTAGTGTGCCATGGCGTTTGCACACCAAGACCAGGCACGTCCTCAGTAGAAACAAACAGCCAGTCCCAGTTCACGTGCTTCGGCATCTTGTCGCTAGAGTTGCCCAGCGCACCCTTGCGGAAAGTACCGTAATTCGGGTCCGGCGCAACCGTGCCCAACAGATCCCACGCCACATGTTCAGAACCGTCCGGGAAAGTCACCTTTGTGTCGTCATTGCGGTTCAGCGGATTACGAGACACGCCGCCAGTGCCGCGGTCGCCCTTCTCGTCTTCGCCGAAAGTGCCGTTGAACTGCAGCGTGTAGTTGTTGTCGGCGCCGACCGTTGCCATGACGGTCTCGGCGATCCAGCGGTCCTTGCCGAACTTGCCCGTGATCGGGTCCTTTTCGGTGTCTGCGACCATCTCGCGCTTGATCCAGTTCTGCAGCGCAGCTTCGTCGTCACGCGTCCAATCGCGACGAGTGCCCTTACGGATCTCGTCGACACCAAGGTCAGCCGGCGCCTCGGTCATAATCTTGTTGATCGCATAATCCGACAGGTAGGAGCCGTAAATCTTCAGCCCTTCAGCAGCAACATCACCACTGTTGAGGGTGTTCATCAGGTTCCACGTAAAAGCACCAGCGGTGTGGTCCTGCTCCCAGAAAGCTTTACCCTGCACCTGGCCGCCCTGGCCGGAGGACTTCTTCGGGTTCTCCACCGCCTGGTCCAGCTTGTGCATGACCTCATTCTTCGCACGCTCGCCGTAGAAGAAGCTCACATTACTCACACGGTTCGGACCAACCAACCAATGCGTGTTTGCACCCTGGGTGTCGATGGTGCCGCTCTGTGGAGCCAAGAACCCGGAGTTGTAACTGTAGGTCTGCTGGAAGATCTCGCCGTCCGGGTTCTCCGCCCACACGCGGATTTTCTCGAGTTGCGGACGGTTCGGATCCGCGTCGAATTCGTGCAAACCACCCAGCGCGTCCACGAACGGACGCATCTTGATGGCGTAACGCCCATCCGGTCCAGTAACAGCGGTGTAGACCGGCGAAGTGTAACCACCCTTATCAATCCACTCCGCATAGACACGTACGCCCTCCATCGGAATCGGGCGGTAGTTCTTAGTTCCCGGGTGAACCGACATGTTGCCGTTGCGGTGATTCAGGACAAAGCCCTGGATCGAATCGGTGTCGTCCTGCGTGGTGCCAGATTCAATCGCATTGTGTTTTGCCGGACCCGGTTCGAAGGTGTAGCGCGGCTCGCCCACAGACGTCTGGTAGATGCCATCGGCGTTTTCGCCGGGGTACTTCACGTCGTTGTTTTTGGCGTTAGCCTGGCCCGCCTCCTCCTTAGTGGATGCGAAAGCGGAGGTTGCCGATCCCGGTACCGCTACCGACTGCGCCATCGGCGCAACTAGAGCAAAAGACAGCGCGGCTGCGGCAACGGAAGTGCCGCGACGGCGCGCGTTGTAGTTCTTCTTCAAAATGGTTCCCTTCAACAAATTGTAGATCATGAAGCCCTGCAGTTGATCCCCGGTTTCGACGGTGGATACACCTCTCCCAGAGCCAACAATGACGACCGTAAGCTAGCGGACACCTGTTCTCAAGGATGTTTAGACCATTTTCGAAACACCGGCTCGAAATATTAGCCACAGGTAATGCGATCCAAACCTGACCCCCACCTGCATCATCACCACTTTAAGTACACCTGTATATCATATTCGTCACGGGCGACTGAGAAAGGTATGAACTATGCCTGTCGACGACCAAAGGTTCACAACATCGCAGCAAGGCAGTGCAAACCCCTTTTGACAGAAACTCAATGTGTTGACGTGTCACATTATAGTTCTCTAAGAACGTGTCCAACTCCCTACATAAGGGGGTAAATGGAGGGCCTCGCAAAGGAATAACCCCTGCCCTCCCGCACGGGGAGGACAGGGGCTACGCAGCCGGACTAAGCGGGACTACTTCTTGTCAGCAGCCTTCTCGCCAGCCTTATCGGCATCCTTCTTATCAGCCTGCTTCTGATCCTTCTTCGAAGAACCAGACTCAGCACCCTTCTCAGACGCCTTGCTACCCTTCTCGTCCTTCTTCGAAGAACCAGCGTAGGTCTTACCGGAAGAACCCTTCAGCTCCAGATCCTTCACAGAGCTACCGCCCTCCGGGGAGCAGTTGTCGTAGATCAACGTGCCAACCAAGATGCCAGCCGCAATCAACGCCAGACCAGCGGCAACGGTGCCAAGATCTGCGCCGAACTGCGCCAGCTGCTTATTCGCAGCATCAACCTGCGCGGCAATCTCCGGATTGAACAGACCCAGCTGCTGCTGAATCTGCGTGTTCGCCGCCTGCAGCTGCGCATTCGCATCAGCCACAACGTTGGACAGACCCGGAATCTCCATCTGGGTAGCCAGACCCAACGGAATCAGCGCCAGCAACGGCAAACCGAAGCCGAGGGAGGTAGCAACACACTTACCGGTGTCGATACCCACCTTGGCGGTGGTCTCATTACCCGCAGCATCAGACACCTTGATGTTCTGACCCGGCTCAAGCTCAACACCAGCCGGCACCTTCACAGACCACTTACCATCCTTATCGGTCGTGGCCTCGACCTTCTTGCCGCCCGGCAGCTCAACGATGATCTTCGAGTTCGGACGATCGTCCGTACCGGTAATCGTCTTATCACCCGGCTTGATCGGCTGAACCGTCGGAGCCTTGTCCTGGACATCGCCCTTTTCCGGGGTCAGCGGATCAGTGCCGTCCTTCTCCTCGTCACCGTCGCTGATGCCGTCACCGTCGGTGTCCGGGTTATTGGGATCGGTCGGGGCCGGGTTGCCGTCCTTGTCCTTACGGTTGACCTCGTCACCATCGGAGATGCCGTCACCATCGGTGTCCGGGTTCAGCGGATCGGTCGGCTTACCGTCGAAGTTGTTGCCCTCACCGGAAACCTCGTCACCATCGTTGATGCCGTCACCGTCGGTATCGGCCTTGTTCGGATCGGTGCCGAGCTCCTTCTCCTTGGCGTCGGTCAAGCCATCGCCATCGGAATCCTTCTCCAGCGGGTTAGTACCGTCCTTCTCCTCGTCACCGTCGTTGATGCCGTCACCGTCGGTATCGGCCTTGTTCGGATCGGTCGGAGCCGGGTTGCCGTCCTTGTCCTTACGGTTGACCTCGTCACCATCGGAGATGCCGTCACCGTCGGTGTCCGGGTTCAGCGGATCGGTCGGCTTACCGTCGAAGTTGTTGCCCTCACCGGAAACCTCGTCACCATCGTTGATGCCGTCACCGTCGGTATCGGCCTTGTTCGGATCGGTGCCGAGCTCCTTTTCCTTGGCGTCGGTCAAGCCATCGCCATCGGAATCCTTCTCCAGCGGGTTAGTACCGTCCTTCTCCTCGTCACCGTCGTTGATGCCGTCACCGTCGGTATCGGCCTTGTTCGGATCGGTCGGAGCCGGGTTGCCGTCCTTGTCCTTACGGTTGACCTCGTCACCATCGGAGATGCCGTCACCGTCGGTGTCCGGGTTCAGCGGATCGGTCGGCTTACCGTCGAACTTGTTGCCCTCACCGGAAACCTCGTCACCATCGTTGATGCCGTCACCGTCGGTATCGGCCTTGTTCGGATCGGTGCCGAGCTCCTTTTCCTTGGCGTCGGTCAAACCGTCGCCATCGGAATCCTTGTCCTCAGGGTCCGCCGGAGCCGGAGCTTCAGGCTCCTCAACAGTGACAGTGACGTCAACATTGTCCTTCGAACCATCCGGGTAGGTCACCTCAACCGGAACAGTGATCTTGTCATCCGGCTTCGCATCCTCCGGCACAGTCACGGTGACCTCACCAGTGTCCGGATCAACCGTCACACCATCCGGAGCATTCTCACCCGGCTTGAACGTGGTGTCCTCAGGCGCCTCGGCCGGGTTACCATCCTTGTCCTTGAACTCCGGCGCCGGAACCGTCACATCATCGCCCGGCTTACCGTTGCCGTCCTCGTACCCCGGCTCGAACTTCTCGCTGTCCTTGTCCTCCGGAGTCGGAGCCGGAGCTTCAGGCTCCTCAACAGTGACAGTGACGTCAACATTGTCCTTCGAACCATCCGGGTAGGTCACCTCAACCGGAACAGTGATCTTGTCATCCGGCTTCGCATCCTCCGGCACAGTCACGGTGACCTCACCAGTGTCCGGATCAACCGTCACACCATCCGGAGCATTCTCACCCGGCTTGAACGTGGTGTCCTCAGGCGCCTCGGCCGGGTTACCATCCTTGTCCTTGAACTCCGGCGCCGGAACCGTCACATCATCGCCCGGCTTACCGTTGCCGTCCTCGTACCCCGGCTCGAACTTGTCCTTATCTTTCTCAACCGGAGCCAGCACGGTGACCTTGGCCTCGATGGTCTCGCGGGAACCATCCGGGTAGGTCACCACGACTGGGATGGTGTAGTCGCCAGGCTTCGCATCCTCCGGCGGTTCAACCACGATCGAACCATCTGGATTAACCGTGATCCACTCGGGCTTGTCGACCTTGTTGCCCTCCGGATCAGTCACCTGACCGGTCGGCTCGAAAGTGGTGCCCTCCGGAATCTCCTTGCCATCTTTGTCCTTCGGTGCTTCCACGGTGGTCTTCTCACCGGCAGGAGCAGTAGCGTCCTCATACTGCGGCTCAAAGTCACCGTTCTGGCGAACCTTGTCCAACGCGAGGAAGGAGTCCTGACCAACGACGACGTCGTACGCATTGACCAGCTGCGCGACGTACGTGCCCGGGTTCTTGAAATCTTCGGGAGCCAGAGAGCAGTTAGCAGCGTCCGCCAGGGTATCGACCGCGCAATCTTCGCCAATCTGCTTTCCATCCGGACCGATCCAACGGATCTTGTTATCACCAGAAAACGGCAGCGCACCCGTCAACTTGACCTTCGCCGGCTCAAGATTATTGATACTTTCCGGAAGATCTGCCGGGTTGAGGTAGGAATCGTAATTAACGATATCCAAGTTAGCGATGTCGGCCTGAACCTCAGCAAAGTTGATGTTGTACCAACGCTGGTTAGTGTAGCTCGGAATACCGACTGCACCGCCCCAGTTCGGGTTCTCACCCGCATTGCCGTTCACCTTCTGGAAGACCGGCGTCGGGAAGCCACCGAAGGAGTTGAGAACCTTGCCATCATTCTCAGCCCAAATGTAGGTGTAGTTCTTCATGCGGTCGTCGACATCGTCACCCATACGGATGGTGTATCGGCCTTCCGCATCGGTTTCAGCGCCGACGGTCTTGAGGATCGGCTCCTTGCCGTTCGCCCGCATGTTTTCAATCATGGCCTTGGTAGCGGCAGCCTGCTCACGGTACGGCATATCACCAATCGCCAAACGATCGTATTCAGCGATACCATCGTCGGAAAGAACCGAGGCATAGACCTTCGCACCCTCAATCGGCTGATCGCCGTCCCACTGGTAAAGCGGGCCGGTCTCGTCACGGTCCGGGCCACCTTCCGCATCGGCCCAAACCCTGCCGAAGTAGGAGTAGCGTGGCGCTTCCTTTCCTTCAGGCTTATGCCAGCCTTTATCATCCATGGAAAACTCCGGGCTCACCATGTAGGAGTTTTCCGAAACGCTCGGCGCACGCTCCTCCAAGAACACACCCGTGCGCTGCATGTTGGTGCCCCGCAAGAAGAAAGCACCGTTTGCGGTGCCCTTCAGGGCCGGTACCCAAGCGCCTGGGACGCCGCCACCAGCCTGGCGAACGTAACCCAGGTCGTTGCCCGTTTCCTCATTCTTCAGCGGGGAATCGACCCAAATGCGGTACTCCTGACCGCGCACAGCGCGGAAGACGTGAGGTTTACCGTTAGCATCGACGAAGGAGTACTCGCCGCCCGACACAGGGCTGTCCGGGTGGGAAAGCACATTGCCATCCTCATCCTTCGCACGAAGATCGAAAACGTACGTACCGGCATCGCCGCCAAGCTGGTGGGACTTCGTGGTGTAGATCGGCGAAATCGTGCCATCAACATCCTTGAACTGCATGTACACCGTGGCGTCATTGATACCCATGGTTCCATCGAGGGAACTCGACGCACTGGTTTCTTTCAGGCCGACGGAACCAGACAGCGTTGCGAAAGCGTTCGTCATATCGATTAGCTTCGTGACATAACCGTTGGCGATACCATCCGCTTCAATCAGCTTGGTCGGATCCGTTACCGGAGTAGCAGCAACCGTGCCCGAAGTTTGTGCATAAGCTGCCGGACCAACCTGCGGGGCCGCAACCGTCTGGACAGCAGGCGCGACCAACGCAAGCGACAGGGCCGCCGCAGCCACGGACGTGCCGCGGCGACGAGCGATGTAGTTCTTCTTCATAAAAGTCCCTTTCGAGGAATCTCGGAAACAACAGATCGCTGAGCCCGTGACAGGTGCACAGCTAGTCAACCGTCCATAAGGGCCAACAAAGGCAAGCGTACGGACGCCTCAAGGGGGCTGCAATGACCCCCAAATACATATCGACGCACGTCATACAGGGTCAATCCTTGACTAAAATGACATATGCCACGGTTTACCTGGTCAGATGTTCACAACACCAAGGACGAAAAAGCGGAGCATTGAAGTATGGCAAACTCCCGGAAAACGCCGTTTTTAACAACTCGCTGAGCGAGCCGGCGAGTGAACATTCCCCCGCCCGCGAGAGCGGTACCGAGGGGTGGCGCAACAAGATTCCCAGCTAGGAAGTTCACGTCACAAAACTTGCTGGGAACTTGCTGGACAACTCGCACCTAATGAGCTTCAGCCAGGAAGACGCAGGTAGAGAGGACTTAAAATCAAGTAAGAATGTGACGCAGCGCTGCGTTCTTCACCCTTATGGGGGTGGCCGGAGGGGCGTCGATAGGCAAAGGCCCCCACCCTCCCTTGCGGGAGCGCGGGGGCCAACCTGGGCTTAGCCGAGGCTACTTCTTCTCAGAAGAGCCCTGCTTCACCGCCTTCTCCTCCTTCTTGGAGGAACCGGCGTAGGTCTTGCCGGAGGAACCCTCGAGGCGCAGCTCGTTCACGGAGCTCTGGGAGCCCTCCGGAGCACACGCGTCGTAGATGATCGTGCCGGCGAGAATGCCAGCCGCGATCAGAGCCAGGGCGCCAGCGACAGTACCGAAATCGGTGCCGTACTGAGCCAGCTGCTTGTTAATCGCATCCACCTGGACTGCAACCTCCGGGTTGAACAGGCCGAGCTGCTGCTGCATCTGGGTGTTGACGTTCTGCAGCTGCGCGTTGACGTCGCCGACCATGTTGGAAAGACCCGGGAGCTCAACCTGGGTAGCCAGGCCAACCGGGATCAGTGCTAGCAGCGGCAGACCAAAGCCGAGGGACGTAGCCAGGCACTTCTCGTTTACCTCGCGCGGCTCAGCCGGCTTCGCAGCCTCGGAGATCTTGAAGGTGACCTCGCGGGTATCGATGACCTTGCCCTCTTCATCCTTCGTGGTGAAGGCAACCTTGAAGGTGCCGGCCTTGGTCGGAGTACCCGTGATCTTGCCGTCCTTGAAGGTCAGGCCATCCGGCAGCTTGCCGCCGGTCAACTCCGGCTTCACGCCGATAGCCGAGACGGTGATCGGGTCGATCGCCTTGCCGACAGTGCCGTTGAAGGAGCCGTCGATGCGGATGATGCCGTGGCCGTTCTCGAGCTCCTTCGGGAAGGAGTTCTTGTCCAGCGCGTCGGTGCCCTCGGAGATTTCGTGGCCGTCGTTGACGCCGTCGCCGTCCGTGTCCGGGTTGTTCGGGTCGGTGCCGCGCTCGATCTCCTGGCCGTCGGTCAGGCCGTCGCCGTCAGAGTCCGACTTGTTCGGATCCGTTGGAGCGCCGTTCTCCTCGCCGTCCTTCTTCGGGTTAGAGGTGAACGTGCCGTCCTCGTTCTTGGTCGGCTTGCCCCACGGGTTAAGGGAGCCGTCCTTCTCCTCCTTGTCGGTCAGGCCATCACGATCGGAGTCCTTGCCGCGGTAGTCGTCCTTATCCAGCGGGTCGGTGCCGTCGATCTTCTCCTGGCCGTCGTTGACGCCGTCACCATCGGTATCCGGGTTGTTCGGATTGGTCGGAGCCGGGTTGCCGTCCTCATCAACACGATTGACCTCGTCACCGTCGGAGATGCCGTCGCCGTCGGAGTCAGCCTTCGTCGGATCCGTCGGCTTACCGTCGAACTTGTTGCCCTCACCAGAGACCTCGTCACCATCATTGATGCCGTCGCCATCAGTGTCAGCCTTGTTCGGATCAGTACCAAGCTCCTTCTCCTCAGCGTCGGTCAGACCATCGCCATCAGAGTCCTTCTCCAGCGGGTTGGTGCCATCGGCCTTCTCCTCACCGTCAGAGATGCCGTCACCATCGGTATCCGGATTGTTCGGATCCGTGCCGTCAATGATCTCCTGACCATCGTTGACACCGTCCTTGTCGGAATCAGCGTTGTCCGGGTCGGTCGGAGCACCGTTGTCCTCGCCCTCACCCTTCGGGTTGGACGTCAGCGTGCCGTCCTCGTTCTCGGTCGGCTCACCCCACGGATTCTTGGAACCGTCCTTCTCCTCATTGTTGGTCAGACCATCGCGATCGTCGTCATCCTTATTCCCGCGGTAGTCATCCGGATCCAGCGGATCGGTGCCGTCGATCTTCTCCTGGCCGTCATTGACGCCGTCGCCGTCCGTATCCGGGTTGTTCGGATTGGTCGGAGCCGGGTTGCCGTCCTCATCAACACGGTTGACCTCATCCCCATCAGAGATGCCGTCACCATCGGAGTCAGCCTTCGTCGGATCCGTCGGCTTACCGTCGAACTTGTTGCCATCACCAGAGACCTCGTCACCATCATTGATGCCGTCGCCATCAGTGTCAGCCTTGTTCGGATCAGTACCAAGCTCCTTCTCCTCAGCGTCGGTCAGACCATCGCCATCGGAGTCCTTCTCCAGCGGGTTGGTGCCGTCCTTCTTCTCGTCACCATCAGAAATGCCGTCACCATCGGTATCCGGGTTGTTCGGATCCGTGCCATCGATGATCTCCTGACCGTCATCAACGCCATCCTCATCGGAGTCAGCGTTGTCCGGGTCCGTCGGAGCACCGTTGGTCTCACCCTCATCCTTCGGGTTCGAAGTAACGGTACCGTCCTCGTTTTCGGTCGGCTCACCCCACGGGTTCTTGGAACCGTCCTTCTCCTCGTTGTTGGTCAGACCGTCGCGATCGTCATCATTCCTGTTACCGCGGTAGTCATCCTCATCCAACGGGTCGGTGCCGTCGATCTTCTCCTGGCCGTCGGTCACACCGTCGCCGTCGGTATCCGGGTTATTCGGATCCGTCGGAGCCGGGTTGCCGTCCTCATCAACACGATTGACCTCGTCACCATCGTTGATGCCGTCACCATCGGTGTCAGCCTCGGTCGGATCCGTCGGCTTACCGTCGTACTTGTTGCCGTCACCGGAGACCTCATCACCATCGTTGATGCCGTCGCCGTCAGTGTCCTTCTTGGTCGGATCGGTGCCGAGCTCCTTCTCCTCACCATCGGTCAGGCCATCACCATCGGTGTCCTTGTTCTTCGGATCGGTGCCGTCGTTGACCTCATCACCGTCATTGACACCGTCACCATCGGTATCCGGGTTGTTCGGGTCGGTGCCGAGCTCCTTCTCCTCACCATCGGTCAGGCCATCGCCATCAGAATCCGGGTTCTTCGGATCAGTGCCGTTATCCTGCTCTTCCTTGTCAGAGACGCCATCACCATCGGTATCCGGGTTGTTCGGATCAGTGCCGAGCTCCTTCTCCTCACCATCCGTCAGGCCATCGCCATCAGAATCCGAGTTGTTCGGATCAGTGCCGTCCTTGGCCTCTTCGCCGTCCTTGACACCGTCACCGTCGGTATCCGGATTGTTCGGATCAGTGCCGAGCTCCTTCTCCTCACCATCCGTCAGGCCATCGCCATCAGAATCCGGGTTCTTCGGATCGGTGCCGTCTTCGGCCTCATCGGTGTCCTTGACACCGTCACCATCCATGTCGTCGACATCGGCGGCAATCACGCGGATGTTGAACTTTTTGGACTCGCTCGACTCACCGTTCGTTGCGGTGACGGTTACTTCGGACTCACCAAGCTGCGTGGGTGTGCCCTCGATGGTCTGGGTGTCCTCATTGAAGGTCACACCATCCGGCAAGCCGGTAACGGTGACCTCAGCGCCTTCTGCGCCGCGCCCGTCCACCTGAACCTCGATCGGCTTGAGTGCCTGGCCTTTTGTCACGATCGCATCGACGATCGGGTGGACGTGCACGTCATTCGCAAGCGGGGAGAGGACAAACCTCGCGGAGACCTTATCATCCACTGAACCATCCGGGTACGTCACCGTAACCGGAACATCAAACTCCTCAACAGTATCGCCAGTCGGCTTCTCCGGAGCGGTAACAGTGATCTCACCGGTGTCCTCATTAATGTCAACGGTGTAGCCCTCAGGAGCCGTGAAGTCATCAGGAATCTTAAACTTCGAATCCGCCGGAACCTCGACGTCCTTACCGTCCTTGTCGGTAAAGCTCGGCGAAGACTTCGTCTCCTTACCAGGAACAACGAGCTTGTCCTTGTACTCCGGCTCAACGGTATCCGCCACGGCCGTGGTTACCTTCAGCGGCACACGATCCGTCACCTCGTACTCTTCACCCTTGGAGTCAACCAGGGTGTAGGTCACGGTGACGTTCGGGTTTTGCTCGTCAGCCGCAACTTCTTCAGTCGGCGTCCCGGTAACCTTGCCAGTCGCCGCCTCAAAGGTAAGGCCTGCCGGCAGGGTCGCCTGATCGACCGAAAGGGAGTCTTCCTTCACCTTCAGCTTCAACGGGTGATTCTCAAAACCAGTTGGCTTAACGTCATGCTCATACTCGGCATCAACAAAGCCAGCCTCCATCGGTGTATCGGTGATGGTCGCCACCAGTGTCACACTGTCCGTGCGGTCTTCCTCAATCTCAACCGACTTCGTCTTGACAACACGCTCATTCTCGGGTGCTTCCGGGTCAACGTAAACCGGGTTACCGTCCTCGTCAAAGATCGGCTGGTCTACCGTCGTCTTCACCTTGACTGTACGGGTGATAGTCGCCTCAGAGGTGCCTGCCTTCTCCGGAGTACCAGAGATCATGCCGGTCTCTGAATCAAACTCCAAGCCCTCCGGAAGCCCCTCAGCCTTGTACGTCGTCTCCGAATTCTTAACCTTGTTGTTAGGTTCCTCTGGCAGATCCGCAAGCGCGTCAAATTCGTCGTACTCGTCGTACACCGAACCAAAAGGCATCACGACCGGCACAACAACAGTAAACGAGTCTGCAGCCAGCACAGTATCGTCGCCAGTGACGAACTCGGCAGTGTACAGATCACCATTCGCAGCGTCTTCAGGAACGGTCAGCTCGCAAGCATTTGCCTCAGCCTCGCTATTGATATCGCACGTCTTGACGACCTCGCCGTTGTTCTTCTTCCAAACAATCTTGTTCGGCGTCACCGGGAACGGACCGGTGACATTCAGCTCGGCAGTATCACCAATGCGCGCAGGCATATCCGTCATGTTCAGGTTGGTGATATCCAACGAGACATCATGACGCGGCACCAACGCAAAGTTCACGTTGTACCACATTGGGTTCTGCACCGGGTTTTCCGCAGCAATCGGCGCTGGGTTACGAGTGCCGTTGTTCTTCGGGGAGTTGAACAAGGGCACACGCCATGCGGAGTAACCACTCGGGATCTCCCCATCAGCATTTTCCACGTGCGCGTAAAGGTACTGCTTGGTGTCGTCGGTCAGCGTCCCGCCCGGGAACTTCACAGAGTAGTAGCCATCCTCGCCGACTTCAGAACGCACAGTGGCCGCAATGTACTCCGGGTGCTCCTCCAGCAGCTTCTTTGCAGCAGCAAGCTTCTGCGCTTCAGGGAGCGTATCCACGGTCTCAGCATACGCACCGGCGCCTGCCTTGGTCAGCACGCTCATGACCACATAC
The DNA here is from genome assembly GCF_030408355.1 of Corynebacterium afermentans subsp. afermentans. NCBI lineage: Bacteria > Bacillati > Actinomycetota > Actinomycetes > Mycobacteriales > Corynebacteriaceae > Corynebacterium > Corynebacterium afermentans. Next base: position 2,057,146 of record NZ_CP046606.1, read on the forward strand.
ATACCGGAGGCAGGAACATCGCGGGTATCGTTCGGTCCGTTGACGCGAGCATCCGTCGTCTCGTGCCAGACTTTGCCACCAACATGGCCCGTCATCGCCGGGTTAGTTGCCTGGCGCGGCACCGTCGGCGTCTCGTCGTTGATCCACTCGGACTTCGGCTTGTGCATGTACGGCACATCACGATCAGCCTGCATCAACACGGCAGTGCGCTGCATATTCGTACCGATCGTGTTCCAAGCGCCCTGCTGATCAGCACCCATGGAGTTGCGGAACACACCCGGGAAGAAACCACCAACCTGGCGGAACGGGTACACGGTAAATCCGTTACGCTCATCCTCGAACGGGTTGATCCACAGCTTGTAGTACTGGTTCGTCGAAGCCGTGTAGGTGTGCGCCTTGCCGTGATGATCGATCCATGGCTTGCGCAGATCAAACGCGTAGGCACCAGGACCAGCCTGGTTAGCATTGCCGCCGCCCAATTCGCTTGTAGTCTGTGCAACATACACCGGCGAAACAGCACCGTCTTTATCGATCCACTGCATGTAGACCTTCGTGCCGTCCGGCACGGCCTGCTGGCCACCATCCGTCGGAGAAAATCCGTAGCCATCGTCAATAAATGCACGGCCCGAAAGCGCGGACTTCGCATTGGTCATACCCGTTGCAGACCTGATGTAGCCGTTTGCAATGGCGTCGGCGACTATTGCACCGCTTTCATCCAAGGTCTCGGCGTCAGTGCTGACATCAGCAACCGCAGCAGGAGTCTCCTGAGCGACTGCTACCGACTGCGCGAACGGCGCTACCAGCGCAAACGACAGCGCGGCTGCGGCAACGGAGGTGCCACGGCGGCGAGCGATGTAGTTCTTCTTCACAAAAATTCCCTTCGAGAGAGGTATTAGAGAGACATGAAGCCTGACCCAGTTCCGCAACAAACACGCACCTGTCGCATAGGGTCAACACGATCATCGTAAGAAACAAGACGCACGTTCACAATGCGGTTTCCAGATAACATTCATCGATCGCCAATTTTTCCGTAAGATCGGCACTTCTTTTACACTTGTCTCACCTGGTACTTTCCGGATTTGCGCAACATGTGTACATAAAATGATCACACATCATAAGCTAATGGTGTGATATGAAAACAATCCCCATTACGTCACATCGCACACCCAACCCTCGACCCCACCCGGGTACGGCAGTCTCAAAACCGGTCGCCACACAGGCTCCCACCTGCATACTTGTTCACGTATCCACAACTACACCGTCAACGCCGCGCCACCGAGCATCCAACAAGGCAGGTCAAAACACTGAAATATTGTTAAGATTTTTGCGCTTACCCGAAAACGGGGGCGAAAACGCCGAAAGGCGCCTGCAAAACAGTCGCCTTTTCACCCCCAAACCCCCTTTGGAACGTGCTACCGCTCCATCACGTCGTGGCGCACGATGGTCTGGTCGCGTCCGGGGCCGACGCCGATGCAGGAGATCGGCGCGCCGGAGAGCTCCTCAAGTCGCAGCACGTAATCCTGGGCCTTCTGTGGCAGCTCATCAAACGTACGGCACTCGGTGATGTCCTCGTCCCAGGCCGGCATGGTCTCGTAGATCGGCTCGGCGTGGTGGAAGTCGGTTTGGGTGAGCGGCATTTCGTCGAAACGCTTGCCGTCCACGTCGTAGGCCACACAGATGGGGATCTCCCCGATGCCGGTGAGCACATCCAGCTTGGTCAGGAACAGGTCGGTGAAGCCGTTGACGCGGGAGGCGTAGCGCGCGATCACGCTGTCGTACCAGCCGGTGCGGCGGACACGCCCGGTGTTCACACCCACCTCGCCGCCGGTGACCTGGAGGAACTCGCCCCACTTATCAAACAGTTCCGTCGGGAACGGGCCGGCACCCACGCGGGTGGTGTACGCCTTCACAATGCCCAGCACCCCGGCGATGCGGGTCGGGCCGATTCCGGAGCCCACGCAGGCGCCGCCTGCTGTGGGGTTGGAGGACGTGACAAACGGGTAGGTGCCGTGGTCCACATCCAGCATCGTGGCCTGGCCGCCTTCCATGAGGACGTGCTCGCCGCGGTCCAGGGCGTCGTTAAGCACACGCTCCGCGTCGATGACCATGGGCGCGAGACGCTCGCCGTAGCGGCCGAAGTAGTCCATCGTCTCCTCCACGGAGATCGCGCGGCGGTTGTACATCTTCACCAGCATCTGGTTCTTCACGTCCAGCGCGGACTCGATCTTCTGGCGCAGGATGGACTCGTCGAAAATGTCCTGCACGCGCAAGCCCACGCGCGCGACCTTGTCGGCATAGGTGGGGCCAATACCGCGGCCGGTGGTGCCGATGGCGCGCTTGCCCAAGAAGCGCTCCTGCACGCGGTCCAGCTGCTGGTGGTACGGCGCCACCATGTGCGCGTTGGCCGAGACCTTCAGGCGCGAGGCGTTGGCGCCGCGGTCCTCGAGCCCGTCGATCTCCTCGAACAGCGCCTCCAGGTTCACCACCACGCCGTTGCCAAGGATCGGGGTGGCGTTCTCGCTGAGCACGCCGGCGGGCAGGAGCTTCAGCTCGTATTTCTCCCCGCCCACCACAACGGTGTGGCCCGCGTTGTTGCCGCCGTTGGGTTTCACTACGTAATCGACCTTGCCGCCGAGGATGTCGGTTGCCTTGCCTTTGCCCTCGTCGCCCCACTGGGCGCCCACAATGATGATGGCGGACATCGCACACTCCTTATATATGGCGCAATAACGGCCATATTGTAGCGTGAGCGCCATGCGGCTCATCCACTGCGCGTGCGGCGACGCGCCCGTCATCCCCGGCGCCCAGCGCTTCGACCTTCCCCAGCACCCCAGCCAGCGGGAACTGAAGTTTCTGGCGCAGATCGCCCGCGAAGTGTTGCCGGAGGATCCCACCCCATCTTTGGATGAGATTCAGGCAAGCCCGAACGTGTCCCACCTCGGCGAGCCGGCGTTTGCACCCCAGCGCCCCGCAGAGCCAGTGCGCGTGATTGTTTCCGGCGATGATCGCGCGCTCGGCCTCGTGCTCACCCGCCTCATGCGGGCGGATGTGATGTGGGTGGAGGTCGGTTACGTGCCCGTCGATAAGCACTCGCCCGCAGCGCTCGTGTGGGGCGCAGGCGATATAGCACTCGCGGTTGAGGGCGCGGTGCGGCCGATGCCGTGCGTGCGCACGGACTTCGGCGAGGCGGTTGCGGGGTCCGCGGAGCTCTACACCGGCGACGGGTCGGCGCCCTACGTAGGCGAAATTGTCGTGGATTCGGAGGTGCTCGTCGGCGGCGACGAGTACGGCGCACGGCTGGTGCCCACCGTGGACGCGCCCGGGCTGGTCGCGGTCCCGTTTGTCAGCCCGCTGGTGCCCACGCGCCGCTTCTTCCGGCGACTACCCGTGCGCCGCACTGACTCCTCCCGGGTGCTCGCGGGCCGCGCGCTGCAATCCGGGGGCGAGGAAATTGCCGTACTTATCGACGGCATTCTGCGCCCCCGCCCCGTTTCGCGGGTCACCTTTTACCGCCATTTACGCGACATCCAGAGCGTGCGAGAGTCTTAAATCCCTAAACGTGATTTATCTCACAGTGGGATTTTTGTGGCGTTTGGTTAGCGTTTCGTTACCTCGTCGGTATTTGAAAGTGTTGTAGGTTTTTTCGTTTTCGGTGCCGTCGATAGGCAAATGCCCACGTCACAGACACATTTAAGGGGCTACCTGAAACTGGGAGGTTTGTCGCTCGAACTTTTGTTCAGTGACCCAAATTTGGACGACCGTCCAGACGTAGGGGCGGGGCCTTCCCTACATTCGGATTTGTTCCCGCAAGGACCGCTTCAGACGGGAAACGCGGGGCACGACAAATCTACTAGCCGAAATCTTTAAGGAGAAATCATGGCTGACTTCAACCGCATCGAGGACCTGGCAAACGCTACCGCTTACGACGTCGACGGCGACAAGGTTGGCGGCGTCAAGGACGTTTACGTCAACGACACCACCGGCCAGCCGGACTTCGTTTCCGTCAACCACGGCCTCTTCGGCGGCGGCGACTCCATCGTTCCGCTGCGCGGCCACACCCTGCGTGATGGCGAGCTGCACCTCGCATTCCAGAAGGACCGCATCGAGGACGCTCCGGATCTGGACGAGAACGGCCACCTCACCACCGAGGACCAGGACGCGTTCTACCGCCACTACGGCCTGGAGAACACCCAGGACGTGACCACCTACGAGACCGGTAACCGCTTCGCAGAGACCGGCGCCGCAGGTGCTGCTGGCGCAGGTGCTGGTTACGCAGCTGGCGAGCGCACCGACGTCGACACCGAGCGTCGCGACGTTGTCGACGCTGACCGCCGCGATGTCGCTGACAACGACGAGATCATCCGCTCCGAGGAGCAGCTGAACGTCTCCAAGGACCGCGTCGAAACCGGCGAGGTTCGCCTGCGCAAGTACGTTGTCAACGAGACCGAGAACGTTGAGGTTCCGGTTGAGCGCGAAGAGGTCCGCGTTGTCCGCGAGCCGATCACCGACGCTGACCGCGCCAACTACGACGGCAACATCGGCGAGCAGGAAGCCTCCGTCACCCTCTCCGAGGACCGCGTGAACGTCTCCAAGGAGTCCGTCCCGGTGGAGAAGGTCTCCCTGGAGAAGGACACCGTCCGCGACACCGAGACCGTCTCCGAGGAGGTCCGCAAGGAGCGCTTCGAGACCGACGGCGTTGTCGAGGGCGACGTCGAGGGCGACATCAACAAGCGCTAAACACTGAGCGCTTGAGCGCTTGAGCGCTAGACGCCTCAAACCCCGGCTGGGTTTTCCTCCCAGCCGGGGTTTTCGCTGTGCATGGGGGCGGGGGTGGGCGGCGCGGAAGACGGGGCGCAACGGTGCCGCGCATCGCGAGCACCGCCGACGAGAGCGAGCGCACCGCCCCCAGGCGCGCTAGTCGAAGTCGAAGGCTTCCGGCTCTACCTTCGGTGTCTTCGAGGTTGGCGCAAGCGCCGCGAGCGCTGACTCGTTGGACATGCCGCACACCATCAGCAGATCCACGATCAAGGACCGCGTCTGCGCCAAGACGGCGTACGCGGACAGCACGCCGTCTTCCGGGATGACATCCATGCCAGCCTCCTGAGCAGCCTGACGCAGCTCGTTGACGCACTTCGGGATCACGGTGGCCTGGGTGACGCGAGAGTTGACGTCGTAGACCTCGGAAAGTTCCAGGCACACCTGGGAAAGGGTGTCCAGGAGTTGGATTTGGGCGGAGGTAGCGGAATCGTTGTCGTCGGCAAGCACGCCCGCCCTACGCGCCAACACACGAGTCGTGCGCACCGCATTATCGACGGGCGGGATCACGCGCGCGAGCGAATTGATGTAGCGGCGCGTACCCCACAAAAATGGCGAGACTCGCGACGTCTCCTGGCCAGCCTTGATGGCAGCGGCGAGGTCGTCGATGCCGGTCTGAGTGCCGCGGATCAGGTCGAGAGCTTCGTCGATGCTCGCAGGATCGTTGTCGCGCAATCCGTCCGAGACGTCGTCGAGCACCGACGACATGATGCCCAACACCTTGGACACCTCCGCACGCGCCGACTGCATCGGCGCCTGAGGGATCAGCGCGATAGTCGCCAACGCGACCAGGCAGCCGATGATCGCGTCCACGGTGCGGTCAATACCCGTGACTTCAGCGTCCGGCGGCATGATCGTGGCGATCAGGATCGCACCGATCGCGGCCTGGTTGTTCACCAGGATCGAACTGGACAGAAACGACGCAATAAGCAGCGATCCGGCGACGATGACCGCGATCTGCCAGCCGCCGTCGCCGAGCCGGTAGAAGATGAGGTCGCCCACTAAAACGCCGAGGATGCAGCCGAGCGCCATATCCAGAGACTTGGAAACGCGATCTCCGCCCGTCATACCAATAATGATGACCACGCTGATCGGGGCGAAAAACGGGCGCGGGTGGCCGGCAACGTCGCGTGCCAAGAAATAGGCCAAGCCGGCCGCGAGACCGATCTGCAGAATCGGGAGCAGACGCTTGCGCACACGCTTCAAGCGCGCCTGCACCGACTTATCCACATGTTGAAGACGCTCCCGCGTACCCATCCTCTGCTTCGCCATGGTTAGACAGTCTAGGCGGGAGGGCAACTGGATCCGGGCAAAGGAAAAACCTCCGGGGAGGGCCGGAGGTTTCGTCGATAAGCAAAGAGTGCTTACTTGGACACGGACTTCCCCACGGAGTGGAGGTCCTGGCACGCCTCGATGACGCGCTCGGACATGGCCTGCTCGGCCTTCTTCAGGTACGAGCGCGGGTCGTAGGTCTTCTTGTTGCCCACCTCGCCGTCGATCTTGAGCACACCGTCGTAGTTGGAGAACATGTGGGCCGCGACCGGGCGGGTGAACGCGTACTGGGTGTCGGTGTCCACGTTCATCTTGATCACGCCGTAGCGCAGGGACTCCTCGATCTTCTCCTTCTCCGAACCGGAGCCGCCGTGGAAAACGAAGTCGAAGGACTGGGCGCCCTCGTCCAGGCCCAGCTTGCGGGCGGCGACCTTCTGGCCCATGTCCAGCACCTCCGGGCGCAGCTTCACGTTGCCCGGCTTGTACACGCCGTGGACGTTGCCGAACGTAGCCGCCAGCAGGTAGCGGCCGTTCTCGCCGGTGCCGAGGGCGTCAACGGTCTTCTCAAAATCTGCCTCGGTGGTGTACAGGTTCGCGCCGGCCTTCGCCTCAACGCCGTCCTCTTCGCCACCGACGACACCGATCTCCACCTCGAGGATGATGTTCGCGGCCTTCGCCTTCGCAAGCAGCTCCTGGGCGATCTCCAGGTTCTCGTCGATCGGCACCGCGGAGCCGTCCCACATGTGGGACTGGAACAGCGGCAGCTCGCCGCGGTCCACGCGCTCCTGGGAAAGGGCGATAAGCGGACGGACGTAGTCGTCCAGCACTTCCTTCTGGCAGTGGTCAGTGTGCAGCGCGATGTTGACGTCGTAGTGCTGCGCCACCTCGTGCGCGAACGCCGCCAGCGCCTTTGCGCCCGCAACCTTATTCTTCACGCCCAGGCCGGAACCGAACTCAGCGCCGCCGAGGGAGAACTGGATGATGCCGTCAGACTCCGCCTCAGCGAAACCCTTGATTGCCGCGTTGATGGTCTCCGACGAGGTGCAGTTGATCGCCGGGAACGCGAAGCCGCCCTTCTTGGCGGTGTCCAGCATCTGGTTGTAGACCTCGGGGGTTGCGATAGGCATGGAAATCCTCCTGCTAGGGGTTGCAGTTACGTCCCCAGTATGCCCGTTTTACGCCTGCGCTGCAGCCACCCTCGCCGCCGCCTCCAGCAGCATCCAGCCGGAAAGTTGGACGGACAGGTCGCGCTCGTCGATACGCACAAGCCCCACCGCCTCGCTTATCGACGAAGGCCCGAGCCCGTAGTTGTGCGGCAACTTCGCATCCTGCGTCCACTCCGCGGCGAACACCGGCAAACCGTCCACCTCAAGGCGGTGCGACCACAGCGAATCCGCCGACTGCATAACCAGTCGCGCCGCGATCTTGCGGGTGGCGATGTTCTCCTTCGAATCCGCCGGCAGCCGCAGCGCCACCTCCGCCAGGTAGCGTGCGAGGATGCCCTTGAACAGGCCGCCGTCGCCCTCCCCGGACTCCTCCGGCGGGCTCAGCAACACACCCTGCGGGGTGGCCAGGTTCAGCGCCACCGACTGCACGATCGCGCGGATGTGGGTGATGTAGAACATCGACGCGTCCGCGCGCTCCGAGTAGACGAAGGAATCGATCTGCTCGTTGTACGCCAGGCCAACGTCCTCACGCAGCGCGAGTGCGATTTCCAGGCTCGCACCAAGTGCGGTGCCCTGGTTGTACGTGTAAATCTTATCCACGACCTCCGGTCCGCTCATGCGCATCCGAATGCCATCGTCGAGCAGGCCGTCCTCGCGCACCAGATTGTCAAAGATCCAGTCCACAATCTCACGCGCCTTATCCAGCCTGCCCGTGCGGGCGAACAGCAAAGCCGCAGTGGCATTCGACGGCACGTTGTAGAACGTCTCGCCGCTGCGCCAGGGCAGCACGCCGGTGACCGGGTCGATGCCCGCGAGCAGGTCAAACTCCAGATCATCCAAGTGGCGGTTGCGCTTGATGCCGCCGATGCGGGTCGCGCGGTTCCACGCCAGTGCCAACCACGCCTTGTCGTCGTAGTGGACGTTGGTGAGCAGCTTGCCCCGGTTGCGGCGCTGCACCCCGCGCAACGTGTCCGCGATCCGGCGGCGGCGGGTCTTGGTTTCCCGGCGGGTAGCGGCGTCGACCTGACAATCCAGGTACTGCGCCTGCCACCAGTAGTGCCAGTGCCAAAACAAACGGTCTTTGGGGCCCGGCGGCCACGTCACCACCGCCAGATTCGTTTTGGGCAAGCCCCAGAGCTTTTGCGCGTGGCGTTCATTTACGGCAGATTCAGCCAGGTCAGCGCGGTGCGCCCACGTTTCCGGCACAGGGGACTCCTCAAGTTCAAACGGTTCGTACCTATATTGCCAGAGGCACCGGTTTCGTTTCACCGGTTCTGGCGGGTTTTAGGGGTTCTGGCCGCCCAGCTAAACGAAACGCGTAAAAGTTGACATCCGAGACGGTTGTCCAACTTTAAACGGAAGGGGCCGCCAGCGAGATCCCTACCAGGCTTGGGAGAGGTCCGCGTGCTGGCGGACCCAGGCGTGCATGGCGATGCCGGCGGCCACCCCCGCGTTGATGGAGCGGGTGGAGCCGAACTGAGCGATCGAGCAGGTCATCACCGACGCCTGCTGGGCGGCTTCGGTCACACCCGGGCCTTCCTGGCCGAACAGCAGGACGCACTCGCGGGGAAGCTCGGCGGTCTCCAGCGGCATGGAGCCGGGAGTGTTGTCGATAGCGACCACCGGTATGGCCTCCGCGGCGGCCCATTCCATGAGGTCGGCGACGGTTTCGTGGTGGCGGATGTGCTGGTAGCGGTCCGTGACCATGGCGCCGCGCCGGTTCCACCGCTTGCGCCCGACAATGTGCACCTCGCGGGCCAAAAAGGCGTTGGCGGTGCGCACAACGGTGCCGATGTTCATGTCGTTTTCGAAGTTCTCGATGGCCACGTGGAAGGGGTGGCGGCGCTGGTCAAGGTCCTCCACGACCGCGTCCAGCGACCAGTAGCGGTACGCGTCGACGACGTTGCGGCGGTCGCCGTCGCGGAGAAACTCCGGGTCGTAGCGGGGGCCTTCGGGCCACTGCCCCTCCCAGGGGCCGACGCCGTGGCGGCCTTCGTTCCACTCGGTGGGGCCGCGGAGCTCCTCGTTGGACGAGTTGGACACGTCAGGCAAGTTAGGCAAGGCCCAGGTCTTCGAGTCCGAGGAGGAAACGGTACTCCAGGCCGGCGTCGCGGAGCACCTGGTCGGCGCCGGTCGCCCGGTCGACGACGGTGGCCACCGCGACCACCTCGGCGCCCTCCTCGCGGCAGGCCTCGACGGCGGTCAGCGGCGAGTTGCCGGTGGTGGTGGTGTCCTCGACCACCAGCACGCGCTTGCCCTTGATGGACGGGCCCTCGATACGGCGCTGCATGCCGTGCTTCTTCGCCTCCTTGCGCACCACAAAAGAGTCGATCGGGCGGCCGGGGGCGTGCATGACGGCGGTGGCCACCGGGTCGGCGCCCAGGGTGAGGCCGCCGACGGCGTCGAAGTCCAGGTCGTCGGTGAGCTCGCGCAGCAGCTGGCCAATCAGCGGGCTGGCCTCGTGATGCAGCGTCGCGCGGCGCAGATCCACGTAGTAGTCCGCCTCCTTGCCCGAAGACAGGGTCACCTTGCCGTGCACCACTGCCAGCTCTTTGACCAGATCAGCGAGTTTTTCCTTCATCGTTCTACTCCTTATCGTCGAAAATTGAGCTCGGGCCCTGCATGCGGCGCACCCGGGTCAGGTCCACCACGCGGCGCTCGTCGCCGGCGATAGCTTCCACGTCGTCGCCGCCGATGGTGTGGTCGGCCACCTCGCCGCGCTCGCCGCCGGTGGTGCGCGTCGGCAGCTCCACGGGGTCCTCCGGGCGCTGCATCACCGGCTCGTTCTCCGCCTCTTGCGCCGCCGCGGGGGCCTGTCCTGGGATTTCGCGGGTGGGGAATGGCAGGTTCAGCGGGGTGTCGTCGATAGGCGGCAGCGTCCGGGCCGCATCCGCGAGCAGCGCCAGGGGCGCCAGCGTCGCGTCCCAATCTTGCGGGGTGGCGTCGCGGCCCAGCTGGGCAATCGCCCACGCGCCCTCGAACCAGACGGCCTGCACAGCGGCGGGAAGTTGTTCGAGCGCAGTGAGCACTCGCCTATCGACGAACCTCCGGCCCGCCCCCGCCTGCGTCGCAAAACACGTGAACCCATGGTGCGTGTCCAGTTCCACCAGGTCGTCGGAGCCTTCCGCCGCGAAATCCGTGCGGCGGAAATCCACCACCGCGCTGGTCTCGGCGCCGGTGCCCATGGCGATGACGGTGGCATCACCCAGGTCCGCCACGTGCGCGTCGTGCCCGTAGGCGGCGCCGGTGGCAACGTTTCGGGCGGGCGCTCCCCCGGCGGCGGCGCCGCGCGACCACTCGCTGGCCAGCATGTCGTCGCTGGACGCAAACGCGTAGCCGTGTTCACGCGCCCAGGCGCGGCGGGCACGCTTGCTGGGCTTGGCGGGTTTGGCGGGGTGCGTGCTGCGCTCACGGGAGTCCGACGCGAACAGCGCCACGGCGGCGAGCAGCGCCACGAGTGCGAGAACGAACAGCAGGATGACCATCGCGGCCTATGCTACCGCGCGGCCCGACACTAAATGTCCGTCGCCACCGGGTTGTCGCGGTTCGCGCTCCACTGGGACCAGCCGCCCACGTAATGGGTGAGCAGCGGCAGGCCGGCGTGCTCCATCGCGGCCAGCAGCAGGGCGGAGTGGTTGCCGGAGCCGGAGTAGGTGATCACGCCGGCCGGGTCCGTGTTCTGGGTAACGCCCAGCTGGGAGAAACGGTCGCGGATCGTGTCGGTGTCCTTCACCTTGTGGCTCTCCGGATCGAACAGGTCGTTGACCGGCAAGTTCCGTGCACCCGGGATGTGCCCGGCGCGCAGGTCCAGGATTTCGCGGAGGCCCTGAAAACGGCGGGCACCTCTGGCGTCGATAAGCAATCCCTCAAATGCCCTGACGTCCTCCATAGTTGCGGACGGCAAGTTGCCCTCGGTGAGCTCGACGCCGCGCGGGACGACGATGCCTCCCGGGCCCGCGACCGTGGGGAAACCTTCGCCGTCCCAGGCGGCGAAGCCGCCGTCGAGAATGTGCACGTCCGTCACGCCCGCCCAGCGCAGAATCCACCATGCGCGGGCGGCGAACAGGCCGTTGCCACCGTCGTAGATGTACACCGGGCGGCCGTCCTCGATGCCCCAGCCCGCGGCCGCTTTCCTGACAACGTCAATGCTGGGCAGCGGGTTGCGGCCCACCGCACGGCCGGGCAAGCCGGCAAGCTGCACCGAAGGGTCGCAGTACAGCGCCGTCGGGATGTGCTCCGATTGGAATTTGGACCACGCTTTGCCGTCTTTCGGCTCCCACAGCGCGGCGATAATGGTCTGTTTTTGGCCAGTCTGGATGCGTTCGTTGAGTTCAGCGGCGGAGACAAACACGCTCATGGCCGCAAGTGTAACGGTGTTCTACGCCATGTACCCAGGAGCGAGCTGGATTGTGCCCTGCTCCTCCAGACCGCTGAGCCACTCGGTGATCCCCTCACGCGGACAGTCCGCGCCGATGCTGGCCGCAAGCATGCCGCCCGGGCCGAGCTCCACCCGGCAACCGAACGCCAGCAAGGTTCCGGCGATCTCATCAGGGTCCAGGCCCTCCGGATCCTCCGGCAGCACACGCACCGTCGATGCGCCGCCACGCACCACCACCCGATCCACATGGAACGCCCCACCCACCGTCACGCACTCAACGATGTCGCCCATCGCGAGCGTCGTATCCACGAACGGAACGCTCGCCACCACAAAATGATTCTGCCCAATCTGGTGCGCCTGCAGCTGCTCGCTCTCAACGCCCGGGATTGCAACGCGGGTGAGGATGGTGGTGGTTGCCTGCATGCAGGGCAGTCTAAACCCTTCCGGTGCTGATTTGGGATTTTGCCGATTGCCGCTGGCCTAGACTGCATGCGTGACTGGATACCTAGCCCCCACCAAGAAAGTGCGCGTCGCGGACTTCGCGCGCAAGAAAGCCGACGGCGAGAAGTGGGCGATGCTCACCGCGTACGACTACGCCACCGCGAGGGTGTTTTCCCAGGCCGGCATCGAGTGCCTCCTGGTCGGCGACTCCGCAGCCAACGTGGTCTACGGCTACGACACCACAAACCAGGTCTCCGTGGACGAGATGGCGTTCCTCGGCGCGGCCGTCGTGCGCGGCGTGGGCCATGCGCTGGTGATCATGGACCTGCCGTTCGGGAGCTACGAGGCCAGCGACGAGCAATGCGTCCGCACCGCCACCAGCCTGATCAGCCGCACCGGCGCCCACATGGTGAAGCTGGAGGGAGGCGTGCGGATCGCCCCGCGCATCCGTGCGCTGAAAAACGCCGGTCTGGCGGTGTGCGCCCACGTCGGCTTCACCCCGCAGTCCGTGGACAACCTGAGCGGGTTCAAGGTCCAGGGCCGCGACGCCGGGGCCGATCAGCTGCGTGACGACGTCAACGCGGTCGTCCAAGCCGGCGCCGACATGGTGGTCTTCGAAATGGTCCCCGCGGACTTAGCGGCGGAACTGACCGCCTCGTGCCCCGTCCCGACCGTCGGCATCGGCGCAGGTGCAGGCACTGATGCCCAAGTGCTGGTCTGGCACGACATGGCGGACATCCCCGCCGGCGACCACCGCGCGAAATTCGTGCGGAAGTTCGGCTCGGTGGGCACGGATCTGGCCGCCGCGGCCGCCGACTACAAGCGCGCAGTGCACACCGGGGAGTTCCCAGGGCCGGAGCACGCGTTCTAGGCGGGCGCGGGGGCGGTCGGCGCTACTTTGCACAGACCCTGGGAGGCTTACCCTGGGTTCGCGCAAAAATCTGCCGCTCCCAGGCTGAGGATCCCAGGGTTTGCGGATCGAGGCGGGCGGAAGTGGCGTGGCGTGATGCAGCGGTGATGCAGCGGGAGCGCGCCGCCGCGTTAGAGCTCGATCGGGGCGTTGTCCAGCAGCCTCGTCGATCCGACCTTCGCCGCCACGAGCAGGCGCGCCGACCCCGTGTATCCGTCGGGCAGCGCGGACATGTCCTCGGCGGTGGCAACGAGGTAGTCGAGGTGGAGTCCTTCGGTGGCGTCGAGAAGCGAGCGCGCTTCGGCGAAGCTGCCGGTGGCCAGCGCCCGCGGGATAGCGAGGGCAACTGTGCGCTCCTCGGCGGAGAGGTATCGGTTGCGCGAGGATAGCGCGAGGCCGTCGGTGTCGCGCACGATCGGGCAGCCGTGGATTCGCACGGGAAGGTGCAGGTCATCGACCATCTGCCGGATCAGCGCGAGCTGCTGGTAGTCCTTCTCGCCGAAAAGCGCGTCCGAGGCGCCGGTCAGCGCGAACAGCTTCGCCACCACCGTGAGCACGCCCGCGAAGTGCGTCGGCCGGGTCGCGCCCTCCAACACCCCGCCGAGCGGACCGGGTTGGATCGTCGTGCGCGGGCCGTGCGGGTACATCGTCTCGGCGGAAGGCGCGAAGACAGCGTCGACGCCGAGGGCCTCAAGCTTGGCGACGTCCTCAGCCAACGTCCGCGGATACTTCTCCAAATCCTCGCCCGGCGCGAACTGCAGCGGGTTGACAAAGATGCTCACCACCACGGGATTGCCCAGCGCTTTGGCGGCGCGGACGAGGGCGAGGTGGCCGCTATGCAGCGCACCCATGGTGGGAACGAGGGAGATGGGGCCGGCCGGAAGCGCCGTAGCCAGCGCTTCCGGGGTATGCACGAGTTGGGTCATACGCCCATTATCTACCTCGCGGCAACGTCCAGGCCCTCGCCTTCGTCAGCGACGTCCACGTGGACGGTGTCGCCGTCGACGATCTCACCCGCCAGCAGCTTCTTGGCCAGGCGGTCGCCGATGGCCTGCTGGATCAGGCGGCGCAGCGGGCGGGCACCGTAGGCCGGGTCGTAGCCGCGCTCGGCCAGCCAGGACTTCGCGGAATCCGACACGTCCAGCACGAGACGGCGGGCGGCGAGGCGCTCGGCCAGACCCTCAAGCTGGATGTCCACGATGCCGACGAGCTGGTCCTGGCTCAGCGGGTCGAAGACCACCACGTCGTCGAGACGGTTGATGAACTCCGGCTTGAAGTGGTGCTTCACCGCGTTCATGATCTGCTCGCGGTTGCCGCCGGCGCCCAGGTTGGAGGTGAGGATGACCACGGTGTTGCGGAAATCCACCGTCCTGCCCTGGCCGTCGGTGAGGCGCCCGTCGTCCAGGACCTGCAGGAGCACGTCGAAGACGTCCGGGTGCGCTTTCTCGACCTCGTCGAAAAGCACGAGCGAGTACGGGCGACGGCGCACGGCCTCGGTAAGCTGGCCGCCGGCATCGAAGCCGACGTATCCCGGAGGGGCGCCGACCAGGCGGGCGACGGAGTGCTTCTCGCCGTACTCGGACATGTCGATGCGGATCATGGCCGCTTCGTCGTCGAAGAGGAACTCCGAGAGCGACTTGGCCAGCTCCGTCTTACCCACGCCGGTGGGTCCGAGGAAGAGGAAGGAGCCGATCGGGCGGTTCGGGTCAGCCACACCGGCACGGGAGCGGCGCACCGCGTCGGAGACCGCGACGACGGCTTCATTCTGGCCCACGACGCGCTCGCCGAGCACGGACTCCATGTTCAGCAGCTTTTCCGTCTCGCCCTGCATCATCTTGCCGGCCGGGATGCCGGTCCAGGAAGACACGACGTCCGCGATGATGTCCGGTGTGACCTCCTCTTCCAGCATGGTCTTGTTGCTGGCCTCGGATTCCGCGCGCGCAACCTCGGCCTCGAGTTCCGGGATGCGGCCGTAGCGCAGCTCGGAAACCTTGGCGTAGTCGCCCTCGCGCTCCGCGATCTCGGACTCGTTGCGCAGGCGCTCGAGCTCCTCCTTCGCGGACTGGACCTTGTTCACCTCCGCCTTCTCGTTCTCCCAGCGCGCCTTCATCTCGCCGAGGCGCTCGCGCTGGTCCGCGAGCTCCTCGCGCAGGTGCTCCAGGCGCTGCGCGGAAGCGGCGTCGGACTCCTTCTGCAGGGCGATCTCCTCGATCTCCAGGCGGCGCACGATGCGCTCGAGTTCGTCGATCTCCTGCGGGGAGGAGTCGATCTGCATGCGCAGGCGCGAGCCGGCCTCGTCGACCAGGTCGATGGCCTTGTCCGGCAGGAAGCGGTTGGTGATGTAGCGGTTGGACAGCTCCGCCGCCGACACCAACGCGGAGTCCTGGATGCGCACACCGTGGTGCACCTCGTAGCGTTCCTTCAACCCGCGCAGGATGCCGATGGTGTCCTCCACCGTCGGCTCGCCCACGTACACCTGCTGGAAGCGGCGCTCTAAGGCGGCGTCCTTCTCGATGTACTGGCGGTACTCGTCCAGCGTGGTCGCGCCGACCAGGCGCAGCTCACCGCGGGCGAGCAGCGGCTTGATCATGTTGCCGGCATCCATCGCGGAATCGCCGGACGCACCGGCACCGACGATGGTGTGCAGCTCGTCGATGAACGTGATGATCTGCCCGTTGGACTCCTTAATCTCGTCCAGGACGGCCTTCAGGCGTTCCTCGAACTCGCCGCGGAACTTCGCGCCGGCGACCATGGAGCCCAGATCCAGCGAGATCAGCGTCTTGCCCTTGAGCGACTCCGGAACGTCGCCGGCCACAATGCGGCGGGCCAAGCCCTCGACGATCGCAGTCTTACCGACGCCCGGCTCACCGATGAGCACCGGGTTGTTCTTCGTGCGGCGGGAAAGCACCTGCACCACACGGCGGATCTCCGAATCGCGCCCGATCACCGGGTCGATCTTGCCCTCGCGCGCACGTGCGGTCAGGTCGGTGGAGTACTTCGCCAGCGCCTGGAACTGGTCCTCCGGGTTGTCGGAGGTGACGGTCTTTCCGCCGCGCACCGAGGAGAAGGCCTCCTTCAGCGCGTCGAAGGTGGCGCCGCGCTTGGTCAAAAGCTCAGCGGCGTCGTCGTTTCCCTTCGCAATGCTTGCCAAAAGGACGTCGGCGGAAACGAACTCGTCGCCAAGCTCGCCCGCGAGATCCTGCGCGTGCTGCAGTGCCGTCTGCAGATCCCGGTTGATGCCCGGGTTGGCCATGTTCTGCCCCTGTGCGCTGGGGTAGCCGCTAATCAGCTCGCCGGCCTCGCGCGCGACTGTCTCCGGGTCCACGCCCGTGGTCTTGAGCACCGGGGCGGCGATGCCGTCCTCCTGCTTCAAAAGCGCTTCGAGAACGTGTGCCGGGCGCATCTCCGGGTTGCCGGCGGCGGAGGCGCGCATCTGCGCCTGCTGCAGGGCCTCCTGTGTCTTCTGCGTGTACTTGTTCGCCATGATCCCATGGTCCTTTCTTGCCTAATGTTTGTTTCGCACTAGGTGTAACGCACAAGAAGTTGAGTCTGTTCCTGTCAACGGCAAAAAAGTTGCGCGGGGTTAGCTCAAATGGGGCAGGACTATAAGAGTCCAGTGGAGGGTGTCTCAGAGGTCGAGGCGCAAAGACCGGGTACCGGTCAGGGTGGGTTAAGGGTTAAAAAGGGGTTAAACGACAAAAAGTGTGTCTGGAATCGACGATTTTCAGGGTTTGACCTGTAGGTTTCAGGGAAATATATGCTTCGGGGGCATATATTTAGGTCTCGAGCGTTCAATCCTCGGTGTGGCTGCCGTGATGTGCTATGTGCGGCGTGGTGTGGTGTCGCAATGTCAAAGAACCAACCACGCTGCCACTGCGGCGGAGAAATGAAACGAAACGGCACCACTAGCAAAGGCACCACCAGGTGGCGCTGCAAACGATGCGGCGCCTCCAGCGTGAAACGCAGAAGCGACATCACCAACGCGGCGGCGTTCACCGTCTTCATCGACCACCTCACCACCGGCGCCAGCCTCGATACCGTTGCCCGCCGTGTGGGGTGCTCACCGCGCACGATGCAACGTCGATTCGAACCGTTCTGGTTCGTTGATGTGCCTGACCCCACCGCCGGCCACGACAAGCGGGTCTACGACCAGATCTTCCTTGACGGCACCTACACCGCTGGCGGCTGCTTGATCGTCGCGGCGACGATCGACCACGTGATTGCCTGGCACTGGTGCAAACACGAAACCACCCGCGACTACCAACTGCTGCTTGAGCGCATCGAAGCCCCACTCATCGCCGTCATCGACGGCGGCCAAGGCGCATACAGCGCGATCAAAAAGTGCTGGCCGACTACGAAAATTCAACGCTGCCTCGTCCACGCCCAACGCGTGGTACGCCGCTACACCACCAGTAACCCACGCACCGATGCCGGGCGCACCATCTACCGACTTGCGCTGAAGCTGACCCGGATCACCACGCTGGATGAAGCCGCTGCATGGGGTGCGCAGCTGCACGAGTTCTCCACGCTCTACCGGTCATGGATGGACGAGAAAACCCTGGTCAAAGATCCCAAAACCGGTGCATGGACCCGCGTGTGGACGCATCACAACGTGCGCAAGGCATACAACAGCCTCAACCATCTTTGGCGGTCCGAGATGCTGTTTGTCTACCTCAACCCGCCAAAAGCAGTACTTCAACCAGAGTGGATCAAATCCACCACCAACAGCCTGGAAGGCGGCATCAACGCCCAGCTCAAACTGCTCGCCAGAACACACCGCGGCAGATCAGGTGAACGACAACGCCGCATGCTGGATTGGTGGCTCTATTTGAAAACGGAACTGCCTGACGATCCAGTACGAATCGCCAGTCAGTCCGACTGGGGCCAGGGCCAACTCGCCAAAGTATCCACCCTGACCCGAAACGAGAACGAAGCCGACCACGAAACCGGACGACCAGCCCTCTACGACAACGCTATCGACACCAACTACACACACTCAATCGGCATCCAAAAAGGCCAAATCTAACCCCCACGACACGCTGAATCAGACACACTTTTTGTCGTTTAACCCTTAAAAAGAAACCCGCTGGGCGTGATGCCCAGCGGGGATTCTTATTGATACCGGATTTTAACCCGTCTTGTACCTGAAAGTGTATACATGGCACCGTGCAGGCGCAAACTATCTCAGCAATCACCAATGCCTTGTCCGATGCACGGTTCGACACCTACCGGGCTGCTGCAGGAGGATCCGAAGCAAAGGCGCTGAAGCTGTACTTATGGAACATTACGATGGCCGGTGCCGTCACTGCCACAACCGGAATTGTTGAAGTGCAGCTGCGAAACAGCATCGACACGAGGCTCCAAAGCTGGAACGAAACTGAGCCTGTACACGAGCCAGGTAGGTCAAGCTCCTATTCACGAGATTGGTTGATAGACCCCGCACCCAAACTCAAGCAAATTATCTCGCCAACCAACAGGCAACCTTTATGGAAGAAAGCTGCGCCTGCATTACTCGGAGAGGATGGCTCCGCCAGGAAAACTAACCCCACGCATGACGATCTTGTAGCAGCGCTTCCCTTCGGGGCATGGCTCTTCTTACTCCCTCAGCCTCAAGTGTCGTCCCCCAACAACCCAAGGATGAGGCTCTGGAATGAGGCGCTGAGCAACGCTTTTAATGCGAGGGCAGGTTCTCCATTCCGATACGCAAATCATTCAGTCATCTATCGGTGGGCAAACACAGTGCGATTCGCTCGAAACCGGGCGAGCCACTTGGAACCGCTACTCGATTCCAGGGAGCTCTTGCGGTACCACAGGGTCTGCCTCCGATTGATGAATTCGCTAAACCCTGCAGCAGCTTCCTGGCTTGCAGGGCAGCAGTACATTCCTACCGCGCTACGTAACCGCCCGTGATAAGCATCAAGCTTTACGACGATCTCTTGGCCGGTATCCACTTCATCACGTAAGCCAGCACGACCACCCCGACCGCGATCGCGAACGCGATCCAGCCGAAGATCGCGGTAAAGCCGGCGATCACCGCGATCGGCGCAATGATGGTCGTGCCGATCTCGAACGGGGCGAAACCGACGTAGGCCACGCCGTACTCGTTGAGCGTGCCGGACTTCAGCTTCGGGTCCACCATCTTCAGCAGCGCGATGCCGGTGGCCACGGCGGCGGTGGCCCAGCCCCAGCCGAACAGGCCGCGCTCGAGCCACTTCTCGCCGAAGAAAGTCGGGCCGGCCCAGAACATCCACACCACGCAGAACAGGGTGCCCAGCACGAAGATGAGCACGAGCGCCTGCCAGTAGCCCGCCAGTGCTGCGGGCACGATGGAGGCGATGCCGAAGGCGATCATGTAGTCCGTGGCGGCGCCGGAAACGGAGCTGATGGTGGAGCTGTCCAGGTAGTTCGGGCGCCCGACGAGCTTGAGCACCAGGCGGCCGATGAGCCCGATAACGAATGCCATGGCGAACAGCGGGATGGACACGTTCGACCACTGGTCCTTGATCAAACTGTTGACCATGTACGCGATGAGCACGGTGAACGCGATGAAGCCGGCGTGCAGCGCCAGCGGCTCGATGGACGAGGGGTTAGTGGTGGCCTTGCCGATGGAGGGGCGCTCGTCTTCGTTGTGAATGTAGCCGGTGCGCAGGTCGTCAGGCAGCGTGCCGGCGAGCTGGGACGACTTGCCCTTGCGGATGCCCCAGTTGGCCATGATCACACCGCCGACGATGGCAACCAGGGTGCCCACGGTGGCCGAGGTGAAGCCGATGGAGGAGGCCCCTTCCACGCCGATTTCCTCGAGTGCGGAGCCCACGGCCGCCGCGGTGCCGAAGCCGCCGATGAAGCCGACCGGCAGCATCATGCCGAACCACGGCTCGGTGCCGAACACCGGCGCAAAGACATACAGGCCGAGCAGGATGAACAGGCCCCACTGGCCCATGAACATGGCGGTGGAATAGCCCCACATGTTGCGGGCACCGGAGGCGACGGAGCCGCCGAGCTCCATCGAGTACGCCATGGAGGCGAACACCACTGCGATCAACAGCGTGGTGTACGTGCCCACTTGGTCAGACCAATGGATCACGCCCAGCACCTCGTCGCCCAGCAGCAGGCCGAGCAGACCTGCGGTGATCGGGGCGGGCAGCAGCAGCGCCTGCAGCACCTTCAGCCGGTTGCGCAGAATATTGCCGACGATGAGCAGGACCGAGATCCAGCCGATGTCCGTGAGCAGCGTATACGGGGTGAATTCCACCGCAGCACCTCTTTTCTATCCACTTATCACATTTAAACCGGGTGCAACTTTAGCCCACAGCCGCTAGGTAGCCTGTTTTCATGCCTTCCGTCCCCTTTTCGCAGACGTTGCGCACCCACGGCCCGCAGGTCAGCCGCGCGTGGCGCGCCCGCTTCTCCCAGGCGTACCCGCAGGCGGAAATGATGCTGCCACCTGGAGACGAGATGCCGCCGCTGCTTTTACGCGCCGCCCTCGCCGTGCTCGAACGCCCCGCCGAGGAAGTCCGCGACGAGCTCAAAGCGCTGGCGCTGGATCTGCGCCGCACAGGGTTTCCGGCTGAGGAGTACCCCAACGCTGTGCAGATGCTTATCGACGAAGGCGCGGACGCCGAAGCCGACCGCACCGCCCTATCCGACGCGGCCGAGCTCATGCGCGATGCCGCCTCCCAGGCCGACTACGCCGGCGTACCCGCCGCCACCGCCGCCCAGGTCACCAGCGTGGCGGACCACGGCGAGGTGCAGGTGGTGCGCCTGGAGGCCGGCACGCCGGTGCCGTACTCCCCCGGCCAGGTCATCCCCGTGATGTCGCCGAAGCGTCCCGGCGAGTGGACCGGCTTAGTCCCGGCGCTGCCGTCCAATCCGCTCGGGCAGCTGGAGTTCCACGTACCCGGCGGCATTCCGTTGGAGCCGGGCGACTGGTTGACGTTGGGGGCGGCGCGCGGTGGGCTGCGGGAGGTTGTGGACAAGCAACTGCTCCTGGTTGCCGCCGAGGGCGGTATCGCTGCGGCGAAGGCGCTGGTGTTCCACTGCCTAGAGCAGCCCGATCCGCCGGAGGTGCACCTGGTCGTCGGCGCGCGAGAGCCCGGCGAGTGGTACGACACTGCTGCGCTGGATGCGCTGGCCAAGGCCCAAAACTGGCTGGATATTACGTGGGTTGCAGAGTCGCGTGTGGGGGCATCGCTGGAGCAGGTGGCCTCTGGCGTCGGCATGTGGTGGGGCCGCGAGGTGATCGTGTGTGCGCAGCAGGAGCGGGCGGTGAGCCTGGCCGCTGCACTGGAGGTCGCCGGGGCGCAAGACGTGCAGACCGTCGCCCCCGATGCGGTGCCGGAGTGGTTCAGCGAATAGCGCTGTGCTCCCGAATCTCCGCCAGCGGCAGCTCCTTGCGCGCCTCGGTGGCGTCCGCCGGGTCGATTTCCACCACTAGCGTTTCTGGCCCGTAGCCGGCCTCCGCAAGCCGCTGGCCCGTCGGCCCCACCACCACAGAGTGGCCCGCGCCAGTGGGCCCTGAAGGCTCCCCGGCCTTGGTCTCGAAGTCCGGGCGAGCCTGGCCAGCGGCCGCGACGAACACCCCGGCATCCAGCGCACGCGCGACGGTGAGGATGCGCCACTGCTCCACCTTGCCCGGCCCATCCGCCCAGCTCGTGGGCACCACAACCACTTTCGCGCCCCGTTGAGCGAGCGCCTGGAACTGCTCTGGGAAGCGGATGTCGAAGCAGGTTGCCACTCCCACGGTCACGCCGTCGTGTTCAAACGTGACCAGCTTGTCGCCGGGGCGCACCGTGTCCGATTCCTTGTAGTTGAAGGCGTCGTACGTGTGGATCTTGTCGTATCCCTTATGCGCCCCGCCGCCGGTGATCAGCGTGGTGTTGTAGACGCGGTTGTACTGCTTGCCGTCCACGGTGTTCGTGTCTGCGGGGCGGAACATGCCGGCGACGATGGTGACGCGGAGCTCGTCGCTAAGCTTTTTCAGCCCTGTGGCGAACGGACCGTCCAGTTCCTCTGCCTGCGTATCCAGCCGCCCCTGCCCGAACGCCTGGCTGGTGGCCTCGGGCAAAACGATCAGCGTGGCGCCTTGGGCGGCGGCGTCGCGGATACGCGGTTCGATGGCGGACAAATTTTCCATCTTGTCGCCGCCGGCGGCAATTTGCAATAGCGCGATCTTCATGTGGATAACTCTAGGTGCGTCTCGGGGGAGTTATCCACAGATTTGGATTGGGGTATTGCGTCGACTGTTGCGTTCGCGGATGGTTCGTTGCATGACATTTCTTCAACTGACCACAGACACCGCACCCGCCGCCCGCAGCTGCATCCGCAGCTTCACCGCCCTTCCCGCCGCCCACTTAAATCCCTCGCGCTCCGCGTCCGCGCTCACATCGTTGCAGGACGTTGAGCATTTGCTTGTCGACGATGTCACGTCCCGCCTGGACACCCACCTCCACGACGTCGCCGCATTTGCGTCCAAAGTGGAGCAGACGGACACCCGCTTGGGCAAGGAGCTCACGCCGTGACGTACAAACCAGCACTGTCCACATCCGAATTGTTCGCCGCGGCAGCCGCCACCAAATTGGCAGCAGCCGGTGCGCGGGAGCGCGCGGAACACGCGCCGTATTCAGCCGCCGTCATTGCGGATTCAGGGTTCCGCGGACCCGCGTTCGAAGCGTCTGCTGCAAGGCTAGCCAGCTACAACGCGGCGCTTGCCGCCAGTGCTGTGCGGCTGGAGCAGGCGTCGGTGGCCTTGCTCGCCGCCGCCGGTTTGCAGCAGCAGTTGGACGAGGCCGCCGAGTTCATCGGCGTCACCGCCCATTCACGCGTCGTGCTGTGGCTCAACGGCATGTCCATGATGCTGGATCTGAGGCTGTCACGGACCCTGTTGGGTGCAGCCGGCAAGGAGCAGGACTACGACCCGCTGTTCGATCACCCGGACGAGTCCTTCGAATCGTTGCACGCCCGGCACGCACAGACGGTGCCAGCGTCCACGATGGCAGCGGTGGAAGACGCTGGCGGCGTGATCCTCGAGGCCGGTCCGACTGCGACCACGGTCCTGGTCGGCGACGCGGTGGACCCCTCACGCGTGATCACCATGGTCGCGGGTGCAACCACCGGCACACCCTCGAAGCTGCCGGGCGAGCTGGAGAAAGCCCAGATGTTGTCAGAAAAGACCGGGGCCGCCGTGGTGGTGTGGCAGGGCTACGCCCCTCCCCCGCTGCTCACGGACGCAGCCTCGCCCCACCGCGCCCACGCCGGCGCGGACGACCTTGCAATGTTCCAGGCCGCGTTGGAGGAGCGCTTCCCCGACGCACAGAAGACCGTGGTCTCCCACAGCTACGGCTCGCTCTTAGCCACGAAGGCGGCGCACCAGCACGGGTTGCTTGCAGACGACCTGTGGATCCTGGGCAGCGCAGGCGTCTCGGGCGAGCACGTCTCGAAGCTGACCCTGGCTGGGCCCGAAGCGACGGTGCACGTGGTGGATTCCCCCGAAGACCCGATCCTGTTGTTGCGCTCCGGTCCGACGGCGGCGATCGGCTCGTCGCCGTCGTACATCGGGTGGGGCGGCGAGCGTGTGCTGGGAGTCAGGGGCGGGCACACCGACTACTTCACAGACCCCACATTTCTGTCGGCTTTACAACAGCGCTCGGACCCAGCTGCGTAAAAGTCGTTACCATGGCGCACGTTGAATGAAACGACTAAACAGGAGATGTAGGTAGGCAATGCCCAATTTCGCAGAGCAAGT
Source organism: Corynebacterium afermentans subsp. afermentans (assembly GCF_030408355.1). NCBI lineage: Bacteria > Bacillati > Actinomycetota > Actinomycetes > Mycobacteriales > Corynebacteriaceae > Corynebacterium > Corynebacterium afermentans. The sequence continues at coordinate 2,080,869 of NZ_CP046606.1, forward strand.
AGTCAAGCGCCTAGAGGACCTAGGCGTCAAGCGTATTTACGGCCTGGTGGGCGACTCGCTCAACCCGCTGTCCGACGCCGTGCGCCAGAGCGACATCGAATGGGTGCACGTACGCAATGAGGAGGCAGCCGCGTTCGCCGCCGGTGCCGATTCCCTGGCCGCCGACGAGCTCGCCGTCTGTGGCGCATCCTGCGGCCCGGGCAACACCCACTTCGTCCAGGGCCTGTTCGAGGCGCACCGCAACGGCGCGAAGCTGCTGGCCGTTGCGTCGCACATCCCCACCATGGAGATCGGCTCCTCCTTCTTCCAGGAGACCCACCCGGAGCTTCTGTTCCAGGAGTGCTCCTCCTACTGCGAGTTAGTCCACGAGGCGGACCAGGGCATGCGCGTGCTGCACAACGCCTTGCAGAACACCTTGGCAGGCAACGGCGTGTCCGTGATGGTCGTGCCTGGCGACATCTTCGCCGCCGACACCGCCGAGGGCCCGCACACCGCGGACTCCGTCTACGCCACCGGCAAAAACAAGCGCGTCTACCCGGACCCGCACGAGGCCGCCCGCCTGGTGGAGGCGATTAACAAGGCCGACAAGGTCACCCTGTTCTGCGGCTACGGCGCACGCGACGCCCGCGACGAGGTCTTCGCCCTGGCGGAGAAGATCAAGTCCCCGATCGGCCACTCCTTCCGCGGCAAGATGTACTTCGAGTACGACAACCCGTACGACGTAGGCATGTCCGGCCTGCTCGGCTACGGCGCTTGCGTGGACGCGATGGAAGAGTCCGACCTATTCATCATGGTCGGCACCGACTTCCCGTACACCGACTGGCTGCCCGACGAGAACGTCGCGCAGATCGACATCGACGGCACCCACATCGGCCGCCGCACCACTGTGGACTACCCGGTCGTCGGCGACGTGAAAAGCGTCATCGAGAACATCCTCCCGCACATCGAGGAGAAGACCGACCGCGGGTTCTTGGACAAGATGCTCAAGCGCCACTACCAGCTGCTGGACCACGTGGTGAAGAGCTACACCTCCAAGGCCTTCGAGTCCAAGAAGCCGATCCACCCGGAGCTCGCCGCATCCGTGCTGGACGAGCTCGCGGACGACGACGCGTACTTCACCGTCGACACCGGCATGTGCAACGTGTGGTCCTCGCGCTACCTCACCCCGAACGGCAAGCGCGACGAGGCCGCATCGTTCCTTCACGGCACCATGGCCAACGCCCTGCCGATGGCAATCGGCGTGCAAGCGGCATACCCCGACCGCCAGGTCATCTCCTGGTCCGGCGACGGCGGGTTGGGCATGCTCATGGGTGAGCTGCTCACCATCAAGCTGCACCAGCTGCCGGTGAAGGTGATCTGCTTCAACAACTCCTCGCTGGGCATGGTGAAGCTGGAGATGCTGGTGGCTGGCATGCCGTACTTCGGCACCGACCACGAGCAGGCCAACTACGCCGAGATTGCCAAGGGTGTGGGCATCAAGTCCTTCCGCATCGAGGACCCGGACGACCTCGAGCCCGTGCTCAAGGAGGCCCTGGCCTACGACGGCCCGGTGCTCGTGGACATCGTCACCGACCCGGAGGCGCTGTCGCTGCCGCCGGGAATCACCTGGGACATGATGAAGGGCTTCACCAAGTCCGGCGCCCGCACCGCTTTCCTCGAAGGTGGCGTTGGCCGCCTGTTCAACCTGGCTAAGTCCAACCTCCGCCACATCGGCGGCGCCGCGGCCATCGAGTTCGGCGGCTAAGTTCGGCTCGGTAGCCTCCTCAATGCGAAAACACATCGGCGTATGTAGTGTTGTGGAGGCTTTCAAAAGGCCCCTAGCCTTCCATGGCTAGGAAGCGTTTCGAATTTTCTAAGCACAAACGCCCGCGCTCAAGTGTTCACTGCGCGGGCGTTTTGTCATTCCGCATTCGATTTCCACTGCCGATACCCCAGCGCCCGCCGAATCAGCGCCGACCACCCGACGATCTGCAGCACAATGGACGCCGCACCCAGTGTGGCGTTGAGCCAAAACTGATCCTCGTACGGAAACCCGGTCAGCCTCAGCACGAGACCAATAACGTACGCGACACCCAGGTAGCCAGCGTCAACAATAAAATCGTTTACCCGGCGATTCTGCAGCGGAAGCCCGATGAGCAGCGCCGCGGCGAGCATCCCCAGCACGGGGATGACAACGTAGCCGCCGAATACCGCCACGCCTGGAAACGCAACGCACAGAATCGCGACCAGTAAAAACTCGGGGATGCGAAAACCCCACGGTCGCGTGTCTTTGAGCAGCGGCGGTTCGCTGACACCTGCCATCATGCTGCCGAGTATACGAGCCTCTGCGTCATTTCCTCTTCCACGCCAGGAGCGCAATTGCGCGCCGCAGCGCCGCGGAGACCCCGGTCAGAATTATGGCTGCGGCGACGTACGGCATGATGGCCGGCAGCGCACCGTACGGATTGTCACTTTTAGCCAAAATTACTGCGACGAGAACGCCCACCACGATGTAGGCGGCATCTCCCCAAAACTTGTTCACCGGCTGGCGCTGCAGCGGGATGCCCAGCACCATGCACATCAGCAAAACACCAAGCAACATCGGAGCGACGAATACCAGCGCAAATCCAAAGCCAGCGCTGATTTCACTGTTCGCGTCCTCAACCACCATCCACACGAACGCCGCAACCAACAGGATGACTTCCGGGAAACGGAACCGCCACGGACCGGTCTCTTTGAGCAACGGCGGAGCGCCAGCCTTAGTCGTCATGCGGCCGAGTTTAAAACTCCGATCGCTACCGCGTGGAGCGCCGGCGGCGTCGAGAAGCAGCTGGCTCCCACGTGACCACCGCGGTGGAGCGCGGCACGTGCACCAGCTCACCGCCGCGGCGAGTACCGGTCTGCAACTTCTGGCGCAGCTCCTCGTTATGTCCGCGTTGGGTTTCCAGTTCGTCCTGGAGGTCCTCGATCTGCTGGGAGAGCTCGATGATCGTCTTAATGCCGGCGAGGTTGACGCCCTCCTCCTGGGAGAGGTACTGGATGCGGCGCAGCATGGAGATGTCGCGCCGCGAGTAGCGGCGGCCGCCACCCTTGGTGCGCATCGGCGTGACCAGGCCAAGCCGGTCGTAGGTGCGCAGCGTCTGCGCGTGCATGCCGGTCAGTTCAGCGGCGACGGAGATGACAAAATACTCCTGTTTCTCATCCATCGTCTACACCTCCTTCCTGGGCTAGAGCCCGGCCCACCCGGCGCGCGGGTCGAAGCCGGAGTCCTTCTCAGCCTGGGCGTAGGCGCGCAGCGCGGAGGTGGCGGACGGATCCAGGTCCTTGGGCACCTTCACCTCCACGGTGACCATCAGGTCGCCGGCGGCGCCGGAGCGCTTCGGGATGCCGCGGCCCTTCACGCGCAGGGTGCGCCCGTTCGGGGTGCCAGCCGGAACCTTCACCTTCACCGGGTTGTCCAGGGTGGGCACCGCGATGGTTGCGCCGAGGGCGACCTCGGAGAACGCGACCGGGACGGTGACCTCAAGGTCGTCGCCGGAGCGGGTGAACACCTCGTCGTTGCGCACATGCACGGTGACGAACAGGTCGCCAGCGGGCGTGCCGTTCGGGCCCGCCTCGCCTTGGCCTGCCAGGCGCACCTTCTGCCCGTCGACCACGCCTGCGGGGATACGCACGGTGATCGAGCGGGTGCGCCGCACGGTGCCGGTGCCGCCGCAGGTGTCGCACGGGTCCTCGATGATCTCGCCGGTGCCGCCGCAGTTCGTGCAGGGACGTGCCATGCCGAAGGCGCCGGAATTCTCGCGGATGTAGCCGGAGCCAGAACACATCTGGCAGGTGTGCGTCTTGCCGTCCTTGGAACCGGAGCCGTGGCAAGTGGTGCACGGAGCTTCGCCGGTGAGCTCGACCGGGATGGTCGTGCCCTTGGCGGCCTCACGGAAATCGAGGGTTATTTCCGTTTCGACGTCGGCCCCCCGCGACGGCCGAGCGTTCCTGCCAGCACCGCCGCGGCCGCCAAAGAAGCCACCGAAGATATCACCAAGGCCGCTGTCTCCAGCTTGTCCACCAGCGGCTGATCCGAAGATGTCGGAGAGGTCGAATTCCGTTTCCGTGCCGCGAAACCCGCCCGGAAAGCCGGATCCTCCTCCCCGCCCGAACCGGCCGAAGCCGCCCGAGCTGATCATGGATTTCAGCTGGTCGTATTCCTTACGCTTCTGCTCGTCGCCGACAACGTCGTACGCCTCGGCCACCCGCTTAAACTTCTCCTCCGCCTTTTTGTTGCCGGGGTTGGAGTCGGGGTGGTTTTCGCGTGCGAGCTTGCGGTATGCCTTCTTGATGTCTGCAGCGCTTGCCGACGAGCTCACGCCCAAGTCGCCGTAATAGTCCTTATCGGCCCATTCTTGTTGCATAGCCATCTCGCACCCTCCTTTCCTCTACAAAGAGTGTTGAGTCTGTCTCGCTAAAGTTTGTTCACTAATTTATCTAAGTACAAAGGCCGGGGACGAGGCCGCGTGGGTCCGCGCTGCCTCATTCCCCGGCCCTTCCATCCGAGCGATTTACCTACTCGGTTGTGTCGGCTTCTGGCTCGCCGGCCGGCTCAGCAGGCTCGGCGGGATCAGCGATGATCACCATGGCGTTGCGCACCAGGCGGTCGCCGATCATGTAGCCCTTGCGCAGCACCGTGCCCACGGCCTTGGTGTCGCCCTGGGAGAGGTCCTGCACCGCCTCATGGATCTCCGGGTTGAACGCGTCGCCCTCAGCACCGAACTCCTTGATGCCCTGGCCGGCAACGATCGAGCGGAACTTGTCGGCAAAGGCCTTGAGCGGCCCCTCGGCCAAGTCGCCGTGCTGCTCGGCCAGATCCAGGTCGTCCAAAAGCGGCAGCAGCGGTGTGGCGAACTTCGCCTTGGCAGTGTTGGCCAGCTCACCACGCTCGCGTTCGGTGCGGCGGCGGTAGTTCGCGTACTCGGCGCTGACCCGCTGGAGCGACTCAGTACGCTCCGCCAGCTGCAGCTCGATGTCGCTGACTGCGCCGTCGCCGTCTGCGTCCGGGTCGATCGCGTTCTCCGCGATCTTCGCGGCGTCCTCGAGCTCGGCGTCCGCGGCTAAGAGAGGGTCTTCGTCCGTCGCAAGCGCCTCGGACTCAGCAGCCTCGTCGGCGAGGGTTTCCGCCTGGTCGGGGGACACGTACTCGGGGTCCGTGGCCTCCGGAGCGCCCGGGTTGTCGGGCATCTGCTCGTCGTGCGGATTCGTCATCAGACGTCGCCTCCTTACTTGTTATCGGAATCGGTTGCGTCGTCGTCCTCGACAACCTCAGCGTCGACCACGTTGTCGTCGCCGTCGGCAGCGTCGGCCTGGGTTGCACCCTCGTTCGCCTGAGCCTCGTAGAGCGCGGTGCCCATTGCCTGGGACTCGGTGTTGAGCTTCTCCACTGCGGACTTGATGGCATCCAGGTCCTCGCCCTTAAGCGCCTCATCGACAGCGTCGGCAGCCTCGGTCACGCGGCCCTTGATGTCCTCCGGCAGCTTCTCGCCGTTTTCATCCATGAACTTGCGGGTCTGGTACGCCATGGTCTCCGCGTTATTGCGGGTCTCCTGCTCCTCGCGGCGCTTCTTGTCCTCGTCGGCGTGAGCCTCGGCGTCCTTGATCATGCGATCGATCTCGTCGTCGGACAGACCGGAGCCGTCCTGGATCTTGATCGTGTTCTCCTTGCCGGTGGCCTTGTCCTTCGCGGACACGGACACGATGCCGTTAGCGTCGATGTCGAAGGTGACCTCGATCTGCGGCACACCACGCGGAGCCGGTGCGATGCCTGCCAGCTCGAAGGAGCCGAGCAGCTTGTTCGCGGACGCGATCTCGCGCTCGCCCTGGAAGACCTGGATCTGCACGGACGGCTGGTTGTCCTCAGCCGTGGTGAAGGTCTCCGAACGCTTCGTCGGGATGGTGGTGTTGCGCTCGATGAGCTTGGTCATCACGCCGCCCTTGGTCTCGATGCCGAGGGAAAGCGGAGTGACGTCGAGAAGCAGCACGTCCTTGACGTCGCCGCGCAGCACGCCAGCCTGCAGCGCAGCACCCAGTGCCACGACCTCGTCCGGGTTGACGGACTTGTTCGGCTCCTTGCCGGTCAGTTCCTTCACCAGCTCGGACACGGCCGGCATACGGGTGGAGCCGCCGACCAGAACCACGTGGTCGATGTCGCCGACGGACATGCCGGCGTCCTTGACCACCTGGTTGAACGGGCTCTTGGTGCGGTCCAGCAGATCGGAGGTGATCTTCTGGAACTCGGTGCGGGTCAGCGTCTCGTCCAGGAACAGCGGGTTCTTCTCGGAGTCCACCGTGATGTACGGCAGGTTGATGGAGGCCTGCTGTGCGGAAGACAGCTCGATCTTGGCCTTCTCCGCGGCCTCGCGCAGACGCTGCATCGCCATCTTGTCCTTGGACAGGTCAACGCCGTTCTGGGACTTGAACTTGTCCACGAGCCACTCAACTACGCGGTTGTCCCAATCGTCGCCGCCGAGCTCGTTGTCGCCGGCGGTAGCCAGCACCTCGACGACACCGTCGCCGATCTCCAGCAGGGACACGTCGAAGGTGCCGCCGCCAAGGTCGAAGACCAGGATGGTCTCTTCCTTCTCGTTCTTGTCCAGGCCGTACGCCAGGGCGGCCGCGGTCGGCTCGTTAACAATGCGCAGCACATCGAGGCCCGCGATCTGGCCGGCCTCCTTGGTGGCCTGACGCTGAGCGTCCTCGAAGTACGCCGGGACGGTAATAACAGCCTCGGTGACTTCCTCACCGAGGTACGCCTCAGCGTCGCGCTTCAGCTTCTGCAGGGTACGGGCGGAGATCTCCTGCGGGGTGTACTTCTTGTCGTCGATCTCCACGGTCCAGTCCTCGCCCATGTGGCGCTTGACGGAGCGGATGGTGCGGTCGACGTTGGTTACCGCCTGGTTCTTCGCGGACTGGCCAACCAGGACCTCGCCGTTCTTCGCGAAAGCGACGACGGACGGGGTGGTGCGGGAGCCCTCCGCGTTAGCGATCACAACCGGCTCGCCGCCCTCAAGGACGGAGACGACCGAGTTCGTGGTGCCAAGGTCAATACCAACTGCACGTGCCATAAGAGTTATTCCTCCTGTTGAGAAGTGGTTTATCAGTAAGTTGATGTGCTCCGACTCAACTTGACGGCCACCACTATAACACTGGCGGCGACGTTCTTGAGTCTGTCGCACTCATAGGTAACAACGGCACGTACAACAAAGTTGTTCCCACCCAGCGCAACTTTCTTTGTTTCCGCAGGCAAACGCATAGAAAAACCTCCGGTTACGTGGGTAACCGGAGGTTGAATCGTCGACAAGCAACTGCTTAGAACAAGCCAGTCTCCTGCTCGGAGTAGGACACCAGGAGGTTCTTAGTCTGCTGGTAGTGGTCCAGCATCATCAGGTGCGTCTCGCGGCCGATACCGGACTGCTTGTAGCCGCCAAACGCCGCGTGGGCGGGGTAGGTGTGGTACTGGTTCACCCACACGCGACCAGCCTGAATGGCGAGGCCGGCCTTGTACGCCGTGGTGCCCGAGCGCGCCCACACGCCCGCGCCCAGGCCGTAAATGGTGTCGTTGGCAATCGAGATGGCCTCATCGAAATCCTTGAACGTAGTCACGGACATCACCGGACCGAAGATCTCCTCCTGGAAAATGCGCATGTCGTTGGTGCCCTTAAACACGGTCGGCTCGATATAGAGGCCGTTTTCCAGGCCGTCGATCGTGTTCACGCCGCCTCCAGTGAGCACTTCCGCACCCTCCTGGGGCCCAAGCTCCAGGTAGGACTGGATCTTGTTCATCTGCTCGGTGGAGGCTTGCGCGCCCATCATGGTGTCAGTGTCCAGCGGGTTGCCGGTCTTGATCTTCTTGACGCGCTGCACGCCAAGCTCCAAAAACTCGTCCGCGATGGACTCGTGCACCAGCGCACGCGACGGGCAGGTGCACACCTCACCCTGGTTCAGCGCGAACATGGCGAAGCCCTCGACCGCCTTCCTCTTGAAGTCGTCGTCCTTTTCAAAGATGTCCTCGAAGAACAACGCCGGGGACTTGCCACCGAGCTCCAGAGTGACCGGAATGATCTTGTCCGCCGCGGCCTTGTTGATGATCTTGCCCACCTCGGTGGAGCCGGTGAAGGCGATCTTGGCAATACGGTCGGAGCCGGACAGCGCCGCACCCGCCTCGTCGCCCATGCCGTTGACGATGTTCAGCACGCCCGCCGGGATGAGGTCGCCGACCAGATCCATCAGGTACAGGATCGACGCCGGGGTCTGCTCCGCCGGCTTGAGCACGATCGCGTTGCCCGCCGCCAGCGCCGGTGCCAGCTTCCAGGAGGCCATGAGTAGCGGGAAGTTCCACGGGATGATCTGGCCGACCACGCCGAGCGGCTCGTTGAAGTGGTAGGCGACAGTGTCCTCGTCGATCTGGCTCAGGCGGCCTTCCTGCGCGCGCAGCGCACCCGCGTAGTAGCGGAAGTGGTCGATGGCAAGCGGGATGTCGGCGGCGAGCGTCTCGCGCACGGCCTTGCCGTTTTCCCAAGTCTCCGCCACCGCGAGCTCCTCGAGGTGCTCTTCCATGCGGTCAGCGATCTTCAGCAGCACCATCGCGCGCTCCGCCGGGGAGGTCTTGCCCCAGGCGGGCGCGGCCTTGTGCGCGGCGTCGAGCGCCAAGTTGATGTCGGGCTCTTTACCGCGCGCGACCTGGCAGAACACCTCGCCAGTGACGGGGGTGATGTTGTCGAAGTACTCGCCGTCCACTGGGGCGACCCAGTCGCCGCCGATGTAGTTGTCGTAGCGCTCGCGGTACTTGACGTTTGAGCCTTCGGTTCCGGGGTTCGGGTAGACAGCCATTTCCATGCCTTTCTTACATTAGGGTCAGGTTGTGTCCCACGCTACACTTGTATCCACGTGTGGTCTAGGGCATTGTTCTTGACGACGGCCCTCCAGCTCCCACGTCATATGCATTAACCAGCATCTCTGGCACAATGAGCGCGTGACTAAACACGAAAACAACGACTACGTCGGCGCGCTCGACACCGCAGTCGACGATGTCCGGATGCTGCCCACCCCGGCAGACGCGGCCCAGGAGCTTTCCAAAGAGCCCGTAGACCGCGGCGACATCATCGCCTCTGACGGCCGCACCGCCGCCGCCTGGGCGCTGCGCTTCATCATCATTGTCGCCGCCACCGCGATCCTGCTCTACCTGCTCAAATGGGTGTGGATGGGCCTTTTGCCCATCCTGCTTGCACTGATCCTTGCCACGGTGCTGTGGCCGCCGGTGCGCTGGATGCGGGGCCACAAGATCCCCGCCGCCCTCGCGGTGTTCATCACGCTAATCGCCACCTTCGGCATCCTCGGCGGCATCATCGCCGCGATGGCGCCGACCGTGAAGTCGCAGGGCACCGAGCTCGGCCACCAGGCCGAGCAGGGCATCAACCAGATCATCGCCTGGCTCAAGGAGCAGAACTTCACCTTCCTCGAGCCGGAACGTATCCAGCAGGCCGTGGACCAGGCCACCGCGTTTGTGAAGGGTCAGGCGTCGAACATCGCCTCCGGGGTGTTCTCCGGCATCGGCGCGATTACGTCGGTAGGCACCACGCTCGCGTTGACGCTCGTGCTGCTGTTCTTCTTCCTCAAAGACGGCGACCGCTTCCTGCCGTGGGTACGCAAGTACACGGGCGTGCGCGCCGGCTGGCACCTCACCGAGGTGTGCATGCGCTCCTGGAACACCCTGTCCGGCTTCATCCGCACCCAGGCCATCGTGTCCATGGTGGACGCCATCTTCATCGGTTTGGGCCTGCTCTTCCTCGGCGTGCCGCTGTGGCCGGTGCTGGCTGTGGTGACCTTCTTCGCCGGCTTCATCCCGATCGTGGGTGCGATCTCCGCCGGCGCCTTGGCCGTGATCATCGCGTTGGTGTCCAACGGGTTCATGAACGCTGTGTTCGTGCTCCTGCTCATCATCGCCGTGCAGCAGCTGGAGGGCAACGTCCTCTCCCCGATCCTGCAGTCCCAGGCCATGGGCCTGCACGCCGCCGTGGTCCTGCTCGCCGTCGCTGTGGGCGGCACCCTGTTCGGCATCGTCGGCGCGTTCCTGGCTGTGCCGGTCGCCGCCGTTGCCGCGGTATGGCTGCGTTACTGGGCCGAGATGGTCTCGCTGCGCTCCGGTGAAATCACCGCCGATGAGATAGCCATGGCCACCCAGCAAACCCAAACCATGGATTCGAAGACGTCGTTCCTCGCCGTGCGCGACCACATGATGCGCATGGCCAAGCGAGAAAAGTCCAACACCAAGGTCCCCGTCAAGGAAGGCCTCGGCTCCACCCGCGTCCCCTTGGGAGAGGTCGAGGGCGACACTGAGGTTCCGGGCCGCACCCACGCCATCAAGGACGAAGAATAGGTACGGTGGGCGCCGTACTTACTCATCGACGAAAGGACGAAACCATGGCTGACCTCAACGGCAAGAGCGTCGCAATTATCGCCACCAACGGCTTCGAGGATTCGGAGCTGACCTCCCCGAAGGAAGCCGTGGAGTCCGCCGGCGCGACCACCAAGGTCATCTCCACCGAAACCGGTGAGATCGAAGGCAAGAAGGGCGCGAAGGTGGCTGTCGACGCCAAAACGGCCGACGCCTCCGCCGACGAGTTCGACGCCCTTATCCTGCCCGGCGGCACCGTTAACGCTGACACCATCCGCACCGACGCCGACGCCGTAGCACTGGTTAAGACGTTCAAGGACGCCGGCAAGCCGATCGGCGTGATCTGCCACGGCGGCTGGATCCTCGCCGAAGCCGACGTGCTCAAGGGCGTGACGCTCACCTCCGTGGCCAACGTCAAGACCGACCTGGCCAACGCCGGCGCCAACTGGGTCGACGAGGAGGTTGTGGTCGACTCCGGCTTCATCTCTTCCCGCACCCCGGACGACCTGCCGGCGTTCAACGCCACGCTCGTGGAGGAGTTCGCGAAGTAGGACTCTGCTCTCGCCGCCAGATCCCCAGTACGAAACCCCTATTAAGCGCCATTTTCGCGCTTAATAGGGGTTTCGTGCTCTGGGTTTGTGGTGCCTCCGCATCGCTGCGGGCTCATCTGCTAGTTGCCCAAAAACGCTCCTAGCAGATGAGCTCCTTACTGGCACCTGGTTCCAACATCACCTGGAACAACAGAAAGTTGGACACTTGATCTGCTAGTTGGGCGTGCGGGGCAACTAGCAGATTCGCAAGATGGGGCGCAGGGAGCGGTCGCCGGGAGCGCAGCGGCCCCAGGCGATTACCGCAGGTGCTCGCGCAGCGCCTGCCCCAGCTCGACGCGGGCGCGCTCGAGGGCGGCCTCCCACACCGCGGAGGCGGACTCGTCGGCGGAATCGGACACCTGCTTGAGCAGGGTCAGCGGCACGCCGAAGGTGGAACACACCGCGGCCAGGGCGTAGCCCTCCATGTCCACGAGCTGGCACTCGCGGGCGAGCTCCTCGCGCAGATCGGAGCGGTTCACAAACGCATCCCCGGTAGCGAGTTTGGCCTTGGGCAGCTCGGTCAGCGGGTCGAACGAGAACCAGCGCGGGTAGACAAAGTCGGTGATCTCGGAGGTGCCACCGACTTTGAAGTCGTGTTTGACGGCGTCGGAAACCTCGTAGACGCCAGGCTCCAAGTCCACCAGGGCGCCGGCCGTGCCGACGTTGATCACGCGCGACGGCAGCGGCCCGGAAGACAGGCGGCGGGTCAGCGCGATCGCGGCGGGCAGGGTGCCGATGCCGGTGATCAGCACCTCGTGGTCGCCGCCGGACATGATGTCCGCGGCCTCTTCTTTCATCGCTGCGGCGATAAGCAAGTCAGACATGGTTGCTTATCGTAGGCGGGCTGGCTCCGCGTCGACCACTGTCGCTCCCTCGCGCTCCCCCGCGGCCCGCGAGTTCTGGCGCGCCTTGAGCACGCCGCGCACGGACAGCGCCGCACCGAGCACCAAAACCAGCACGCGCACGACCCACAGGCCGGAGTCCACGCCGAGGAACTTCAGCACCACCGGCAGGTTCAGAAACACGATCAAGGTGCCCACGACTCCGCCGAGCGCGATGGGGTTCATGCGGGTGACCACCCACGCTCCGATAGGCGCGGCGACGACTCCGCCCGCCAGCAGCGCGAGCACCCCAGCGAGGTTGGCCACAAGGTCGTTCCACATTCCCACCGCGAACCCGAGGGTGGCGGCCGTGGTGACCAGGAACTCGGCGGTGGTGACGGTGCCGACGATGCGTCGCGGCTCAGCGCGCCCGGCGGACAGCAGCGTCGAGGTGGTCACGGGCCCCCAGCCACCGCCGCCGGTGGCGTCCACAAACCCGCCGAACATGCCTAGCCCGGCTAAAAACCCGCGGGAATGAGGTTTTTCCACCAGCTTGCGCTGGGTCAGCCCGCGCGCGAAACGCAGCATCAGGTTCAGCCCGATCAGGGCCAGGATCAGCGACATCACCGGCCGAGCGGCTTCGGTGGAGAGGCGCACCAGCACTGTCGCGCCGAGGAACGCGCCGATCGCGCCGGGGATGCCGATGGCGAACGCGGTGCGCCAGTCCACGTTGCCGAAGCGGGTGTGCGCGACGCCGGAGGCCAGCGTGGTGCCCAGCTCCGCGGTGTGCACGACGGCGGACGCGGCCGCGGGGGTCAGCCCGGCCAGTGCGATGAGCATGGTGGACGAGGTGGCGCCGAAGCCCATGCCGAGGCCGCCGTCGACAAGTTGGGCGGCCAGGCCGGCCACGGCGATGAGCAGCAGCGTCTCAATCTTGTACATCTCAGGCGTCCTTTTCGGCAGTGCGGTATCGGTTGGCAACAACATCCGCGAGGTCTGTGGTCAGCGGCCCAGAAGCTGACAGGTGCGGTGGGATCCGGTCCAGGAGTGTTCCGTGGGTGACAAACAGCGGCAGCACGTGTGTGTGCCTATCGACGAACCTCCGGTCGCCCCTCGTCGCCTGCACCACCGACACATCGATCCCGGCCAAACGCGCCAGGTTGTCCGCCAGGCGGGCGTAGTTCGCGGCCTGTTCGGCATCCGATGTGCCGACGGGAAATAGGGTGGCGTGGGACGCCGAAGGTGCGTCGATACGCAAGCGCTTGTGCAGGGTCTCGGCGATGTCGGGGCCGGTGCCGAACGGCTCAGCGAGGGTGAGGTCGCAGTGCTCGCGCGCCTCGGTGAGGTGGGCCGGCACGTCCACCTTCGCGTGGAACGCGCGGGTGAACAGCAGCGGCACGACGATGGCGCGCGGCGAAGACAACGCGGCGGCCGCCTCGGCAAGGGTGGGGCGATCGAACTCGAGGTGCGCGTCCGCCCACTCCACACCGAGCTTTTCGGCGGCCGCTTCGGTGAGCGCGCGGATGCCCTCCTTGGCCCGCGGGTGGCGCGAGCCGTGGGAGAGGGTGATCAGCGCGGTCATGGTGGGTGCTCCTAGCGCAGGCGCTTTCCCACGAGACCCGCGGCCAGCGTGTTGCCGGAAGACTGGTCCACGAGCAGGAAGTTGCCCACCGCGCCGCGGGCCGCGTAGGGCTCGACCGGCAACTCGTCGGCGGTCTGGATGGTCACGTGCGCGATCTCGTTGAGCGCGACGGCCTCGGGCGAGGTGTTGTCGCCGGCAGCACCGTCGATGTCGAGGACGCGGTCCACGCTGGCCACGCGGGCGCGCACGAACGCGGTGCCGATGCGCAGCTTCACAGCCTGCCCGGCGCGCAACTCCTTCTCGGTGAGCCCCACAACGGTGGCGGCGAACTCCCTTGTGTCTTCTGGCCGGGTTCCAGAGGCCAGGAGGTCACCGCGGGTCAGGTCAATTTCGTCGGCAAGGCGCAGGGCCACCGAGTCGCCGGCGTGGGCGGCCTCCACCGGGCCGTCGGTGGAATCGATGCCGGCCACGGTGGTTTTCCGGCCGTACGGGGCGAGGACCTCATCGCCGACGGAGATGGAACCGGCGTTGACGCGGCCGGCGTAGGCGCGGTAGTCGGTGGCGTGCTCGCGAAGCACGTACTGGATGTTGAAGCGGAAGTCCAGGTCGTCGGCGCGGCCGTGGTTAACCGGGATGGTCTCCAGCAGCTCCAGCACGGTCGGGCCGGTGTACCAGGGCGTTTCCGCGGACAGTTCAGCGACGTTGTCGCCCTTGAGCGCGGAAATCGGCACCACGTGCGGGTCCTCGATGCCGAGCTCGGCGGCCTTGGCGTCGAAGGTGGTCTTGATCTCGTTGAAGGTCTCCTCCGAGTAGCCGACCAGGTCGATCTTGTTCACCGCCAGGATCACGGTGCGCACGCCCAGCAGCTTGGCCACGGTGAGGTGGCGGACGGTCTGTTCCACCACGCCGCTGCGGGCGTCCACCAGCAGCACGACCACCTGGGAGGTGGACATGCCGGTCACGGTGTTGCGCGTGTACTGCACGTGCCCCGGGGTGTCGGCGAGGATGAAGGTGCGCTTATCGGTGGCGAAGTAGCGGTAGGCCACGTCGATGGTGATGCCCTGTTCGCGTTCGGCGCGGAGCCCGTCGACAAGCAAGGAAAGGTCGAGGCCCTCAAAGCCCCTGTCGGCCGAGGTGCGCTCGACGGAGGCAAGCTGGTCCGCGAGCACGGACTTCGTGTCGTGCAAAAGGCGGCCGACGAAGGTGGACTTGCCGTCGTCGACGGAGCCGGCGGTGCACAGGCGCAGGGTTTCGCGGTCCGCCAACGCGGCTGCGGCGGAAGTGGTGGTCGGGGCAGTCATCAGAAGTAGCCTTCCTTCTTGCGGTCTTCCATGGCGGATTCGCTCAGGCGGTCATCGGCGCGCGTCGCGCCGCGCTCGGTCAGGGTGGAGTTGGCGATCTCGACGAGCACCTCGTCGATCGTGGACGCGTCCGAATCAACCGCGCCCGTGCAGGACATGTCGCCCACGGTGCGGTAGCGCACGCGGCGGGTCTCAAGCTGCTCGCCGTCGCGCGGGCCACCCCACTCGCCCGGGGTCAGCCACATGCCGTCGCGGCCGAACACCTCGCGGTCGTGCGCGAAGTAGATCGACGGCAGGGCAATCCCGCGGGCGCCGATGTACTCCCACACGTCCGCCTCGGTCCAGTTGGAGATGGGGAACACGCGCACGTTCTCGCCCGGCAGCGTCGCGCCGTTGTACAGGTCCCACAGCTCGGGGCGCTGGCGGCGCGGGTCCCAGCCGCCGAAGGAGTCGCGCACGGAGAACACACGCTCCTTGGCGCGGGCGCGTTCCTCATCGCGGCGCGCGCCTCCGAGCACGGCGTTGTAGCCGACCTCCGCGATGGTCTCCACCAGCGGCACGGTCTGCAGCGGGTTGCGGGTGCCGTCGGGGCGTTCCTGCAGGTCGCCGCGATCAATCCAGTCCTGCACCTCGGCCACACGCAGTCGCAGCCCGTGCTTTTTTACCAGCTCGTCGCGGAACTGGATCACCTCCGGGAAGTTGTGCCCGGTGTCCACGTGCAGCAGCTCAATCGGCATGGCCGCCGGCGCGAAGGCCCGGCGCGCCAGCTCGAGGACCACGCAGGAGTCCTTGCCGCCGGAAAACAGCAGGCCGATCTTGTCGAACTGCCCGGCCACCTCGCGGATGATGTGGATGGACTCGTTTTCCAAGTCCTTCAGGTGCGGCGACAGCTCAGGTGTCGTTGCTTGCGTCATCTTGTCTAAAGCTCCTTTTATTCGTGCAGGCCGCACTCGGTTTTGGATGCGAACGCCCAGCGCCCGGCGCGCGGGTCCTCCCCCTCGGCCACGGGCATGGTGCAGGTGGCGCAGCCGATGGAGGGGTAGCCCTGACGGGTCAGCGGGTGGATGATCAGGTCGTTATCCTCCTCGAATGCCTCCGTGTCCTCCAGCGACCAGGTCACCAGCGGGGAGATCTTCAGCCGCCCGGTGTTATCCAGGCTCAGCGCGGGCGCCTCGGCTCGGGTGGGGCCGTCGGCGCGGCGCAGGCCGGTGATCCAGCCGGCGTACGGGCTCATGTGCACCGCCAGCGGCTCAACCTTGCGCATGCGGCAGCACGCGCCGGGGTTGCGCAGGTACAAATTCGGACCGTACACCTTGTCCTGCTCCGGGCGGGTGAGCTGGGCGGTTGCGCGCACCAGCGTGTGCGAGGGGTAGCGGGCCTCAACTGCGTCGGCCACCTCGAGGGTCTCCGGGAAGTGGTACTCGGTGTCTAAAAAGAGGAAGTCCGCGTCGGGCAGGTGGCGCTCGGCCAACTCCGCCAGCACTGTGTTCTCCATGGAGAGGGTCACCGCGAGCTTGCCGGGCGCGTGCTCGTGGGCCCAGCCGAGGATGTCGGCGGCGGAGGCGTCGTAAAGCTTGGGTGCCCACTGGTCTACGAGCTGGGCGTTTTGCTTGGCGACGTCCTCCGGCAACGCCGCCGTCTCCCTCGGCCCTGCCGGGCTGATCTCGGGGTCGCGGAAGTTTCCTCCCGGCTGGTTGAGCAGGTTGGTCATCGCTTCTCTTCCTTCACTACTGCGGTATGCCCGTGCCGCGCCAGGGAGGCCTGCAGCGCCTCCTCCGTCGACGGCGCGGGCGCGTGCGGGGTGTCCGGATCGTCCTGGCCGTGGTACTTCACCTCGAAAACACGCAGGCACTCCCCGCATTTCCAGGCAAAGTCCGTCTCCTCGTTCGGCCAAAGGTCCTCCCCGCCACAATAGGGGCAAAACGAGGGGAAATTGCGGTTCGGATTCGGGGCTCGGCGAAAGCTCATCGCAAATCATCCTCGTCCGCGCGGGCGACCCATTGACGAAATGTTTCGCCGTCCTCGCGCTTGTCCACGTAATGCTGCACCACGCGCGTGACGTAATCCGTCAGCTCGGTGGACAGCACCTTGTGGCCGCGCAGCTTGCGGCCGAAGTTCGCGCCCTCGCCGATAGTGCCGCCGAGGTGCACCTGGAACCCCTCGACTTTCTTGCCGTCCTCGTTCGCCACCATCTGGCCCTTGAGCCCGATGTCGGAGACCTGGTGGCGCGCGCACGCATTCGGGCAGCCGTTGAGCGAGATGGTGATGGGCGAATCCAGGTCGCCGAAGCGCTCCTCCAGCTCATCCGCCAGCTCGATCGCGCGGGACTTCGTGGTCACGTGCGCGAGCTTGCAGTACTCCAGGCCGGTGCAGCTGAGCAGGCCGCGGCGGAACTCGGAGGGCTTCGAGTACAGCCCCATCTGTTCCAAATCGCTTTGCAGCTTCTCGACGTCCTCCGGTTCCACCCCGAGCAACAGCACCTCCTTAAACGGAGTAAAGCGCAGGTCGGTCACGCCGTATTGCTCCGCCAGGTCCGCGAGCGCGATGAGCTGCTCGCCGGACATGTGGCCCAGCGTGGGCTTCACGCCGATGTAGACGTTGCCGTCATTTTGTTCGTGCACGCCGATGTGGTCGCGGTCGACCAGGTTGTTGGGGGCCTTTGGGCCGTCGGCAAGCGCATAGCCCAAGTAATCCTCCTCGAGGATGCGGCGGAACTTCTCCACGCCCCACTCCTTGACCAGGAACTTCAGGCGCGCGCGGTTGCGCAGGCGGCGGTAGCCGTAGTCGCGGAAGATGCGCACCACGTTCGCCCACACGTCGGGGACCTGCTCGAGGGTGACAAATGCACCGAGGGACTGCGCGAGCATCGGGTTGGTGGACAGCCCGCCGCCGACGTAGCACTCGAAGCCGGGGCCGAGCTCGGGGTGCTCAACGCCGATGAAGGCAAGGTCGTTGATCTCGTGGACCACGTCCTGGCGGGCGTTGCCGGAAATAGCGGTCTTGAACTTGCGTGGCAGGTTCTGGAATTCCTCGTCGGTGACGATCTGCTGGATTTTGCGGATCGCGGGGGTGGCGTCGATGATCTCGTCCTTGGCAATGCCGGCGACCGGGGAGCCTAAGATCACGCGCGGCACGTCGCCGCACGCGTCCCAGGTGTTCAGGCCGTGCTCCTCGAGCTTCTCCCAGATCGCGGGGACGTTCTCGATGCGCACCCAGTGGAACTGCATGTTCTGGCGGTCGGTGAGGTCCACGGTGGAGCGCGCGTAGTCGCGGGAAAGCTCGCCGACGGCGCGGGCCTGCGCGGTGGAGCAGATACCGCCGTCGAAGCGAATGCGCATCATGAAGTACTTGTCTTCCAGGACGCTGTTGTCCTCGCCGGTGAACTCGCCACCCAGGTTCTGCTTGCGTTGGGTGTACAGGCCGAGCCACTTAAAGCGCGGGTAGAGGTCCTCGCGGTCGATCGAATCGAAGCCGCCCTTGGAGTAGACGTCGATTACGCGCTGCTTGACGTCTAGGACTGGGGATTCCTGCTTGATCTCCTCGTCGTGGTTCAGCGGCGCGGAGCCGTCTATTAGCCACTGCCCCTCCGACTTCTTCGGGCGTGTCCTGGGCTTAATGGGTGCGCTCATCTGCTCTCCCTAAATAGACAACTCTGTACGCATCCGGGCGGCCCGGAGCTATTGCTGGCCAATAGTGCCGTACTACTCGGTCTAAAACAACTGGACCGGAGAAAGTGCCGGTTAAGGCAGTGAATGTAAACGTTTTACGGGGGTTGAGAATGAAATTATTTGCGGGTTTAAGACCACTCGGTCTATACGCTATAGTGTCCAACATCAACACACCCTTTTGCGAAAGGACAACGAACATATGAGCCTGCGCGTCGCCGTAGTTGGAGCCGGCCCAGCCGGCATTTACGCCTCCGACCTGCTAATCCGCAACGAAGAGCACGACGTCCACGTCGACCTCTTCGAGCAGATGCCCGCCCCCTTCGGCCTGATCCGTTACGGCGTGGCACCCGACCACCCGCGAATTAAGGGCATTGTGAAGTCCCTGCACAACGTGCTGGACAAGGACAAGCTGCGCCTGATCGCTAACGTCACCGTCGGCCGCGACATCACTATCGACGACCTGCGCGACTACTACGACGCCGTCGTCATCTCCACCGGTGCCGTGCGCGACCGCGAGCTGCTTATCCCGGGCGGCGACAAGTCCATCGGCGCCGGCGAGTTCGTCGGCTTCTACGACGGCAACCCGCGCTTCGAGCGCAACTGGAACCTCGAGGCCAAGGAAGTCGCCGTCGTCGGCGTGGGCAACGTGGCACTCGATATCTCCCGCATCCTGGCCAAGACCGGCGACGAGCTCACCGTCACCGAAATTCCGGACAACGTCTACGAATCCCTGAAGAACAACAAAGCGGAGAC